>DATLUX010000274.1:0-12137 GCA_035577805.1 Verrucomicrobiia bacterium
AACGTGGGGGTGGCCTGCTTAATCAGCTCGTTATGAGTGGGCTTGCCAGGCGGTGAGGTAATCATAACTTTGTCACTTAAGTTAGTAATATTTACCGGCCGCTCGAAATTGTCAAGACTCAACCTCGCCGCCTCGCCGCCTCGCCGCCCCTCGGCCGGGTATGGCATCGCCTCTCAGTAGCAGCCGACGTCAGGAGGCTCACTCTGTCCCAGAGGGTTCGGAAAGAGTGAGCCCCTTCGACAAGCTCAGGCAGGCCTCCTCATGTCGGCTGCTACGGGGCAAAAGGGGCGTATCTTGTCCCCGACATAAGCGCTGAGGAGCGCGGCGTTTACGCCGCTTTCATCGTCCGCACGCCAGTGGTCAACGGTTACGCCAATGTCGTCCGGACGCTGATGCGGCCTGAAGGCCGCGCTCCGGGGCAGCACGTGAATGCGCCCGGGCAAAAGCGTTCCCGAAGAATAATCTCGTGACGAGTTTGCCCGGCACGTAAAGTGCCTCTCGTTTCGCTCGCGCCGCTATGAGTCAACCGCCGCTCTCACCGATCTACTACTTCGACAACAATGCCACCACGCGAGTGGCACCGGAGGTGGTGGAGGCCATGATGCCGTTCTTGACCGAGCAATGGGGCAACGCCTCGAGCGCCTATCAGTTTGGGCAGCGGGTCAGGCCGCATCTGGACGAAGCGCGGGCCAAAGTCGCCGCACTGCTCAATGCCGACCCGAAGGAGATCGTCTTCACGAGTTGCGGGACGGAAAGCAACAACACGGCGATCCACAGCGCTCTGGCTTTGCATCCAGGAAAACGGCATGTGGTGATGACGGCCGTCGAACACTCCGCCAACCTGAAGTACGGGGAGTTCCTGCAACGCCGGGCCTATGACATCACGTATTTGCCGGTGGAATCCGACGGGTCGCTCGACATCCATTTGCTGGATCGAGCCATCCGGCCCGACACCGCGATCGTGTCGGTGATGTGGGCCAACAATGAGACCGGCGTCATTTTTCCCATCGACGAGATTGCGGCCATCTGTCGGAGCAGGAATGTTTTGTTCCACACGGACGGCGTGCAAGCGGCGGGCAAGATCCAAGTGGACGTGCGTTCCACGGAAGTGGATTTTCTGTCGCTTTCGGCGCACAAGCTGCATGCGCCCAAAGGAATTGGCGCGTTGTATGTGAAACGGCGCACGCGCTTCCAACCATACTTGGTGGGCGGACACCAGGAGCGGGGGCGGCGCGGCGGAACCGAGAACGTTCCGTACATTGTCGGCTTCGGACGGGCCGCCGAACTGGCGATGGCCCGGCAAGAGGAGGAGAACACCCGCGTCCGGGCGCTGCGGGATCGGCTGGAGCAAACGCTGCTCGGGACAGTGCCGAATTGTGTCAGGAACGGGGCGCGCGAGCCGCGCTTGCCGAACACGAGTAACCTGGGATTTGATTTTGTAGAGGCGGAGGCGGCGTTGATGATGTTGGATCAGGCGGGCATTTGCGCGTCGAGCGGGTCGGCCTGCACCACCGGTTCGGTGGATCCGTCGCATGTTTTAACCGCGATGGGCGTGAGCCCGTTGCGAGCTCGAGGCAGTCTTCGGTTCAGTCTGGGGGTGTATAACCAGGAATCGGACGTGGACTATTTGCTGGCGCATTTGCCGAGAATGATCGCCCAACTCCGGGCTATTTCGCCGCTGGACGCCGCACATCCGGACAACGATCGATTCGATCTGGCGGCGGCTCGGCAACGTCACGAGCAGGAGCGCGGTCCTTCGCTGGCCAAGGCAGGGTCGCCCACGACCGGGGGTTAAGGGACCTCCGGGTGCCAACGGCCATCATCATTTGTATGTCATGAAAGCAGCGCTGGTCGTCTTGTTGGCGGCGTTGATCGGATTAGGCGCGGGCTGGTTTCTGGCGAGCGAGCGGCAACAGAAGCAGATGGCGCAACTGGCCGCCGCGGAAGCCGCCTGGCAAGGGGAAAAAGCATTCCTGGAACAAGCGCTGAGGGAAGCCCGCCAACGACCTGGCAGTGTCCGGACGGTCACGCAAACCCTATCGACCACCGCCACCAACCGTCCGGCGCCCGGGGAAATCCTGCAACGTCTTCTGAAGCTTAACCCCACCGCGGGCGAAGCGACGCGCAACCGGGTTTTCCGTCAGATCGTTCACCATTTGCAGACGCTGGTCGAGTGGGGGCCAGGAGCGTTGCCGGTGATCCAGGGTTTCCTCAAGGAGAACAAGGACGTCGACTTCAGCAGCGACGCTCTCAACGAATCCGGAGACCGGGTGAGCCGGAGCGGATTCCAGTCGCGGAACATCACGCGGACGGACTTTCTGGTCCCACCGTCGTTGCGTCTTGGGCTGGTGGATGTGTTGGATCAGATCGGTGGGGAGACCGCGCAGGGCATCCTGGCGGAGGTGTTGGAATCGACCGGTCGAGGTGTGGAAGTAGCCTACATCGCGCGGGTGCTGCAGGAGGAAGCGCCGGACAAGTATCGGGAGATGGCCATTCAGGCCGCCAAGGAACTGCTCACCAACCCGCCAGCCATCGATCAACCCAATCGGCTCGATGACAATGCCCGAGCTTATCTCTACGGGGTCCTCTCCATGTTCGGCGACAAATCGTTCACTGAAAATGCTCGTCAACTGCTCCTTTCACCCGAGGGCAAGGTCGACAAACAAGCCCTGGCCTATTTGAATAGCACCCTCAAGGAACAGTCCGTCCCTGCTCTTTACGCGGCCTACAAGGATCCGCGCCTGACGAACCAAACCGAAAAAGCCACCATCATGAACGCTGTCCTTAACCATGCGGGACCCAGCGCTCAGGCCAACGAATTGTTTCAGATGATCATCACCGATGACACCGTGCCCGCCGGCCTCCGGGCTTTCACCATTCAAGGATTGGCGGGGGGCGCCGGACGCGAAAAGCCTTCCGACGCCAAATTGATTGAGTCTCGTCTGGGCCTGCTGCAGAGCTACCGTGGATCGCTCAAGGACGAACGGCTTCTGCGCGCCATCGACGAAACCAAGGCAGCCCTGGAACTGATCCTGAGCGGACAATCGAAGCCTTGAATGCTGAAGAAGCATCTTGATGCGAAGGCTTCGGCAAGCTAGGCCAAGCCGAAGAGGCAAGTCGAGGCCTTAAAGAGGAAAACACGCCGCAGGGCCCATCACACGATCCGTTCCATATAGACCACATCCAGCCAGCGGCCGAATTTGAATCCGGTTTGTTTGAAGTGCCCGACTTTTTCGAAGCCGAACTGGGCGTGGAGCCTGATGCTGGCCTGGTTATCGGCGTCGATGGCCGCGATGATGGCGTGCAAGCCCCTCGCTTTGGCGGCTTCAATCAAGGGGGCCAGCAGCAGTTTGCCCAGCCCTTTCCCGCGCCACGGGGCAGCCACGTAAACGGAGTTCTCCGACGTGAACCGATACCCCAAGCGCGCGTGAAAAGGATTGAGCGCGCTCCATCCCACCACGCGTTCGTCCTTGTCCACCGCCACAAACACCGGGTAACCATCGCGCTGCCTTTCTTCAAACCATTGCGTCCGATGCTCGAGCGTCCGGGGCTCGTAATCATAGGTGGCGGTGGTATGCAGCACCGCGTCATTGTAGATCTCCAAGATCCCGGGAAGATCCGTGGCCGTCGCGAGACGAACGTTCATGTTGGCCTTTTGGCTCCCGCGAGCTTCTTTTTCCATTCGGCCGCTTGATCCGGTTTGCCCCAGGCTTCGTATAAGCGCACGATTCGTTCGCTGGCCTCCTTCAGAAGCGGAGCACGAGCCGGCGAGGGGCGTTGCACGTCTCGTTGCTTCAAGCCCTCGTAACTTTTTACCAAAAGCGGCTCCGCCTCAGAAAACTTTTTCTGCTCGAGCAAGCTCCAGCCGAGCAAGGTTTGGGCGGTGAACACCGGAGTCAAATTGGGCTGATACTTCTCCAGGATGGGCGTGCCCTCGCGGAGGATGGGCTCTGCTTCGACAAATTTGCCCTGGCGCAGCAAGCTCTCACCCAGGAGGGAAAGGGCATCGCCGATCGCCCAACTGCCCGCCGCATAGGTCTTGCGCGCCGACGCTAATACCTCTCGTAATAAGGGCTCGGCGTTGGTGTATTGCCTGGCAGCGATCTGAATGTCGGCCAGGGAATAAGAGGCGGAGAGGGTGGTTGGATCCAGCGCGCCCATTTTGCTTTTGCACAATTTCACGGTTTGTTCGGCCAGAGGCAGTGCATCGGCCAGCCGGCCAGAAGCGGAATACGCCGCCGCCAAATCGATCATGGAACGAATCGTTTCGGGATGTTCGGGCCCGAGCGCGGTTTTGCGTTGTTGGACGGTCTGTTCCAACTTGCTCAACGCATTGGTGTCGAGGCTTCGCTTCGCTCTGGCCAGTCCCGGCGAGCGATTGGTGGTGCCGGCGTTGGTCCCGGCCGGTCGCGCCGGAGCAGCCGGACGCGGCTCCTCCGCCGCGGGTGTGTTACTCCACGTCAGTTGAAGTGCGGTCAGGATGAGGACTGCGGCAGTTGTGGCGTTCATGGGAGTGAACAGAGGCTACCACAGGAGCTGCGCGCAGGACAAAATCATTTCGTCACCTCGTCACCTGCATGCCCTCAGCGATTTTCCTCCTCGAGCTTTGCTTCGGCCAGGCGGATCAGATCCAGGTTGGCGGACGCGCTGGGTTGCAGGCTGAACGCCTGGCGGGCGGCCCGGAGAACGGCGCGCCAGCGTTCCATTTGAGCGGCGCAGAGGGCCATGCCGTTCCAGGCGCCAAAGTGTTTGGGCTTTAACGACACCACCACCTCGCAGGCCTTATAACTAAGGCGCGGATTGCCCAGCAGATAAAGGACGGTGGCTTGTTTGTTGTGGGCCTCCGCCCAGCCCGGATAGGTTTCGATCAAACTGCCGAAGATCTCCAAAGCCCCGGGCAGATCGCCTTGGTCCATCTTGCGGATGCCGCGTTCCATGGCGCGCCGAGCGGAGGGGCCCTGTTCATTCATCCAACATTCCCAGAGACCTCCCGTCGCCAGCTCGACGGCGCGGGGATGGGAGGAATGAAGACACTCCAGCAAGGCTGTTTCCGCGCGGAGTTCGATCAGCCTGGCGGCGGCCGCACGCTGTTGCGGAGGCGACCCGTTGCATAAGAGCGCCTGGCAACGCTGCACCTCATCATCCCCGCCTTCAGGAGGGATCGGCTCATCATTTAGGCGGTAGGCCATGCGGTTGGAGGTTCACGGCACCCACAACTTTGGGGTGGAACCGGCGCCGCCATTCACCCGGCGGGCTTTTACGGTGACGAAGGGCGGGAGATAAGCCGAGCGATGCTGGAAGGTGCCGGGAGCTGCGCGGAGGTCGCCGTGCTGCGGTTCGCGGAGGTCCTCGATCACAAAACCGCTGCGGCAGAGTGCGCCGATCAATTCTTCCCAACGATGGAGAAACTCCATGGTGCCTGCCTCGCGGTGCAGGCAACCCTCCAGCACCGGCGGCAATGGGCCGGAGCGCTCGTAGGGTTCGGTGATTTGGTAGCCCTTGGCTCCAGGCAGGACCTCCGCTTGCAAACAAGCCGGTTGTTTGTGCTGGCTCACGTAGAGCCCTCCCGGGCAGGTCACACGGGCGATCTGGCGATAGACCGCGGCAAGATCCGGCACATAACAACTGCTGACCGGCTGAATGACCGCCTCGAAGCTGGCTTCGCCGAACATGGACAGATCTTCCATCGAACCGGTGACGGTCCGAATGCGGAGGCCTCGTTGCGCCGCCAGCCGGCGATCGAGTTCCAACATATTCGGGCTGAGGTCCAGCACGGTCACTTCGGCCCCAGCGGCGGCGAATAGGACCGAATGTTTGCCCCCGCCCGCGGCCAGACAAAGCAGCCGGCGATCCCGCACGTTGCCGTCCAACCACCCGCAATCGTCCACCGCCGCCAAGGGGTCGTCAAAGTCCCGTTCGCGGGCCGTCTTGGTGTGGAAATCGCCCCGCGTCACGCGTTCATCCCAGGCGCGACGGTTTTGTTCGAGGAAGGGCTGCACGAGGTGAAGATGAAAGAATGGATCGATCGCGGCGAAATGGGCATCCCGAAATTCAAGGATCACTTGCGTTGAGGCGCAGGGAGCAACGTTCGACTCCAAGCGGCATCGGCATTACCACCTGAACGGCCTCGTCGCCAGTTGAGATCGAATTGAACGTGGGAACTGGACGTTCTCAGGTTCCGAGCTGTGGCAACAAACCGGTGCTGTCACCAAGTCGTTCCACCGGAGCCCCCATCCTCTCGAGCACGGAGAGGAACAAATTGGTCATGGGCGTCTCCTTTTCGAGCCGCAAGTGGCGTCCGGGCTGGATGGTGCCGCCGCCCCGGCCAGCCAGAAGGATCGGGAGGTTATCGTGGTTATGCGCATTGCCATCCCCCAGGCCGCTGCCATACACGATCATGCAGTTGTCGAGCAGGGTGCCTTCCCCTTCCCGGATCGAACGCAGCTTCTCCAGGAAATAGGCAAACTGAGTCATGTGAAAACGGTTGATCTTGGCGATCTTTTCTTTCTTCTCCTGGTCGCCACCGTGATGGGACAGGTCATGATGCCCATCCCGCACCCCGATGAAGGGATACTGACGGTTGCTCCCATCATGAGCCAGAATGTAGGTGGCAATGCGCGTGGCATCCGTCTGGAATGCCAAAGCCAGCAGATCGAACATCAATCGCAGATGTTCCTCGTAATTGCGCGGCACCCCGGAAGGCCGGGTGTAATCAGGCAGCTCAGTCTTAAAACCGTGCGCGCGCTCGATGCGTTCTTCCAACTCGCGGACGGCGGTCAAATACTCATCGAGCTTGCGCCGGTCCGTATAGCCGAGGCTCTTTTGTAAGCGGCGGGCGTCATCCAGGGCAAAATCCAGGACGCTTTTGCGCTGGAGATCGCGTTTCACTCGCGCTTCTTCCATCTCTCCAGGGTTGCCATTGCCAAAAAGCCGGTCGAAGACCTGCCGCGGATTGACCTCCGGCGGCATGGGCGTGGATTCGGTTTTCCACGAGATATTGTAGGAGTACGCGCAGCTGTAACCCGAATCGCAATTACCCGCCAAACGGGCTTTGTCCGTCCCCAGCTCCAGCGAGGGCAATCGAGTGCGATCTCCGATTTGTTGCGCCGCCACTTGATCGACGGAGACGCCCACCTTGATGTCCGCGCCTGGCGTCTTGCGGGCCGTGCATCCAGTCAGAAAAGTGGCCGATGCCCGCGCGTGATCCCCGGCGCCATCCGCGTGCGCCCGGCCTTTGTCGTGAGCCAGCCCGCTTAAGACCAGCAGATCCTTCTTATGCGCCTGCAGGGGCTCCAGGATGAAGGGAAACTCGAAGTCCGCGCCGACCTGTTTTGGGGTCCAGTCCACCATGTTGGCCCCGTTGGGCACGTAAAGAAATGCCATCCGGCGCGGCAAGAGACCTGCACTTGAATCGGGCAGATCGGCGGCCCGCGAGAACGGAACCACCATGGCATCGAGCACCGGTAAGGCCACGGCCGTCCCAAGACCCTTCAGGAAAGTCCGTCGCGGCATCGCCCCAGATTTACCCATAAACATTTCCTTTCAAACGCATTCCTGACGATCCTAGGGGCGCTCTGCTTCAAAGACAATCCAGGAATTTCCAGGAGCTTGGCGTTGGGCGTATTCGGATACTGCGCACGATAGGGGACGCGCATTGGGACCATGAACCCACCAATCTCACGTAGCAGCCGAGGTAACGAGGTACACCCTGAGCCTGTCGAAGGGCTCTGATCTTTTTCCCGGAGAACGCGTTGGGATAGAGTGAGCCTCCTTACGTCGGCTGCTACCTGAGAGGGTCGGTTCATGGAGAGCCTCCATCCGCTTTTGCGCACGCATTGGGACCTTGAACCCTTCGTTCCCGAAGACGCCCCCCGTGTTTCCGCTTTCCGCTTTCCGCTTTCCGCTTTCCGCTTTTCCCCCACGGTTCATGGAGGTTCCTTGGTCCTCGAGCCGACGGACGATGGCCAAACCGCAATCCCTTAATTCTGTCAATCTGTGGGCCGCTCTTTTAGGCTGCCGACCGGCGCATGAAACAAAAAGCGGTGTCGAACAGCTCGACCAAACCCACGCCTCGGCTGGGTCATTTCACTTCAGCAGTGACCGGGCGGAAGGAGCCATTGTTATTGCATCGGAAGTACCTGGAATTGGTTGAGCCCAAAGCAGCAGGTCAATTCTCCGTCCGCCTGGGCAGCGAGGGGACCAGCAGCTACTTCCCGCTAGGCGAACACGATGAAGCCCGGGCCGCCGCCCAGGCGCAGCTGTTGCAACGGGTACTCGCCCAGGAAGGGTGGCCCGCGTTATGCCGCCGTTTTCCGCGTGAATTCGCTCTCGCCCTGTTCTGGAATCAGAATCCCCTGCTCTGCACCTACACCACTCTGATCACTTCCTGCCGGCCTGCGCCGCCCCGGAAATCGCCGCCGCCAGGCATCCGCGTGGCCGTCATCGAGGGGGACGAACCGGTCCGCCGGGCTTTGGAGTTGTGGGCGACTCATCTGCCGGGCTGGTCCTGGGCTGGCGCCTATCCGAGCGTGGATCCTTCCACGCTCAAAATGCTGCGGCACAGCGCCGACTTGATCCTGTTTAACCGCAGCCAAACGGATCTGCAGCCGGCTCCCCCGGATGAGGCCGGCCATCTCCTGGACCTTCCGGTGGTCGCGTTCCCCTTCGGGATCTACGAAACCAGTGACGACATTTTCATCGCCCATTCCGGGGTCAGTTCCGGTTACTTCCTCCGGCGAACCCACCCGCAACACATCCTGGACCCGGTGCGCAACGCTTGGGGAGGCGAACCGCCCGACGCAGCGCGCCTGCGCTCGCGCATCGACGATTATTTCCAGGCCTTGATCACCGACAGCGGCGGCGCGGACCGCAGCCCGCCTCGCACGGCCTTGACCTCGCGTGAACAGGAAATCTTGCTGCGCTTAAGCAAGGGGTATCCGGACAAACAAATCGCGGGCGAACTCAACATCAGTTCGTGGACCGTGCACAATCATATGAAGAATATCTTCCGCAAACTCGGGGTGCACACGCGCACGCAGGCCGTGCTCAAACATCTCCAACGCTAGTGATGCGACACGAACTCAGCATTGTATCCCGCGGCGGAACCGACCATGCTGCTGCCTGACGTTATGCATAACCCGCTCGCTACCCTGACCGCCCAATGCCGGCCGGGCTGGTCTTTACCGCGCGAGTTTTTCACCGAAGAATCCCTCTACCGTTTCGACCTGGAAGCAGTTTGGCGCACCGGTTGGTTATTTGCCGGCCATACCTGCGAAATCCCGCGAGCCGGCGATTACTTCGCCTTGTCGCTGGACACGGACTCCATCCTGATCCTCCGAGGCGAGCAGGGCGCGCTGCACGCCGTGCACAATGTGTGTCGCCACCGGGGCTCGCTGCTCTGCGATGCTCCCTCCGGCCACGTCCATCGCCTGGTCTGCCCATACCATCAATGGACCTACCGGTTAGATGGCCAATTACTGGCCTGCCGCGGTATGCCCGATGACTTCGACAAGTCCCGCTTTCCGCTGCGGCCGGTGGCGATCGAGGAAATTGAAGGTCTGATCTATATCTCGCTCGCGGAGCATCCCATCCCATTCGATCCGGCGCGCGACGCGTTGGGAACCTTGCTCAAACCTCAAGGGCTGCGTCGGGCCAAAGTCGCCCAGGCCGTTGATTACCTCGTGCAGGCCAATTGGAAGTTGGTCTGGGAAAACAACCGCGAATGTTACCATTGCAACGCCAATCATCCCCAGTACATCAAAGCCAACTTTGACCACTACAACGCCGACGACACCACCCCGCGTCTTCGCGATCAAATGAGCCAGGCCGCCGCCCGAGTCGAAGCCAAATGGGCCGAGTCCGGCCTCGTTTCCACCCACAAAGAAACGGGCATGACCCAGTTCCCGGACGCCCAACGCAACATCTGGTTCTCCGCCAACCGCACACCGCTGGTCGAGCAGTACGTCAGCGAATCCATCGATGGCAAACCCGTCGCGCCCCTGATGGGTGATTACCAGGATCACCAGGTGGGCACCCTGCGAGCGCGCACGCTGCCCAACTTCTGGAACCATTCGAGCTGCGACCATAGTGTCAGCACCCGCCTGCTTCCCGTCGGGCCCACCCAAACAGCCATCCGCGTTTGGTGGCTGGTCGATGAGAAGGCCGAGGAAGGCCGCGATTATGACTTAAGCAAGCTGCTGCCTTTCTGGCAGCTTACTTCCGAACAAGATTGGGCGATCTGCGAACGCCAACAGCGCGGGGTCAGCTCGCACGCCTACCAACCCGGCCCTTACTCGACGTTCAAGGAATACAACGTGGACAGCTTTGTTCGCTGGTACCTCAAGAAGCTCGACGGGGCCAAGATCGATAGCCGATAGCCGATAGCCAAACGATAGCCGATAGCCAAACGATAGCCAACGATAGCCAACGATAGCCGATCGCATGCTTCCGGATTCTGAATTCATCATCATCGGCGGCGGGGCCGTCGGCTGTGGTGTCGCCTACGCCTTGGCCAAAGCCGGCCGCAAGGACATCCTCGTATTGGAGCGCGCCCAGGACGTCGGGCAAGCCACGACCTCGCAAGGTGCGGGCCTGTGCGGTCAGGTGCGCGACTCGGTCGAGCGCATTCATCTGGCGATGCATTCGGTGGCGACGTTCCGCGAGTTGCAACGGGACCCGGATGTTCAACCGGACTGGCATGAGGTCGGCTCCTTACGGATCGCCCTCAGCGATCGGCGCGTCCAGGAGTTCAATGGATTAAAGAAAGCCGCCGATGCGGCCGGACTCGAAACCGCGTTCCTGGACGGCACGGAAGCCGGACGCCGTTGGCCCGGCATGGATTTCTCCCTGGCCAAGGCCGTCTTGTGGTGTCCTTCGGATGGTTACATGACCCCGGCCTGTGTCGTAAAAGCTTACCAACATCAATCCCGCCGCCACGGCGTGCGGTTCTCGCCGGAAACCATCGTCGACGGGATCCTGGTCAAGGACGGCCGGGTCACCGGCGTGCAAACCAATCGCGGCGCAGCCCAGTGCCGTTGCGTCATCAACGCCGCCGGAGCGCACGCCCATCACATCGCCCGGCTGGCCGGAATCGACCTCCCCATCGTGCCGGTGCGCCACGAATACTTTGTCACCGTCCCCATGGCTGGCCTGACTCCGAACCACGCGTGCTTTCGCATCCCGGAATGGACTTTATACGGGCGCGTGCGCGAGGGCGGTTTGCTTCTTGGAGGTTGGGAACCGCGCTCCTTGCATACGGACCCGCGCGTTTATGATCTCAAGGAGCAACCTCCGGACATCATTCCTGATTGGCCAGTGCTGAACAGTTTTGAGGCACAGTTTGTGAAACTCTTCCCGGGCGGCCGCGCCGCGGAAAAGCGGATCGTCGGCAAAGGCTGGCCGACCTTCACTCCGGACGGGCGTTTTATCATCGGGGAGAGCCGGCGGCTGAAAGGTTTCGTGATGGCGGGTGGATGCAACGCCCATGGTATCTCCGGCTCCGGCGGCATTGGCAAACTGTTGGTGGAATCTCTCTTCGATCCCAAGCCCTCAACTTACGTGCGGAGCCTCAGCCCGGATCGCTTTACGGAAACGTCCTGGAACTGGGACGAAGCCCGGCGCCAGGCGGCGCACATCTACGAGACCTACTACGGCGTGTAGACTGAAAGAGGATTCCATCTCCGCCAACAGCGCCACTGACCGGTCGCGAGGCCCCTTGGCAATGCGCGGACGGCCCATTGCACTTTTCGGAGCCCCCAAAAACATTTTTAGAGCCCGATCGCAGTGCGCGGAGGGTCGTTGGCCAGTGCACGGAGGTCGTTGGCCAGTGCACAGAGGTCGATTGCAGTGCACGGTATAGGTGCAGATTACCGATCCTGCGAAGAGAGTTGGGCAAAGGCCTTGACTAAAGCGGGAATGTTCTTCGGCTGATTGCGCGCCACGCATCCTATCACAAACTTGTCCCGAAATCGGGGATGCGATTTAAGTCGGTCCCGCTCAGGAAGAGGCCGGAAAGCAGCCGTATCCACGCCGTGGGGGGATGACATGAATCCTCCGGGACGGCAGGCCCTCTTGGAACACTTGCCGGCTGAACTCGGAGATAGTGACCAGCTCATCCACATCTTTGAGCATCGGCTCCC
>DATLUX010000275.1:0-21777 GCA_035577805.1 Verrucomicrobiia bacterium
GACGATGAAGCGGCGTAAACGCCGCGCACCAAACTGCATTGTTCGGGGGCCAGTGCCTAAATACGCCAGGAGGAAGGCTGGGTCATTTTCGGAACTTGCATCTGCACCTTTTTCCAGGACAACCTGATGAGCAAACGGTGAGCATATGATCGCTTTGTTCCGTGTCAGCGCAGGACGCCGTCCGGACTTACCCACTTCTTCGGCCGTGCCGGACGCAACCGGCGCCCGACTCGCGCACCGCGCGGGGGATGACGGCGAGGCCGATGAGGAAGACGACGAGGCCGAGGAATTAGAGAAGGACAAGAAGGGTCCTCCGGAGGATGGCGAAGAGGAAACCGAGGACGATCCCGATGAAGAACGAGGAAGGCATGAGCAAACTCCACCAAGTCCGATTGCGAGTTCGGGGTGAACTGGAAGTGCCCGCGGCGCTGCGACGTTTCGGGAGCGGCTGGATTAGTGGCGTGCTGGGATTGGTGTTGGGTCTGGCGGGTCTGTTTCTGGTGCTGTCCCTGCGGGCGCCCGGTCTTTTTTCGATGCCGGAGGTGCGGGCTATGCATGGGCAGCATTGGTTTCGGTTAGTAATCCATTTTGTGCTGCTGACGGCTTTCGGGCTTTCGGGCTTGAGTCTGGCCTTACGGCGCACGCGAACCCTCGGCACGTGCGGGCTGGCGGCGACGTTGCTGGCGGCCTTGCTGGGCGGTTCGAAAGCCAGCGCGCTGGTGCCGGATTCGACGCCGTTGTTTCTGGGGCTGGATTTCTTCGTGTTGAACGTTCTGTTTACGGGCCTGTTGTTTGTGCCGGTGGAACGTCTTTTTCCGCATCGGGCGGAGCAGCATGTCTTTCGCGAGGAATGGCGGGAGGATCTTTTTTATTATTTGGTGAGCAGCCTGCTGGTGCAGGTGCTGACCTTTCTGAGCTTCGTGCCGGCGAGGACGATTCTGGCCTTCGTGCCGCTGAGCGGCGTTCGGGCCTGGGTGGGTGCTCTGCCGTTTCTGGCGCAATTTGTTGCGATCATGATTCTGACCGATCTGGTGCAGTACTGGCTGCATCGGGCTTTCCATCGTGTGCCAAGCCTGTGGAACTTTCATGCCGTGCATCACTCGGCACGGTCGATGGACTGGATGGCCGGCGCCCGCATGCATTTTTTGGAGATCCTGGCGTTGCGCGGCACGACGGTGATCCCGATGTTCGTGCTCGGGTTCAGCCCGGCGGCGATGAACAGCTATATCTTCACCGTTTATCTTTATTCCACCTTGGTCCACGCCAACCTCGGCTGGCGCTTTCCGATCATCGAACAGATCCTGGTCACACCCCGCTTTCATCATTGGCACCATGGCTTGGAAGACGAAGCGGTGGACGTGAATTTCGCGGTGCACTTTCCCTGGTTGGACCGGATCTTCGGCACGTATCATTTTCCGAAGGATAAATGGCCGGCCGCTTACGGTGTCCAAGGCCATCCGGTGCCGCGAGGTTACCGGGCGCAGCTCAAGTACCCTTTCCAACGTAAGGGCGCTGCGCCCCGGCCCGGATCGTCGTAATGCGGCGCGCGCTGAGAGCCTCGTGGTGGGTCTGGCTCTGGTTGCTGCCCGGAGTGGCGCCGGCTCTCGATTGGCAAACCAACGGCCCCCACCGCTTTGCCCCGGTGCTGGTGCCTCCCGGTGGTCGCCCGGGTTTTACCCTGCTGGCTCCCTCCAGCACCGGTATTCAGTTCAC
Organism: Verrucomicrobiia bacterium; assembly: GCA_035577805.1. GTDB lineage: Bacteria > Verrucomicrobiota > Verrucomicrobiia > Limisphaerales > JADJPG01 > DATLUX01. The sequence goes on from DATLUX010000275.1 coordinate 1,714, forward strand.
GAACAGCCTGCCCCAAAGCCGGCATCTGACGAATCAGGTCCTGCTCAACGGATCGGGCGTGGCCGCCGGTGATGTCGACGGAGACGGTTGGTGCGATCTCTACTTTTGCGCCTTGGATCATCCCAACGTCCTGTACCGGAACCTGGGCAATTGGCGATTCCAGGATGTGACCCGTGAAGCCGGCGTGGCTTGCGCGGGGCTCACGTCGTCCGGCGCGGCCTTGGTTGATTTGGACGGAGACGGCGATCTTGATTTGCTGGTCAACACGGTCGGACAGGGAACGCACGTTTTCTTTAACGACGGCCGAGGGCACTTCACCGAAGTCGGCATTTTGAATGAAGGCCGCGCGGGCATGTCTTTGGCCTGTGGCGATCTGGACGGCGACGGTTACCTGGACGTCTACGTGACGAACTACCGGACCCAGGCGCTCATGGACATGCCCAACACCGTCTTCAACTTTGCCGAGGTGGACGGACGCCGCGTCATCTCACAGGTGAATGGCCGGCCGGTCTCGGATCCGGATCTGATTCATCGCTATCGTTTGAATGCCCGGGGCGGCATCGAAGAAGACGGCGAACCGGATGTCCTTTATCACAACGACGGCGGCACCGGCTTCACGCTCATCCCGTTCGACGGCGGCGCTTTCCTGGACGAAGACGGTCATCCGCTGGCCTTGCCGCCGTTTGATTGGGGGCTCAGTGTGCTGATCCGGGATCTGAACCAGGACGGCCTGCCGGATATCTGGGTCTGCAACGATTTTGATACACCGGACCGCGTCTGGCTTAACCAAGGACAAGGCCGGTTCCGCGCCGCGCCTCGCCTGAGCTTTCGCAAGAGCAGCCATTTTTCCATGAGCCTCGACGTCGCGGACCTGAATCGAGACGGGTTCGATGACATTTTCGTCGCCGACATGCTCAGCCACGATCATTTGACGCGGATGGACATGATGGGAGATCGCAACCTGCCGGTGCCGCAGGTGGGTGTGTTTGACAATCGCCCGGACTACATGATGAACACGCTCTTTCTGAATCGGGGCGATGGAACGTACGCGGAGATCGCTCAAGCCGCGGGCGTCTCAGCCAGCGGCTGGAGTTGGGCGGCCGTGTTTGTGGATGTGGACCTCGACGGTTACGAGGACCTGCTCATCTGCAACGGACACGAACGGGCTTCGCGCAGCCTTGACGTCAGCGAACGTCTCAAAGCGCTACGCACCGAGCGCAAGCTCTCGGTCCAGGAAATGTTCGAGAACCGCAAACTCTTTCCGCGCCAGAACACGCCGAATTTAGCCTTTCGAAACCGCGGCGACCTGACCTTCGAAGAGATCAGCCGAGCGTGGGGCTTTGACCTGGATGGCGTATCGCACGGAATGGCCCTGGCCGATCTGGACAATGACGGCGACCAGGACGTGATCCTTAATAATCTCAACGGACCGGCCAGCATCTACCGCAATAACTCAAGCAGCCCCCGCCTGGCCGTGTGCTTGCGGGGCAACGGCGGCAATACCCGCGGCATCGGCGCCCGCATCCGTGTCCTGGGTGGGGCCGTTCCCGTGCAAAGTCAGGAGATGATCTGCGGTGGCCGCTATCTGTCCAGTGACGATCCCATGCGCGTGTTTGCCGCCGGGTCCAACGATCGGGAGATGAACATTGAAGTCACTTGGCGCAGCGGCCGACGCACCCTGGTCACGGCTGCCCGCGCCAATCGCATTTACGAAATCCACGAACCCGGCCCCGGCGCCAGCCCGCCTGATCCACTGGCGGAACCACCACGAAAAGATCCCAAGCAAACGCCAGCGCAGGCTCTGCCATTTTTCACGGATCTCTCCACGTTGCTGAATCATCGCCATCAGGATGAGCCCTTCGACGATTTTGCCACCCAACCCTCCTTGCCGATCAAGCTAAGCCAGCTGGGGCCAGGCATCGCGTGGACGGACCTGAACGACGATGGCTGGGAAGACCTGGTGATCGGCTCCGGCAAAGGCGGACGGCTGGCTGTCTTTCAAAACGATGGCCGGGGCGGATTCAAGAGCATGGCCGGCGGGCCATTCGATCAACCGGCTGCCTGTGATCAAACGACCATCCTGCCTTGGCGCAATGCCGTCGGCGACCCGACGCTGTTGGTTGGGTTGGCCAATCATGAAGATGGCCAGACCAACCGGCCGCTCGTCCAAGCGTTGGCCTGGAAACGTTCGACGGTGCTCGACATTCTGCCCGCATCAACGTTTAGCCCTGGCCCGCTCGCGTTGGCCGATGTGGACGGCGACGGGCAACTGGACCTTTTCGTGGGCGGCCGCCTGACGCCCGGCCGATATCCGGAGCCCGCCTCTTCCCTCCTCTTCCGCGGCACCGGCGAACGCTTCGTGCTCGATTCGGAGAACAGCTCGAAGCTGCAGGCGGTGGGACTGGTCAGCGGGGCGATCTTCAGCGATCTCGATGGAGATGGCGACCCGGACCTTGTGTTGGCCTGTGATTGGGGACCGCTGCGGATCTTTCGAAACGAGCGCGGGCGGCTCGAGCCCTGGGATTGGGCCTTGGCCATGCTCGCAACAAACGGAAGCGCATCCGCGAAACGACTCAGCGAACTGACCGGCGGTTGGAATGCGGTCGCAGCAGGCGATTTCGACGGGGACGGACGCCTGGATCTGGTGGCGGCGGGCTGGGGCATGAACACGCGTTATCAGGCACATTTAAACGAGCCGGCCGAACTTGTTTACGGCGAATTCAACGGCGACGGCAGGATCCAACTTGTCGAAACCGTCTTCGATTCGGATCTAAGGAAGCGCGTCCCCGAGCGGCAATTGGATTTCCTGGCGCGGGGCATGCCATTTCTGCGCGAACGTTACTCGTCCAATCGGGCCTTCGGTCTGGCCAGCATCGATGAAATCCTGAGCACCAAAATGTCGCTCGCCCATCGCCTGTCCGGGCGGGATTTTCGGTCTTATCTCTTCCTGAACCGGGGCGATCATTTCCTGGCCCGCCCACTGCCGATGGAAGCCCAACTGGCCCCCGCGTTCGGTGTCTGCATCGGGGATCTGGACGGCGATGGCCATGAGGATCTGGTCCTGGCGCAGAATTTCTTTGCCACACAACCGGAGACACCGCGCCTCGATGGAGGCCGGAGCTTATGGCTGCGCGGCGATGGCCATGGAAACTTTCAGCCTGTGCCTGGTCAAGAAAGTGGTTTGTTGGTTTACGGCGAGCAACGCGGCGCTGCTTTGGCAGACTTTGATCATGATGGCCGCGTGGATGTGGTCATCTCCCAGAACGGCGCGCAAACAAAACTCTACCGCAACGCCGCCGCACGGCCCGGACTGCGCGTCCGTCTGAGTGGCCCGCCGGGAAACCGCGACGCCATTGGCGCGATGCTGCGGGTGCAAACAACAGAACGAATGGGCCCGGCCCGGGAACTGCACGGCGGCTCGGGGTATTGGTCGTGCGATGCGCCGGTGCAGGTTCTCGCGTCGGCAGAGCGACCTACTGGCATCGTCGTGCGGTGGCCCGGCGGCAAATCAACGACCCACCCAATCCCCGCCGGAGCCACGGAGATTATCGCCGATATCTCGGGAGCCACCAAACGCGTCGACGCGCACCCGTAGTTGTGAACCTCGCCCGACTTCGCGGATTCGAGCCCAGCGCGGCCGGGGGCATTTTTGCGTTCGTGCCCGAACTGCGGTGTGGGCAGGCGCTTGCCGCTCGAATCCGCTCTCGCCTCGGCGGAGCCTCCGGCGTAGCCTGGGTCGCCGCGGCTAGCCGGGTCGTAGCGGCTCCGGGGCTCCAATCAAGCACTTGCGGCGAATCCGCGAAGACCGGCTCGGTGCCTCCGGTTACGATTCGGTTTTATGAACAAACGCATTGGCGTTGTCACGGGCGGAGGGGATTGTCCTGGGTTGAACTCTTGATCGATTGCGGCTTTTCAAATTTGCGGTCCCCGTTGGATGACGCGAATGGCGTCCAGGCGCAGGCGGGCGCCGGCGAGGTGTTGGTCCAGAGCACGCTGCTGAGCGGCCAGCAATTCGATCTCTTCGGGGCGCACGCTGCGGTTGACCTTGCGTAACTCCTGCAAACGCGTGATTTCATGCTGTAGTTGGGAGTTCAGTTCGTCCCGGGCTCGCGCGATGATCGCAGGGACCTGGCGTTGGGCGAGAGCTTGAGTTTGCTCCAGCAACGCAGGCAAAAGTTCATCGCGCCATTCGGCCTGTTCCAACAATGCATAGGCGGCGCGGGTTTTTCCCTCGCTGAGGGAAAGCGCACGCGGAACCTCCGCGCCGGCGTCCTGACCTCGCTGATCGACAATGGCCCGGAGCAGTGTGGGCGGAAGAAACCGATCGGCATGCAACGACGCCGGCGCGACACATTCCAAAAGGTAGATCGTTTCCAGGTAGAGAGCCGTCTGGCGGGGATCACGCCATATGCCGACACTGCAGTTGCCGCGTTCGGAGCCTAAGAGCAGGTCCAGCGCGCCCGTCGCCAGCGGGTGATCCCAAGTGAGGAATTGCACGTCTTCTCGAACCAAGGCTCGAGCCCGATCCCGGGTGACCGTCAATCCCTCGGCCGGCAACCCGGGAAAAACATCCGCAAACACTCCGGCCGAGCCCAGATGCCACGTCCGCGGGGTCAACTCTTCCATCTGGATGGAATATTGGTCGAAGATCTCGACCATAAACTCGTCGAGAGCCCGGTCGTCATCCTGGCGCTGGATTTCCTGCACGACGGCTCTGGCGGCTGCTGGACGGAAGGAATTCAGTTCGAGCAAACGGTCGCGGCCGCGTTCCAGGCGCGTGGCAACCTCCGCGCGGAAAGCCCGAGCTTCTTCCAGCAAGCGTTCCAGCACGGGCCTGGACGTGGCCTCGGTCTCATGAAAATCCTGCGCCAAGTCGTGAACCCGGGCGCCGAACTCGTGGAGCACTTCGCGTCCGCCCGGCAGATTTTTTTCCAAGGCGTTTAAGCCCTGATGGTACCAGCAGGCCAGGACTTCCTGTGGACTGCCCGCCACGAACGGGACATGAACCTGGATTTCCATCGTTTGCCCGATCCGATCGAGACGCCCCAGACGTTGCTCCAGCAACTCCGGGTCCAGCGGCAGATCAAACAAAACCAGATGATGCGCAAACTGAAAGTTTCGGCCTTCGCTGCCGATCTCGGAGCAAATCAACACGCGCGCGCCATCCTCTTCGGCGAACCAGGCGGCATTGCGATCCCGTTTCACCAGCGCAAGGCCTTCGTGGAAGATTCCCATCTTCACATTCAACCGCTGGCGCAGGGCCGCCTCGATCGCTTCCACTTTGCGTTGAGTCCGGCAAATCAACAGGATCTTTTGCGGGTCCAGACTTCGCAGCAACTCCGCCAGCCAATCCAAGCGCGGATCCTTCGAGAACTCAGGCTCAAAACTCGCCGCCATTCGAGCATCCGTGTCCGCAGCAAATTCATCCGCCAACGCCTCGAACAACCGGTCGGCCTCGGCCGGAGGTTCGATCGCACACAAACGCGCCCGGCGCGGCGGGAAGCCGGTCACCGTCGCGCGCGTATTACGAAACATGACCCGCCCGGTTCCATGGCGGTCAAGCAACGCCTCCGTGAGCGCCGCGTGCCCCGCCTGATCGCCGCGGGCGGTCCGCTCGAGCTGGCTGCGAATTTCCGCTTCGGATTGACCTACGATCCGGGCCAACTGCGTGATGTCCATGTTCTCCAACCGCTGGCCCGCCCATAACTTGTCGGCCAACGCAGCCACTTCCCGGTAGTGTTCCGTCTCGCGCCGAAACTCTTCGAGATCGAAGAATCGATCCGGGTCCAGCAAGCGCAAGCGGGCAAAATGGCTGGCCAACCCGAGTTGTTCGGGAGTGGCGGTCAGCAGCAACAAGCCGCGGGCCTGGCGTCCCAACGCCTCGACCGTCTGGTATTCGGGGCTGGCCCCCTCCGGCGACCAGCCAAGATGATGCGCTTCGTCGACCACCAGCATATCCCAGCCCGCGGCCAGCGCCTGTTCCAACCGAGCTGGGTTGCCCGTGCCGGCAAACAGGCCGATGCTGCATAACACCAGTTGATCATCGAGAAACGGGTTGGCGTCCGGCTGGACGGTCATGATCGCTTCGCAGCGTTCCTCATCAAAAATGTGGAACCACAGGTTAAAACGCCGCAACAGTTCGACGAACCATTGGTGAACGAGCGACTCGGGCACGACAATCAAGACCCGTTGAGCGCGCCCGGTCAGGATTAATCGATGCAGAATGAGACAGGCCTCGATGGTCTTGCCCAGCCCCACTTCGTCGGCCAGCAACACGCGCGGAGCCAATCGATGCGTCACCTCCGCAGCAATCGAGAGTTGATGCGGAAGAAGGTCAATCCGCCCGCCGGCAAATCCGCGCACCACCGACCGGCGCCGTTGATGTTGATGATGAAGCGCGGCCACTCTGAGATCGAAAAGTTCCGGCGGATCCATCTGCCCGGCGCGCAGACGTTCCCCGGGTTGATTGAAGCTGATCGCGTCGTTGAGTTGTGTCTCCAACAACTCGCGCCCGGCGCCCCGATAAATCAACAAGCCCGCCCGTTCGGACACTGATTCAACTTGCAGGACCGTGTTGTCCTGCGCTTTGAGGGTGTCGCCGGCGCGGAAACGCACCCGGCGGAGGGGGGCATTGTCGAGGGCATACTCGCGCTGTTGATCGCTGGCGGCGAACCCCACCACCACCGTGCGCTTGGTGATGGCAAGCACCGAACCCAAACCCAGCTCGGGTTCGCTTTCGCTGATCCACCGTTGGCCCGGATGGAATTGGCCTGTCATGCTTCAAACCGAACACGGCCCGGGTCAACTCGACGGCGGCAGCACAGGTCCGCTGCGGGCCTGACCTGGGCGGCCGGACCATGATCGATGCCTTCTGGCTCTTTTGAATCAAATGACATTCTCCACTTCGGTATACAGGAAGGTTACGCCGCCGGTCGCGTATTTGGGGACGTCGGCCACCGCGGCCTGGCCTTCCGGCGAAGCCAGGAGCTTTTCGAACTCGGCGCGGCTCTCCATATACAAATCAGCCACATAATAATACGGAGGCCGTTCTCCACCCGGCGCGCCGGTCACTTTCCCAATGCTCCACTTCTTCAGCCCTTTCATGCGGCGCGCGATGGGGATATGAGCCTCATGATAATACTTGTCGAACGCAGCCGGGTCCTTCGGATGCCCATAAAGAACGAGCAGACGAGTCATGGCGCGAGTGTGCGACGAGGGGAACCCGGCGTCGAGCGGCTTCTGGTGCCTCGCTCCGGCCCCAGCGTGAGCTTGTGAACGCCACCAGCAACCAGGACCTGCCCGCGAGGAATCAGAAACAAGAAACAAGAAACCAACAGATCCAGAGGCAGCGATCTTTTTGCCGACCTCAGATTTTTTCAACGCACCGGAGAAATTGTCAGGATACCCAAAATCATCACGTATTAACACACATCCCATTGGTGTTCTGCGTTTGCATTGGGCGTAACTCCGGAAGCGGGTGCTACCAAGGCGTACTCTTGGTTCCGGAGCAACTCGACCTGTCGGTCCGCAGGTTCGCCCTTTTCTGCCCTGACTTTTTCATGTCATGAACACATCAGGGAAGCTCGCTGCCGCCGCAGTAACCCCGCCCGCATGCGACGCTGTGGGACGCCGGGCAAATCTTTGACCTCAACTGGGCTCTTATGGTGATCCAAACCGCCGGAAAATCTTGTCGGAAAGCCTCCGCGCGTCGGCAACTTCAAGGATTAACCACAAAGCTCGCATAGATCACAAAGAATTGAGCCCATCGCCGGTCATTACTTCCCCGCGTTTTTGTGTTCTTTGTGTTCTTTGAGGTTAACCAGTATTTCAGAGTTCACGGAGCCAGCTTGCACTAGCCTGCAAGCACCCGATCAAAATCGACATGATGATCATGTCGAAAATGTATAGTCGTCCTGCTGTTGCCGCATGAGTTGCGCCTCCTGTTCCATTGCTCACTAGCATAAAACACGTCCTTCCGTCGTTGGCATGAGATAGAACTGCACCCGAGCCAGGGTCAGACGGATCGTATTTGATTTGTTTACGGATTCCGCGGTGTTGTTTTGTAAATTGCAGCGCGGAAGCCAAGTCTCTGGCGCTATTTGCTATTTTTGAGCGGCCAGAGCCTAAATCTAGGCTCCAGACCTTACTTCTAAGCTCCAGACCTTAACTTTCTGTTGCCGGATCCTATCCGGTAGTCCCTGGCTCTATTTTTCAGTGGCCGGAGCCTAACCTCTAAGCTCCAGACCTTAATTCTAAGCTCCGGACCGTAACTTTCTGTTGTCGGATCCTATCCGGTTGTTCCTGGCGCTATTTCTTTGCGGCTGGATCCTAAGTTGAAGCTCCGGACGTTATTCCTAGGCTCCCGGAGCTTATTCTGAGCTCCGCGGCTCTATTTTTTGATTCTCGAATCTTACCCTCGCGTGCCGGAGCTTATTTTGTTGTTCCTGGGCTTCGTTTGCGGCGGCGGATTCTTATATTTCCGTCCGCGGCGCTACTCCCGGGCGGCGGAGCTTATTTCCTGGCTGCGGGACGTTATGTTCTCCTTCGTGCGCTTATTCTTCGGCGCTGTATTCTTATGTTTCAGTCGGCGGCGCTGGCTTCGGCTCATCGGGCCTGTTTCCTGGTCCCCGGAGCTTACGCCTGTCTTTCGCACGCTATTCCAGGCATCCCATCGTTATCTTTCAGCTCCGGCGTGATTCTCCGGCTCGGTGGGCATGATGTCCTGGGGCGCCTCGAATACGCCGTGCGCGACCTCGAGACCAACGGAGTCATTGATTTCTCCGGCACCGACCGCATCACCCGCACCGTCACCGTCGTCACGAACAACGGCGCGGCCAATGTGACCCGGGTCAGCAGCTACGAATGGGCCACCACCAACCTCGACGCTGGCACGCTGACTTCGGTCAATGAAACTTCAACACCGGAAACCGAATGATTTGCGGAGCTTTTAGAATGGACACCTGCTTCCTCGGAGACCAAAGCGGTTTCCACGATGCCCAAATCACTTCAATGTCAAAAATCGGTCAAAGCGTCTTTCTGGATGGCTCCGCCGCTTTTCAGGAAGACAAACTGGCTTCCTTGATGAGCACTTGGCTTCCAGGATAAGCACGTGGGCTTCACAATTGGCCACTTGGCTTCCTGGATGCCACTTGTACAATTTTTGAAGCTCCCGGAGGCTTCAAAATTAGCCCCATCGCGTCCCACATCATATAGGTACGAACCACGTCGTTTTTGGGCTTCAAGAATCGGCAATTGGGGACTTACACCCAGGGAGCAGTCAAAAAAATCGCACTGGTGTCACCAGGGAAACCCCATCGCATCCCACATCATATAGGTACGAGCACGGTTCGCCGTGCCAATCGGCGGGGTCAAATCTCTCCAGTTTTCGCCAGTTGCTGATCTCGATAATCGATTTCTGCTGAGAGGGCTGACGCTGCCGGATTGAAACAATGTGAGGTCCGACCCAATAATCGGCGCCTAAGAAACACGATGGCGAATTAGCAGTCGACGGACCATGGCTCATCACAGCGAATCGCGGCCTGAAGAGGGTGCTAACCACGCGCCAGCCCCCGGCATCCGCTGGCTGAAGACGAGCTGCCTTGTTGCAGTTCTGGTCCTGGTCTTGGGCGTGGTGCGCTGGAGCGGGCTTGTCGGTAATACCGCCGAACCCGGGAAACCAAAGCCCAGCACCGAGGAGGCAGCTCTCGCGACAGACATTCATGTCGAGCCGCCGCGCGGCTTTTATTTCCAACCATTCGACGTTGGTCTTTCCACGGCGCTCGGGGACCTGGCGCAAGTTCTCGGCGGAGATAGCAAGAGTGACAAGGGGCCTGTCCCGGGCCTGTCCCTCTATTCTTCCTCTATTCTCTTGGGCTGTATATCGTCGCGGGCGATGAGCCCTATGGAAGGTCTGGGAATTTGATGACTGTCACCTGGACAGTAGATGGACCTCCCGAGAATTGTTTGTACGGGCAGGACGAACAAGGAACCTCCCATGTTTTTCCACCATCACCTCGGGTCCCTTACGATAAAACATACGGTAATGCGCGGGACGTTCGATCTGCACGAATCTCCATGCGGCATGGCTTGCACACTGCAAGTTACGAAGACTATATTGGGCCAGGGCCGCTGGTTCACCCCCAAGATAACGGCGCTTCGGGATACAGCATTGACCTGAAAATCGATTTTACCTGTGAGTCATATGCTGGAGTCAAAATGATAGGCAAGACTGTCCATTTTTTAAAGACGGGCACATTTGCTTTCTGAAACACGGCATGACCAACGGACTGTTCCCTACGTGCTTTCTGGCAGCTGCTGTCTTTGCAGCATGCGACAAGCAATCAGCCCCACAATCTCCAGGACCCTCGGAGGCCTTTGTTACCGTACTTCCGCATTACCCAACCTCGGAATTCCTCCAGTTGCCGTCGTTTCGGGCAAGAGTGCTTTCGAAGACAATCTTGGCTTACCCAGGTTTAGAAAGGGGGACGTCGAACTTTCTGGCCTCAATCTCCTTGGAAAGAGAACGTGGGGATCGCGTGGCGGTAACATTTAGACCTGCGACCGAGGAGTTGATAAAGATCCTGAGCTCGCTCAAGGAGGGGCAGAATTTTACCTTTCCGGACGTGCTTAGAGCTAGTGGACAGTGAGCAGGAAATCAGCGTGCGACGGCATAGGTTTTCGCCGTAGGAATGTATTTTCTGAAGGTGGAGCGAATCTCTACAACTTTGTTCGAGACAATGGGATTTCGATGGTCGATTACCAAGGCTTGGAGATAGGGGATATTTGGGGAGGATGGCGAGACCGGCCTCCCCCGCAAGTTTCTCCACCACCTCCCGCTTTATTTGAATGCTTTGATAAATGTAAGTTGGCCTCTGATTGGGGGGTGGCTAGTTGTAAGGCCGCCGCACACAAATGCGGCAAAGTGATGGGTATCGGCGGCGCCATCGTTGGCTCCGCCATTGGCGCTGGTGTTACAATTGAAGGAGGGCCAGGTGCCATGGCTGGCGGCGCAATAGTAGGCGGAGCGATTGTCGGTGGCGTTAACTACCTTGGTTGGGGTGGGGGAACGTTGTTTGTGTGCTTGTACGGAGTTGCAGCCCGAGAAGCGGCTTGCAATTATTCCTGCGCATTAAAACACGGCCGGTGACTCATGTTTGGCGTAATAAAAAGGCTTTGGAAAAGCGAATTGTTCATGCCGCAGGAAGTAATCCTATGCGGCTGCGGCGGAGCCGGGATCTTCTTCGGTTTGAGGATGCTCCCTTCAGGGAACAACTGGGCCTTACCTTCCCTATTGATGCTTAGCTGCATCCATCTCTGGTTGGTCGCGAAAGCCGTCAAGTGTCGTTCTCGCTGGCGTTTCGATTGGGACTCCTCCATGGACTTCGTGTGCTTGTTCGGTGGAATCCTGGTGAGTCCAATCGTTTGCTTGGCCAAACGACGCAACGCCCGGGATGATAAATCAGATTGATCGCCGAAACGTGGGCTGTCGTCGAGCGGCTTCTGGTGGGGGTGGTGGACGGTAGCGGGGATCTAGCGTTTACTTCAATCTTCCATCCACCAACGCGATTTGCCGCTGGGCCGCATCGGCCAGAACGGCATTGTGCGTGACCACCACAATGGTGACGCCATGGCGGTTTAGCTTCTGGAGGAGCCCGATGATGGAGTTGCCGATCTTGGTGTCGAGGTTGCCGGTGGGTTCGTCCGCCAGCACCAGTTGTGGATCATTGGCCAGCGCGCGGGCAATGGCGACACGCTGCATCTCGCCGCCGGAGAGCTGGTGCGGACGATGATGGCAGCGATGTTGCAGGTCGACGCACTCAAGGAGTTCATCGAGACGCGTTTTCCCGTTTCGCCCCGAGAAGAGCGCCGGCAAGGCGATGTTCTCGGCCACAGTCAAAGTCGGGATCAAACCAAAATGCTGGAAGACAAAACCGATCTTTTCGCGGCGCAGGCGGGTCCGGCCGCGTTCGTTGAGGGACTGCACCTCCTGCCCGGCCACACGCAGCGTGCCAGATGTCGGAGTATCCATGCAGCCAAGCAGGCTAAGCAACGTGGTTTTGCCAGCACCGGACGGCCCAGTGATGGCTACAAATTCGCCGCGCCTGATTTCAATCGAGACCCGATCGAGCGCCACGACCTCTTCCCGCCCGCGCTGAAAGGTCTTGGTCAAACCCTCGGCGGAAATGGCGGAGGCGGGTTGGCTCATGGGGTGGCTCCTTCACGGATCGCCTCGAGGGGCGCCAGTTCCGCCGCGCGCGCCGCCGGCAACAGGGCCGCGACGACTCCCAGGATCGCCGCTCCCGCGACGCTGATGACGGCCCAGGACCAGGACCAGCAAAGGAAACTGTCGGTCGGCGCGAAGGGCAATCGCGTCCGTAGCCAGGACTCGATCGCATGCGAACTGAAAAAGGCCAACAACACACCGGCCACCCCGCCGGCCACGCACACCTGAATCGTTTCGAGCCAGATCAACCCAAACACTTGCACCCGCGATGCCCCCAGCGCCCGCAGAATGCCAATTTCCCGACCACGCTCCGTCACGGACATCAAGACGGCATTGCTGACCCCGGTGCCGGCAATGAGCAGCCCAATGAGGGCGATGCAGCCAAGCAACACCCGGGTTGAATTCATCAGCCCCTGAATGGTGTGAAACAAGTGGGCCAAAGGCACGATGTTCATGTCCATGCCGGCCGTGCAGCCGCGGAGCGCCAGCACGGTTGGTTCGAGCAGATTGGCGTCGCGGAGTCGCACCAGAATGTGCGTGAGTTCGCCACGATGCTGAAACCACTGCTGCGCATCCTCGAGGCGCGTGTAGATAAAGGTATCATCCGCGCCCTGTGTTGGCTGGAGAATCCCGGCCACGGTCGCCCTTCGACCGGGTATTTCCGGCAAAGCAACGCGACCGCCGACTTTCCAGGCATGGCGCCGCGCCACTTCGGCCCCAGCGAGAATTTCCCCGCTGCCGTGTGGAAACGAGCCGTCGATTCGCCAACCGGGCTTGAGCGCAAGCATCCGGTCGTCGATGCCGACGTAAACGGTCGCGGCGCCTTGAGCGTTGTTGAACGCAGCCATCAACGCCGGCGCAGCGCTGAGCACGCCAACCGAGCGGCTAATCTCGGCCAGATACGCGGAGTTCAGATAACAGGGCCAGTTCGCCCCATGCAAGGCGATGGAAGCCGCATCGTACGGACAACCCTTCGGCACCACCAGGATGTGCGCGCCGAGCCGATCGATTTCCCGACTCAGTCCCTGCCGATAGCCATCCTGGAACATCAGCAGGCTAAAAACCGCGGCGACCGCAATCGCCACTCCCGCGGCCGTGATCGCAGTCCGCAACGGACGTCGCCGCCATTCTTTGGTGGAAAAGAGGAACCAGTTCATCCGAGTTTGGTCACCAGGGCTGGAGGCAGCCGCGCCGCCCGCCAGGCCGGATAAACAGCCGCCAACGCGCCAACCCCCAGAATGAGCAGGAAACAGGGCAACACGGTACTGGGAGAAATGCTCAGTAACGATCCACCCGGCGTCAAAGGGACCCAATCCTTCGCCAGTGCTTCAATCGGTGAACCTGCCACCAAGGCTAACCCGGCGCCGGCTACGCCCCCGCAGCAGGTCAACGCCATCGATTCGCCAAGCAGCAATCCGAACACTTGCGCGCGCGACGCCCCGATTGCGCGCATCATGGCGAATTCGTTGGCGCGCTCGAGCACCGCCGCGAGCAGTGTGTTCAAAACCGTGAGGGCGCTCACCATCATCGCGATCGACGCCACCGCCAGAACGAGCGTTCGCACCGCCCCCAGCAAGTTGAGGAAAGTGCCCATCATCTCGGTCATCGTGACGACTTGTGCGCCTGGAATTCTTTGCAGGCGGGTCGCCGCTTCGCGTTGAAGGGTCGGGTCCTTGAGTCGGACGGCGATCGCCGTGAGCCGGTTGGATTGTGCGAACATCTGTTGCGCCGTGGCCAGGGAAACGAAGAACACGCTGTCGTCGCTGGTGCCGCTGCGGTTCAGCACCGAGGCCACTCGGAATTCCTGTTTGATCTCCGGACTGTAGAGTTTGTCACCCGGGACGCGCATTTCGAGAGCGGCCGCATCACTGCCCAGAATGACATCGTGGGCGTGATTGAACCAAGCCTGCCCCGCGCGGACTTGCCACCACGGTTTTAGCTGGAGGGCGGTGTCGTCCAAACCAACCCACAGGTCCGTTCGACGATCGTTTTGACGCGGCAGCGCCGCCATCAAGAGTGGCGCAGCGACCGCAACCGCCGGATCCCGCCGCACCGCGACGAGCGCCGAAGCGGGCAGGGAATTCTCCAGCGTCTGATTCTTGAGCACCCGGACGGCGGCGTCATACGGACAGCCCAAGGGCACGAGCATCATTTGCACGCCTGCCCGATCCAGTTCACCGCGCAAGGCCTGCCGATAGCCGTCGCCGAACGACACGATACAAACCATTACTCCCATCGCGACCGCGATGCCGGCCAGCGTCAGCCCGTTCCGCAACGGATGGCGCCAGAGATTTCTGGCCATGAGGACTAACATCAGCGAGCGTGTTGGAGGCCAGGGTCCGCGTTGGCCAGCAGCACTTCCGCAAACGACAGCACAATCAGTTGACTGTGCACACCGTCCGCGATGCTCTGCGCCGACGGGCGCGCGACCGCGGGCACTTCAGGCAGATCGTCACCCAAACGAAATGGCGCGGCCGCGCCTTTGCCCACGAAGGCGGCTCGGAAGGCGGCGCTGGCGATCACCTCCGCAATCGGTTCCGGCTCGCGTTGACTCTGAATCAAGACACCGTGGACGGCACCGCCAGGTTCGATCCCGGTTACAATCTCAACGCCACCATGCTCCGCTTTGACCCGCGTCACCAGGATCGAGCCCACGCATTGTCCCTCCTTCCGCACGCGATAAATCCGCAAGGGATTCTCGTCGCTGTTCATCTGGCGGCCCAACCGTTTACGGAGTTCACTGGTCACACTGCTGAGGACGCACGTTTCCGTGACATAGTTGGTCGCAGTTGGAAACAGCGCGAGCAAGTCCGGCTTGGGCTCACGCCACGGACAAACAGGAGAAACCTCCGCCGCCCACGTGTGCGCGCGGGGCGGCAGTTCGCGGTGGCTCGCTTTCCGCCAGGGGATGGCGGCGAACGCTGCCAGCGCCAGAACCAGCACCAGAAGCCGGAAACCCAGGCGCATATCAATAGCGCACGCCGGTGGCGTCGAGCATGAACGCCGATTCATTCGTAACCACCAACCCGGCTACCGTTATCGGCGTCTCCAGCGGCACGTCCACCATCACGAACCCGGCGTTTTTGGTGTCCACTTTGACCGCGCCGGTAGCGTCGTTCAGGACGAACCAGCAACCTGCGACCGGGCATTTCTGCTTCATCACACCATGAACCACGACGCGGGATCCTGCCGGCGAATGTTGAATAGCTCCGACAGGAATCACCACGCCCTGCACCGAGCCACCGCGGGTCCTGGCATCGCGACTCGAACAACCCGCCAGGCCGGCGGCGATCCCCGCCAGCAGCAGCAACAATAGTCGATTCATGGCACCGGACGATAGCCGCCGTCAAAAGAGTCATCCGGCTGCGCGGGCGGAGAACATTGCTTGGCGATGTTGGCATCTGCGGTCAGCTCGGAATGGCCATCCACAAAATAAGCCGCGCGACGCGCCCGCGGGTTGTGCCAGGACCAAACCTCGGCTCCCATAAAAGCGTCACTGGGCTGAATCACGGCATCGGGGCTGCCCAGGCGCGTCATGACCGTATTAAAGCAGTAGCTCGTTTGATCGACCTTCCAAACGGCCCCCGGTCCGATGCTGGGGTCATCCGGAAAAACCAGCGCCGGCACGCCTCGGTCGCTCGGGCAAATGAAGGCGTTACTGGCCCCGCCCATGTTGCTCATGATATAAACCAGCCAGTTGGTCGTGCGACACGGTTTGCACGAAATGGCGCCACCGCCAGGAGCGGGCATGCGCGGAGGATACCTGTTTTCGTTCTCGTCCACATACATGAGCATCGCCACCGCGAGTTGCTTCACGTTCGACAAACAGGTTACTTGCTTGGCGCGTTCCTTCGCTTTGGCCAAGGCCGGCAAAAGGATGCCGGCCAGAATGGCGATGATGGCAATCACTACCAATAACTCGATCAAGGTAAAAGCCGGGTCTCGCCTGCTGACACTTCTCATGGACGTACAAATAGGACGTGGGTTGGACGGTGAGGACCTGTACCCCAAACGCGGTTCCAGGTGGAGCGCCGCTTGACCCATCACCGGACTTCAAGGATGAATGCCGCTAGCTGATGGACGAGCAGGCAAGCCAACGCCTTGAAAACACGCTCGCGCCGTGGTAACGATGGACGCGTCCAGGAAAATTAATCTCGATGCGCCCTCGCTCATCTCAACCCAAACCTTTCGGGCCGCCCTTTCTGTGGGCTCGATCGGCCAGGACTCGGCCCCAACTTTCCTTGGTTCTTCTGATGAGTGGACTGCTCTTGTTGTCCGCCTGCAGCCGGACGGAACCGGGCGCCAAACCGATTTCGGGCCCGCCGCAAGTGGGTTCGCTTTACAGCTGTAGCGACGGCGAGGGTGGCTATCGCGTGGCCAAGGTCCTGGCGGTGGAGGATGACATCGCTTTCGTGCGCTTGTTCAGCGAACGCTGGACGCACCGGCCCGCGCTCGACGAGGCGCACAAAGCCACCGCGCCAATTCCCATCGCTTATTTGTTGACCACCCTGTCCGGCCTGCGCCCGGTCCACCTGGAAGATGGACAAGCCACCCCGGAGGAGCTGGCGCTGTTCGAGGAATGGAAACGCGGCAAGCAGGACGTTTTCTGAGTGCGCCCTGACCGCGGAACCCGTACAACTCGAATCGAGCGCCAACGGCGCGGGAATTCCTGAGCCCAGCCCAACGGGCTGGGTCATGATGCCAATAATTTTCCTCCGGCCTGTAGGGCGCCTGTAGGCCCTAAAGGCCGCGATCCAACGCCCATCGGAACGCGGCGTTTACGCCGCTTCAGCGTCCGCCGGCTCGGGGGCCATGGACTGTTCAACGCTTCCTCCGATCCCCATCTTCAAGCGGCCTAAAGGCCGCGATCCGGGGGCAGTATCCGAATGCGCACCGACAAAAGTCTGGCTGGGTTTGCCTCTGGCTTTTGGGTAGGTTCCGGCATGCGCTCGGATAATCTTTATCAACTCCCAGCCAATCTGCCGGTGCCGCTCGAGGACGGCGCCGCGCGCCACCTTCCGGGATTGGCCTTGCCTGCCGTTTCGTTGCCTTCCACTGCCGGCGGGGTGGTTCGACTCGATGCTCCCGCCCTTTCCTTGGCGGTCCTGTATTGTTATCCGCGCACGGGACGCCCGGATGCCGTCGCTTTGGGCAGCACGGAAAGTTGGAATGCCATTCCCGGCGCGCGCGGTTGCACTCCGCAATCCTGCGCGTATCGGGATCACTATTCGGAGTTGCAACGTTTGGGCGCCGCGGTTTACGGCTTAAGCACTCAACCGACCGATTACCAGCAGGAGGCCGTTCATAGACTCCACTTGCCCTTCCCGCTGCTGAGCGATGCGGCGTTCGAGTTCACCGACCGGCTGCGGCTCCCATGCTTCGAATTTGAAGGACATCGCCTTCTCAAGCGCCTCACGTTGATCGTGGGGCACGGACGGATTCTGCATTGCTTTTATCCGGTGTTCCCTCCGGATCGCGATGCCGAGACGGTGCTGGCCTGGCTGCAAGCGCGTTCAGCGGCACCCGGGCGGGCGTGAGCCAACGCGGCGCGCGTGGCGCGATTGAGCATCGACAGGGCTGAGCGGCTTTGATAACCAACCTTCACACAATCAAAATGCACATGCACTGGTTGAAAAAGGAGTGGGCCGCTCTCGCGGTCCTTGTTCTGATTCACGGCCCGCCGGCGTCGGCTGCCGAAGTATTGCGGGTCGGCATCACGCCCGCGCAGCCGCCCATGGCCTTCAAGCAAGGCGGCAAAATCGTCGGTGTGGAACCCGATTTCGCCAAAGCCCTCGGGCTTGAACTCGGACGCGAGATCAAGTTGGTGGAAGTCGACTGGGAAGACCAAATCCCCAAGCTGCTGGAGGGGCGCACGGACATCATCATGTCCAGCATGTCCATCACCAAACCGCGGCAGTTCCGAGTGGCATTTTGCACGCCCTATCTGCGCATCGGCCAAATGGCGCTCGTGCGCACGCCGGATTCCCATAAATATCTGCTTGGGTTTCCCGCGGTGCCACCCGGGGTGATCGGCGTGAAGAAAGCCACCACCGGCGATTTCCTCGTGCAACAAGAGTTCCCGCGCTCGAAGCGCAAGGAGTTCAGCAGCCCCGAGCAAGGCGCGCGGGCCTTGATCAAGGGCCAGATCGATTTGTTCATCGCCGACGCCACGGCCATTTGGTGGTTAGCCGCGGAAAATGAAGCCAAAGGTTTGACCGCCGTGCCCATCGTGCTGAGCGAAGAGCATCTGGCTTGGGCCGTGCGCAAGTCCGACACAGACCTTCTCGACAAGATCAATGCCGCCTTGGAGAAATGGCAAAAGGACGGCAGCCTCAATGCCACCATTAAACATTGGGTGCCCGCCTTCACGCCCTGACACGGGAGCGATCACGGATCCGTGAGGGTGCCACTACCATTCAGGACCAAACGCCCTTCACTCGGCCAATGCAACTTCCGCCACCGACGGCGGCCCGGTCACACCAAATTTGTTTAGCGTCCGCGCCTCGAGCCGATTCGTTCCGGGGTGAAGGCTCCAGGCGAAATCTTTCTCCGCGGGTTTCCACTCGCCGCCGTCGACACGAACCTCATAGCGTTCGAAGTTCGGCGTGAGGGTCTCGAGCGCCACGCGGAGTTTTCCGCTCTGGGCTCGCAGAGTTAGCGCCGCCTGGCCGATGGGAAAGTAAGGGTCGGTAGCCGGCTGGGCCGGCACGGTCCGCACATGCCAGGAAGTGCCGTCGCAGAGCGCATCCTTTACGATGAACATCTTGCCGTAATCGTATCCTTTATCCATGAGATCCGTGTTGGGGATATAGCCGATGAACCCGTACTTATCCAACTCGTCGGGGTGAACCGCCAGTTCACCGAAGCCCGCGAAGTACTCGAGTCGGATCGGAAGATCGGGTTTCCGATATTTCTTGCGCTCCTGGCCAACCACAAACAGCAAATTTGTGCCGTGGCGGTAAAACCATTCCTGGCGAATCTCGTAGGCATTGAGCGGCACGCCATCCCGTTCCAGATACATGTTCGCGGTGGGATCGAACATGACCCACTTGCGATGCTGGTTTGACCACATCTCGGTGACAGAATGTTCGGTTGACCCGCCGACCTTGGCCACACCGCGGTGGCGGCGCAGCGCCAAAGGCCGGTCGACCCACCCGAGACTCGCGGCGCTGGACACAAACAACTCCTCGTACTGCGCGCAGAAGAAGGTGTGCCCTGCGTCAATCGCCTGGAGAATCTCCAGCGCGCCTTTCGCCGAGGTCGAGGGGCGCCCAAATCTCTTGAAACGTTTGTGAGCCCAGTCTATCAGCAGCACCTGCCGGTCGAATTCGTCTTTGCCCGGAGCGACGACTTCGTCAAGGTGATAACCCTCGCGCAGTTGCCGAAGCTTGGGATTCTCGAAGGAATCGAACCGGAAACGCCTGGTATATTCACTCTCCACATAAGGCAGAGTATCCAGCTTTTTGAGCGTGGCCCTATGTCCGCCTAACTCGACCGAACGATCCACGAGCAAAAGGCCGTCGCCTGCTCGCACGCCCGGCCCGGCGGCCACGGCCAGTAATGCGCAGGCTGTTCCCAGACACGTTTGCCTGTTCATGGGCAATTCTCTATCACGTCAGTTGCTTGCAAGTAACTCAAAATTTCCCTCTCCCCTGGTAGCTTCGACGTCCGAATTTCGGACGCACATTGGGGCCTGAACACAACCCAATCTCACGTAGCAGCCGAGGTAACGAGGTACACCCTGAGCCTGTCGAAGGGCTCTGATCTTTTTCCCGGAGAACGCGTTGGGGTAGAGTGAGCCTCCTGACGTCGGCTGCTACCTGAGGGTCGGTTCATGGGTA
>DATLUX010000276.1:0-21633 GCA_035577805.1 Verrucomicrobiia bacterium
TGGTGACGTTCCAGGTGACGGTGACGGACAATAATCCAGGGGCCACCGTGGTGTGCACGCCCCCCTCCGGCTCCACTTTCCCACGCGGCACCACCACCGTGGTGTGCGTCGCCACCGACCTGGGCGGCAATAAGGCCACCAATACTTTCACGGTCACGGTAGTCGACCGGGAGAAACCAGCGCTCCAGCTCCCGGGAGATGTCGCCGTGGCCGTGACCGCCACCCAAATCGGCGCCATTGTGACTTACGTAGTCACGGCCACCGACAACTGTTCGACACCGACTCTAGTCTGTGAGCCTGCGTCTGGGTCCGTGTTCCCCAAGGGCGCGACGCCCGTTCAATGTTCTGCTGTCGACGCCGACGGTAATACCGCCACCGGCAGCTTCAAAGTGATTGTCAATCAGCCCCGCATTGAGCCCGACACCCAACCCCCGACGATCAACGGGGCCACCAATCGGATCGTGGCGACGGCCCTGGGCCAATGCTCCGCGGTCGTCAACTACACGGTGACGGTCGAGGACAATATTCCAGGCGCGACCGTGCTCTGCACACCGTCTTCCGGCTCGACCTTCACGAAGGGAGTCACTCCGGTGGTCTGCGTCGCCAGCGACCTCGCCGGCAATCAAGCCACTAATGCCTTCACCGTGACGGTAGTTGACCGTGAGAATCCCGCGCTCCAGCTCCCGGGAGATATCACCGTGGCCGTGACTGCCCCTCAAACCAGCACGATCGTGACTTATGTGGCTACGGCCAACGATAACTGTTCCACGCCGACGCTGGTGTGCCAGCCGCCTTCTGGTTCGGTGTTCCCCTTGGGAGTAACGCTCGTCCAATGCACGGCTGCCGACGCGGATGGCAACGTCGCCACCGGCAGCTTCCAGGTGAACATCACTCAGCTCCCCAATGGCGGCGGCGGCGACAATCAACCGCCCGTGATCGATGGAGCCACCAATCGGATCGTGGCGGCGGACCTGAGCCAATGCTCCGCGGTCGTCAACTACACGGTGACCGTCGCGGACAATGTCCCAGGCGCGACCGTGCTCTGCACACCGCCTTCCGGCTCGACCTTCCCGAAAGGAGTCAGCCCGGTGGTCTGCATGGCCAGCGACCTCGCCGGCAATCAAGCCACTAATACCTTCACCGTAACTGTGGTTGACCTGGAGAATCCGTCGCTTCAGTTGCCGGCCGACCAAACGATCACCATCGGCGCCAGTGAAACTTCGGCCATCGTGATCTTCGCAGCCTCGGCGACCGACAACTGCTCGGTGCCATCAGTGGTTTGTTCACCTGCGTCCGGGTCGGCCTTTCCCGTGGGCGTGACCACCGTCTCCTGCACGGCAACAGACGAGGATGGCAATGCCGCCACGGGTACTTTCAAGGTCACGGTGAACCGCCTTGATACGCAACCACCGACCGTCATCGACGTCCGCCCGAGCCAGAGCGTGCTCTGGCCTCCGAATCATAAAATGGTTCCCATCCATCTCATCGTCACTGCGTCGGACGACTCCGGACTGCCCGTGACCAGCCGGATTGTGTCGGTGACTAGCAGTGAACCACTCGATGGCCTCGCCGATGGGCACACCGCATTCGATTGGGAAATCACGGGCAACCGGACCCTCAACTTACGCGCCGAACGCAGCGGAAAAGGTCCCGGCCGAACCTACACCATCACTGTGGAAACCATCGACGCTGCGGGCAACGTGACCACCTCCACCGCATTAGTCCTGGTGCCTCATAGTGCGCCAAGAAAGTCAGTGCACACTCCCAAACGGAGCAAACACTAACACTAGTCGGGAACAGCCAGACCCGACGCATCGTAAGTCGCTGGCTACTCACGCAGACAGATCGGAATCAGCGCGCCGCCGGATCGATGGGATTGCCGTCTGCGCCCGTGCCATCGAGATCAATGAGGATATCCCGCGGCTCGGCGCCTTTGCTGGGGCCGACGATACCGCGATTTTCCAGTTCGTCCATGATGCGAGCGGCCCGGCCATAGCCGAGTTTGAGCCGGCGTTGGAGCAGGGAGACGCTGGCCTTTTGTTCGCTGCGGATCACCTCGATGCATTGTTCGATCAACGCTTCGTCTTCGCCGCACCCGCTTTCCTGGAGCGTGCTGGTGGGTTTGGAGAGTTGCTGGTGAATCTCCAGTTCGTAGCTGGGTTTGCCCTGCCGGGCGATGAAATCCACGATGCCTTGAATCTCCGGATCGGTGATCAAAGCGCCCTGAGCCCGAATCAACTTCGCCGAACCCGGTGGCAAATAAAGCATGTCCCCTTTGCCCAGCAGTTTGTCCGCACCCATGGCATCCAGGATGGTGCGCGAATCCACCCGCGCGGCCACTTGGAAGGCGATGCGGGCCGGGATGTTGGCTTTGATCACGCCGGTGATGACGTCCACGCTTGGCCGTTGCGTCGCCACAATGCAGTGGATGCCCGCCGCTCTCGCCATCTGGGTGATGCGCGCGATGGCCATCTCCACATCCGCCGGCGCCACCAGCATCAGATCCGCCAACTCATCGATGATCACCACGATGTAACTCAGCTTCTCCGGAATCACGATGTCATCGTCACGCGGCACCACGATCTCTTCGTCCACTTCCACAGCAAATCCGTCAGCGCCCGCTTCGACCTTTTCCTTCCTGGCCATCAGCGGCAGCTCGGGTTGAGCGGTTTTGGCGGGTCGATCTTTGGGACGCTCGTTGAAGGATTTGATATTGCGCACGCCGACTCTGGCGAAGATCTGGTAGCGTTTCTCCATTTCGTTCACCACCCAACGCAAGGCCAAAATCACCTTCTTGGGATCATTGACGACGGGCACAACCAGATGCGGCAGGGCGTTGTATTGCTGAAGCTCGACCACCTTGGGATCGATCATCACGAAACGCAATTGATCGGGCGGAAACTTGTAGAGCAGGGAAGCGATGATGGCATTGATGCAAACCGACTTGCCTGAGCCAGTGCTGCCCGCGATGAGCAGGTGCGGCATATCCCCCAGATCCGCCACGATCGGATGCCCATAAACATCCTTGCCTAAGGCCAGCGGAATCCGGGCTTTGGTTCTGTGCCACTCCTCGCTTTCCAGCAGATCCCGAATAATCACCTTGGTCTTGACCGCATTGGGCACCTCGATGCCCACCGAACTCTTGCCCGGAACCGGAGCCAGAATATTAATGCGCTCCGCTTTCAGGGCCGCCGCAATGTTGTTGTTCAGGTTGACGATCTTTTCCAGCTTCACCCCCGGGGCCGGATGCAGTTCGTAACGCGTGATGGTTGGACCCTTGGTGATGTCGCCCGGCGCCACCTCGATGTCGAACTGGGCCAGCGTTTGTTGCATCAACCGCGCATTGGCCATCAGTTCTTCCTTCGATTCGGTCGGTTTCACCGCCAGATCCGGGTACTGAAGGAAATCCATCGGAGGCAATTGATAGTTGCCGATCAGCGGAGTAGACGCCACCGCGATTGGCTTTTTGCGCGCCGCCGGGCGGCGTCCGCCAGAGTTGTCCGTGATCCTGGGCGGCTCGGCCGCAGTGGCGGGACCCGGCGCTGGCGTCGGCGCGGCTGTCAGCTCAGCCGGGTTGCCAACGGCTTCGCCTAAGGCCAGCGCGGGAGAAGAAACGGATCCTGCGGAAGCGGCGGAGCGGGCCGAAGTTTTCGCAGGCTTTTTGCTCAACTCAGCCTGCGCGCCGATTATGTCCGCGGTGCTGGCCGACGCGATTTCGTTTGCCGTGATCACCTCCCCTTCCAATTCGCCCTTCTCGATGGCGGGCTCTTCCACTTTGGATTTGCCGCTCTTGGCGGGGCGGGCTGAAGGCACACTCAGATCTCTTACCGTCGGCGCGGGGACAGGCCGCAAATCGGCTCCCAAACCGGAACGGTCTTTCTCCTTCTCTTTCTCTTTGTCTTTGCCTTTGTCACGGTCCCGGAGCCGATCGCGATCGATTTGGTCCTGAAGCTTGCGGGCCTGTTGCTCAAGCTCCCTGGCCCGGCGGGATAATGCTTTCTCCTCAGGGGTCCAATCGGCATTCTCTTCCTCCTCTCCAGCCAGCGCCCCGGCCCGACGAGCGGCCAGTCCCGCGCGCAACCACGAGCCCAAATGGACGTTGGTCAGGAAAAGGATGCTGATTAGATAAAGAGTGCAAAAGATGATGGTGGCTCCAGGTTTCCCAAAATGCCCGAAAACCAAACTGTTCATGACATGGCCCAGCAGCCCGCCCGCACTCGGCGCGTTCAGATTCACCCGCAGAGTCTCCAGGCGCGTCGAATACAGATCGAAGAAACCCAGGCAGGTCAGAAAAAGCACCGCGGCCCAAGCCCACCGCCGCTTCAAGTAACTTAGAAACTCGAAGAGATACGCCAGCCCGTAGAGCAATGACAACAGCGGCAAAACAAACGCCCCCGCCCCAAAGAGCAAAAAGAATCCGTTCGCCCCAAACGCCCCGGCTGACCCAATCCAATTGCGCGTCGTCTCGTTGGGAGGCACGCGATTGACTCCCACGTCCTGGCTGTCAAACGAGAGTTGCGCCACCAACAGCAGCAGAGCCAAGGCGATGAGCACAATCCCAATAATGTCACTGAAACCCCGCGGCTGCTCCCGCGCGGTCCTTCCGGAATCCTTCCGAGCCATGCGCACGAGCGTACGTGCACACGCTCAAACTTCAACCCGAAAACTGGCAACGCCCCAAGCCATTCACCCGCAACGCGCATTGACCATGAAACCGGGGCGGGTGGAACGGTTCACGTCTTGATCGCCGAGGCCCGCAAGACGCCATACAAACTCGAGCACATCGCGCGACAACCCAGCCTGCAAATGCTGTAGCGGCGGTCTGCGACCGCCCGACCTTTGTGATCTGGTTTCTTCTGGCGACGCCGGTCCCATCCGCGGTGGGCCATCTTGATCCAAAAAAAACCTGCTGCGCTTTGAACGGGATAGAGTGCAACGCGGTCAGTTACTTTGCAGTACAAAGTAATAAGGTGAGTGAGCGTATACAACTTGTCATAAGCTATATACATCATACACATACTACAAACTGGGTCACTAACTCTGCCGTGCAATGTTACTATCACCCCCGATCCCGGATGAAACCTTCGCTACATCTTCTCAAAGAATCGCTGTTTGGTTTGGTGCCGGACAATCCGTTCTACGCGCCGCGGAAACCTTTGTGGCTGCCGCCGGAAATGCGCACGCCGCCCGCGCTGACGGAAAAGGACGCCCGCCAGCTCGAGCCTCGTTTCGCGCTGTTGGTCAATCCGTTTTATCCCAAGGATCCCCACGCGAGTTTCGGCAAACACGTGCTGACGCCGACCTTGGCGTTGACCAGCATCGCTGCGGCGACCCCGGCGCATTGGCGGGTGCGGTATTGGGACGAGAACTTGTTGCAAGGAGCGCCACCGGCCAACCCGGTGCCCGAGGTTGTGGGGATCACGGTGCATCTGACTTTTGCGAGGCGCGCCTATGAGCTGGCCGGATGGTTTCGCCGGCGTGGGGCTAAGGTCATCCTGGGAGGTCTCCATGTGTTATCCTGTCCGGATGAAGCATTGGCGCACGCCGATGCCATCGTGATTGGGGACGGCGTGCAAACCTGGGGCCGGGTTCTGCACGATGTTGAGCGCGGTCGGCTCGAGCGTCGTTATGCGGCCAGCTATGAAAAATCCTACGACCTGGACCCGCCGCCCCGCCGGGCGTTGCTGCCCAAGGATGGTTTTTTAACCACGGCAAGTTTGATCGCAACGCGTGGCTGTCACAACCGGTGCGGGTTTTGTTATCTGTCCACTGAGGGTCTACAGATGCCCTATCGGGTCCGGGCCGCCGCCGATATTTGCCGCCAATTCGCTGAGAGCGGCGAGCCCTACGCTGTTTTCATCGACAATAACCTGGGGTCCAAGCCGGCGTATCTGCGGGCGCTCTGCGGCCAGCTGCGCGCCTTGGAACGGATTTGGAGTGCGGCGGTCACTTTGGACGTCACGGACGATCCATCCCTGGTTCGCGAGATGGCGCTGGCCGGCTGCACTGGAGTCTTTATCGGATTCGAATCGCTGGCGGACGACAATCTTGCCGGGGCGCGCAAGCGCACTCCGCGCACGGCCGATTACGCTCGGCGGGTCCGCATTTTGCATGATCATGGCATCCAGGTGAACGGGAGTTTTGTCCTGGGTTTTGATGGAGATGATCGGGACGTGTTTGGGCGCACCGCCCACTGGATTGAAGAGAATCGTCTGGAATGCGCCACGTTCCACATCCTCACCCCTTATCCGGGCACGCCCCTATTCCGGCAGATGGCCGCGGAGGATCGCTTATTGCACCGGGATTGGTCGTTATACGACACCGCTCACGTGGTCTTCCGGCCCAAGCACATGACTCCAGAGGAGCTCGCTTTGGGCTATGACTGGTTGTATCGGCGCTTGTTTTCTGTGGTGTCGATCTGGCGCCGACGGCCCAGGCAGGCCTCGGCGATCTTGCCTTATGTGGCCATGTCGCTTTTGTACAAACGTTCCAACCGTTTTTGGCGCCTCCTGATTAAGCATCGCCTGGTCCACACGATCTGGTCTCCTCTGGTGAGCTGGACTCGTCTGCGTCATCTGGCCTTCCGGCGCCGACTGGAGCGGCGTCCGTTGCCTTCGCCCGAACCGGCGCTCCATGCTGCGGCAGGCGGCGGCGGGCCAGGACACGTGATCTCGGCCGGCGTGTGATCTGACCTTGGAATGGACGACGCGATCGCCCACGACGAATCCGTGGGCCGGCCGCGTCTACATCCGATGCTTGGCCAATTGCCAGACCAGATGGACGCCATGAGCGAAGGCGAGGATGAGCAGGCCGAGGCCCGAACCGCGTTCCATGCGGAGCATGGTTTTCTCGCTGAATTTTTGGTGGCCGAGCGACACGGCCCAGCTTAAACCCAGGAACCAGAAGCCGACCCCGGCGGCGACGCCCAACAGGCAGCTGAATTTGCCCTGGCCGTTGGGTTCGACCCAGCCGCGCGAGATAAAATTGGCCCCCAGGACGATCCAGCACAGCAACACGCCGGGATTGGCCATGGTCCGTACGAAGCCGGTCATAAAAGCCGAGTGGGGATGAAGTTTTTGTTCGATGCGTTGTTCGATGCGTTGTTCGAGGCGTTCGACGAGCGGCACGGATTTGGCCATGAGAAACTTGACACCCAGGAAGAGCATAAAAGCGAAGCTGAAGATCTGCATGGCGGCTTCGACATAACCCTTGCTGAAGAAGGAAGCGAAACTGGTGAATGCCAGCGCGCAATAGAGCACTTCCATCACCGTCGCCCCGATCCCGATCATCGCGCCCCACCTGAATCCGAGCCGGGCCCCTTCATTCATGATCGTCAGGTTGACCGGCCCGATCGGGATCGAAACAATCAATCCGGCGAGAAATCCCGTGACCGCGGCAACCAATGGATCTGGCAAATCGAAGGACACGGCTAGGCTAGGCAGGTAAGGACGGCTCCTCGTCATCGTCCTCCTCGTCCTCGATCTCCGAACGCATCCGGCGGGAGATGCGAGGACGGACAAAGCCATACAACAAGTAGGTCGTGAAAAACAGGGGCAGAACCCAGGAAAGGATCTTGTCGCGCAGGACCACAACCCCGCCGATGAACAACACGGCCAGCAGCGTCTTGGTAAAGGTCTTGGTGGCGCGCAGATCGAGCTTCTTGAACGTCGGATATTTGACCTCGCTGACCATCATCCAGGAAAGGAACAGCATGATCACCGGCAGCAAATAACGCCAGCGGCTGCGGCTGAACCGTTCTTCCATCAGCCCAATTTCATTGAGCCAAATCAGGAAGAGGGTCAACGACGCCACCAGACCGGCCGCCGCCGGGATCGGGAAGCCCAGAAATTCCCTGCCCCCGCCGCTGCCCGCCTGGGCGGCCAGACAGTTGAAACGAGCCAGTCGGAATGCCCCGCAGAGCAAATAAATCGAGGCGATAAACCACCCGATTTCCACGTGCTCAGGAAAAACGTCCCGCAACACGATCTTGTAAACCAGAAAGGCCGGCGCCACCCCGAAGGAAATGATGTCCGCCAGCGAATCAAATTCACGTCCGAACGGGCTCTCCGCCCCGCCCATCCGCGCGACCCGGCCGTCCAGCAGATCGAAGATGAAGGCCAGCAGAATGAAAATCAGCGCCTGCTTGATGTCGCCATAATCCGTCCCTTCCGCGTTCCACTGCACAATTTTGGTCAACGCCACAAACCCGCAGAAGAGGTTCGCTCCCGTCATGACGTTGGGGAGAAAGTAGATCTTGATCCGCGCGTCCGTGTGGGAGGTGTCCGCCGCAGCAGAGCCCCGGCGTTCGCCCGATGGGGCGGGAGGCAGAGGGTCGTGTTCCATGGGCGCGGATGGATTCAGGTCAACCAGGCTCAGTCGAATGAGGCCACGATGGTTTCCCCGCCGCGCACGCGGTCCCCCAGTTTCACATGCACCTTGACGGTCAAGGGGAAGTAAACGTCGCACCGCGATCCAAACTGGATCAAACTGATCCGTTCACTGCGGTTGACCGATTCACCCGCCGCGGCCCACAGCACAATCCGGCGCGCGATCAACCCCGCAATCAGACGCACTCCGATCTTTTGCTCAGGGTAATCCCCCGGCACAAAGCCCAGCAGCACATTCTCGTTGTGCTCCGAACAGTCCGCCCGCGTCGCGCTCAGAAACTCGCCCTCGCGATGCTTGTGAAAAACCAGCTTGCCCATGACCGGGGCCTTTTGCACATGCACATCCATCACGGAAAGAAAAATCGAGATGCGCTTGCAAGGCCCCCCCATGAACTCCGCTTCGGTGGTTTCGTCGACCACATCCACCTTGCCGTGAGCCGGTGAAACGATCGCGTTCGGAATCGTCGGAGCCAGCGGGTTGGGATCGCGGAAGAAGAAAAGCGTGAACAAAACAAACAGAATCCAAACGGCCACCAGCGCGGTGGAGAGCGCGGCCACGACACTTCCCAACAGCGTGGCCAAGACCCCGGCGGCAAACAGCGCCACCAACAGCACCAGCGTCCAGAAAATGATCCGCAGCGCCGCCTTGAACGCCTTGCCCGAATGTTTCATGCGCCGCGGAGCCTAAAGCCCGTTCCGCAAAGTTCAAAGTCCAAACTCCCTGCATTGTTCGGGGAGCAGTGCCTAAACGCCCCCTTCGAGCTCCGCTTTCCACTTTCCGCTTTTCTTCGTTAGCGTTCCGCCGGCTTGATGATCAGCTCGCCGGCGCGCTCCAGCCGGGTGATCTCCGCCGTGTAACCCTGGCGAAAGGTCGGATACTTCAGCGCCACGCCCAGTTCCATCCGCAGCCGCCGGTTCGACACCTTCTTGTTCGTCGACCCGCGCTTACGCGCGGCATTCTCCTCCTCCGTGGCAAACGGCGGCATCCATTTTCCCAACGTCTCCGAAAGCCAGCGGAAGAAGTGGATCTGTGCGACGGGCTCATCGTCCACCACATTGTAGATCTCTCCCGGGCGCCCGCTTTGTAAGGCCGTCCGGACGGCAGTGACGAGGTCATCCAAATGGATCATGTTCAGAAATCTTTCGCCCTTGCCCTGAATGCGAGCTTCATCGCGCAGATATTGCAGGAATAGATGGCCGCGCCCGGGTCCGTAGATGCCCCCCACCCGGAGTAACACGGCCGGGAAGTTCCGCGCCCGCGCTGCCTCCAGCAACAGTCCCTCCGTCTCCACCAGCACACGACTGGTCGCGCTCGACGGTTCGGTCGGGCTATGTTCCTTGACCAGACTGCCGTCCGCCTGCCCGTAGACGCTGGTGCTGCTCAGGTGCACGTACTTCTTCAGCGCCGCCGGCGATGGCCCCAGCCACTCCAGCAAATGCCGGGTCCCGCCGACATAGAGCGCCCGATACTCCTCCGCGCCGCCGCCGCGGGACGAGACCGCGTTGATCACCCATTCGAACCGCTCCGATGGCGGGAGCGCCCGGAACGTGTCCGACTGCGTGATGTCCGCCTGCAGCGGCTGAATTCCGGCGGCCGTCAGGTCGCGGTCGGCGCCCGGATCGCCTTGACTGCGGCGTAACCCGAACACTTCGTGGCCGCGTTGGACCAGTTCGCGGGCGAGGGGCAGGCCCACATAACCGCAACCCACGATGAGAACGCGCATGGCCGACATGGTAAACCGACGCGCTCACCGCGACAGCAGAAAGATGCACGAGGAAAGCCGAAAGCCTGGCTGGGGCGGGGGGGGTGCTGGATTCCGACTTGACTGGCGGCGTCCTTGTGTACTACTGTATTAATACAGTAGATTATATGCACCTCCAGATCTCCACCGCCGATGGCCTGCCCATCTATCAACAGATCTTCAATCAGGTTCGTTATCTGGTGGCGGCCGGCCGCTGGCAGGAAGGCGAGGAATTGCCGCCCATCCGCGTTCTGGCTGAGCAACTCGCGGTCAACCCTAACACCGTGGCCCGCGCTTACCTGGAATTGGAACGCGCCGGAGTGGTGACCAAACAGCCCGGGTCGGGAACCTATGTTTCGAAAGCCGGCCGCGGACTCACGCAGCGGGAGAAGAACAAGATCCTGGTGCGGCGGGTGGATAGCCTGCTGGTGGAGGCCCAGCACCTCGGCGTAGAGCTGGACGAGGTCATGAGGCTGGTGCGGGAGCGCCGCGCGCTCCTGTTGGAAAAGGTGCGCCCATGAACCTGCCCTGCCCCTCCTCGGCCGGCGCCGTGATCAGTGTCACTGCGCTGTCCCGTCACTTTGGCGTCCAGGCCGCCTTGCAGGAGGTTTCCCTCTACGTGCCTCGCGGATGTGTGTGCGGTCTGGTGGGCGAGAATGGCGCGGGCAAAACGACGCTGATCAAGCATCTGCTGGGGCTGCTGCGTGCCCAAACCGGGACCGTGCGTGTCTTTGGGCTGGACCCCGTGGCTGACGACGTCGCGGTGCTCAGCCGGATCGGATATTTGTCCGAGACGCGCGATCTGCCGGGCTGGATGCGGATCGATGACTTGCTGCGCTACACGGCGGCGTTCTACGCGGGTTGGGACGAAGGGTTCGCGAATCGACTGCGGGAACAGTTCGCGCTCAGTCCTTCCGTCCGAGTCCGGACCTTATCGCAAGGCCAGCTGGCCAAACTCGGCTTGCTGGTGGCGATGGCGCATCGGCCGGAATTATTGTTGCTGGATGAACCGAGCTCGGGCCTGGATCCGTTGGTGCGGCGAGAGATCCTGGAAGCGATCATTCGCACGGTGGCGGAGGAAGGGCGCACGGTCCTTTTCTCTTCGCATCTTCTGGATGAAGTCGAGCGAGTTTCGGATCATTTGGCCATGATGCATCAGGGCCGCATCCTCTTCAGCGGCCCGCTCGATCAAGTGAAGGAAAGCCATCGACGTTTCATCATCCGTTTTGAAGCGGCGCAGGCGCGCCCGCCCCAACTGGAGGGCGCGCTGTGCATTAGCGGCCATGGTCGTGAATGGAAGGTGGTCAGCAGCGGGCTGAGCCATCTCACCACCGCGCACGCGGCTAGCCTGGGAGGCGTGATCCTGGAGGAACGCATGGCGACCCTGGATGAAATCTTTGTTGCGCGCGCCAAAGGGGGGCAACCGGCTTGAGTTCAAACGTGGGGACGAGGCCGATCCGGGCTTTGCTCCATTCATTTTGGATGGAGAACCGCCGCGGCTGGATCGCGCTGGGAGCGGGAGGGTTGCTTTGCGCCCTGGGTTTCAGGCTGGTGGATCCGGCCCGACACCTCCGGGAGACGTTGGACGCGCTGGGCGGCGTGTCGATGGGACTGGCGATCTTCGTCACCTTTATCCTGGCGACGATCAGCGAGAGCAACCGGCGCGAATCCTCCGGCCTGTTCCCGACGCGATTATTCACTTTGCCGGTTTCAACTTTCACGCTGGCGTTGGCGCCGATCGCATTTGGCGTGCTGGGCGTGTCGGTCGTTTACGTAGTTTGGGCCAGGCTGCTTTGGCCGGCGCTGGGACGGATGCTGCCGCTCGACTGGCCGTTGCTCTACCTGGCCACGGCCATGGCTTGCTATCAGGCGACGCTTTGGGCACTGGCCCGACTGCCTAAGATCCGCCTGCTCGTCGTCGGGACGGGCGGAACGTTGTTCGCCGTGGGCTGGCTTCTTTTCCGGGATGATTTTGCCGGCACCACCCAATTGGCGGACTGGCTCGGGTTGCCGGGCCGCGCGGCTTGGTGTGGTCTGCTCTGGATGCTGTTGTTGGGAGCGCTGGCACTGGGTTTCATGGCGGTGGAAGCGCAGCGGCGCGGCGGCTGGACCCGCCTGGGCTGGTGGCGTTGGACGTGGCCGAAGTTCTCACGGCGCTTGTTCGAAACGCTCCTGGACTCACTGGCCCCGGCGCGTCGGCGGCTGAACTCGCCACAGGCTGCCCAGTTGTGGTTTGAATGGCGACGGCACGGGCTGCTTTTGCCGGTGGCGACCTTCGGCCTGCTGCTCATCATCATGATGCCGGCCCTTTGGTTGTCGCCCCTCAGTGCGGACACAACCACATTAACCGTCAGCTGGGTGCTTTTAATGCCGTTGCTATTGGCGTTCGCCTTTGGACAAGGGTTCGGCAAAGCGGATCTCTGGTCCAAGCAACCTGCCATGTCGCTGTTCTTTGCCACGCGCCCATTGAGCGTCGAGGATCGAATCGGTGCGAAGATGAAAGCGGGCTTGCTGGCTTCCGTGACGTCCTGGTTGCTGGTGATCATTCTGACCCCGCTGTGGGTTTGTGGGTGCGGCGACTGGGAATCGTTGGCGCGGTTGTGGGCTACCGCGACTGCTTTGTATCCCGGAGCCACCCTCTGGCTGTTGCCTCCTCTGGTCGTGGTCTGCCTAATCCTTCTCACTTGGCGTCTGTTAGTCGGAAGTTTGTATGTGGGGTTCTCCGCGCGAAATTGGCTGTTCGGGGTGGCGGCCTGCGGTGTGTTTGCGGCCGTGCTGGGCGCTCCGCTGACAGTTCTGGCGCTCAACCAACAACCCGACTTGCCCAGAAAGCTGTTGCGTGTGCCTTCCTGGCTCCCTTGGGTGCTGGCGCTTTTGTTTAGCGTGAAGGTCGGGCTCGCTTTCATCGTTGCAATTTGGGCGAGGCGCCGCGGTTGGCTCAGTCCCCGGGCGCTGAACCGCTACCTGGCCATCTGGATGGCGGTGACAGCGAGTCTTTTTGTAACCGCGTGGCTGGTGGGGCCTGTGCAAGGTTGGATGAAGTGGTCATTGGCCTGGCTGGCGCTGCTGGCGATGCCGCTTTTGCGCGCGGCTTACGCGCCGGTCGCGCTCGCGCGCAGCCGTGGAAGATGAGGCGCTCATGAGAATGATGAGGATTGCTTTCGTCCCGCTGCTGTTCTGTGTGCTGGTGGTTGGCTGGGCCTGGTTCGTGGCCGGGCACATCGCCTCGACGCTGCCGCGGTTGATCGACGTGGAAGGCCAGCAAATCAGGATGTTGGTGGCCGGCCAACGCGGCCCGGTGGTGGTGTTGGACACCTTCGGGGCGGCCAGCTCAGATGTGTGGGGGACCATCCAATGGCGATGTGCCCGGTTCGGCCGCGTGCTGAGTTACGACCATGGGGGCACGGGCGGTTCGGACCCCGGCCCTCGTCCCAGAGACGCCCGACAGATCGCCATGGAACTGCACCGGGCGTTGCGCGCGGCGGGCTTGGAGCCGCCCTATTTGCTGGTGGGCTACTCCTTTGGTGGTCCCTACTCCCGCGTGTTCGCCGATCTATTTCCCAACGAGGTCAGTGGTCTGGTTCTGGTCGATCCCAGCCAGGAAGAAATGTTTGACTGGCTGAAGCGGCACCGACCGGATCTGAACCGAATTTCGGCCGAAGAAAGGGCTGAGCAATCGGAGTTCGGCTGCACCTATCGATCTTTGGATCAGGCCCGTCAGGCCAGGCTGCCGGCCATCCCGGTTACGCTGATCACCGCCATGAAACCTTTTGGGGAACGGGATCGGCGCCTTCGGCCACAGTGGTTGGCCTCGCATCAAAGGTGGCTCAAGCAAATCCCCGACGCGCGCCACATTGTTACCTATCAAAGCGATCACGGAATCATTTGGGAGGAACCCGACCTGATCGTCGACGCGATCCGCGACATGGTTGATCGCGTGAGCCGTCTCTCTTTGCATTCGCAGACGCACGGGGACCATTAACCCTCCGCTTGCGAAGACGCCCCGAGTGAGGACGAGCACGAGCACGAGCACGGGGGCGCGGGGTTCCGTGTTCCGCTGACGTCGGCTCTTTCGACAGGTTCAGGGCAGGCTGTACGAAATGGGAGAGGTTCATGCAGAGCTTCGACCTCCGAATTTCGGACGTGAATTGGGCCCATGAACCCAAATCTAACGTAGCAGCCGAGGTAACGAGGTACACCCTGAGCCTGTCGAAGGGCTCTGATCTCTTTCCGACGAACGCGCCCGGATAGAGTGCGCCTCCTTACGTCGGCTGCTACGAGACAGAAAGGTTCATGGAGAACTTCTTTTTCTTGTTCAATCCCGAACATCCCGAACCCCGAACTCCGAACCGGGAACCCTGAACCCCGAACCGGGAACCGCTTTTCCTTTGCGCCAGGGCCCCGCTACTGCTACTACCAAAGGCGCTTTTCAAGACCTGCTATGAACCGACTGAAGGTGTGGGTGGCCTCCTCGACCAGTTATCTCGCCGCTGCGGCGATCGCCATGGCCGCATCGGTGCCCGATGCGATCCGGACTTTGAAGGCGATTGGTCCGGAGGGACGAGGGAACGCCGAAGCCGCTGGAGCGTGGCAGGAATTGTCCAATGCGGACGCCCGGCAACTCACCGTCATCCTGGCGGGCATGGATGGGGCTGATGACCTGGCGTTGAACTGGCTTCGCACCGCGGTGGACGTCGTCGCCACGCGGCAGTTGAGCATGGGCGGGAAGCTCCCGATCGAGGCGCTTGAAAAGTATATCAAAGACACCCGCCATCATCCGCGCAGCCGGCGGTTGGCCTATGAACTGGTCCAGCGCGGGGACTCCCAGGTCGCCCAACAGATGCTCCCAGGCATGCTGGACGACCCGAGCACTGAGCTGCGCCGTGATGCCGTCCAGCAAGTCGTGGATGACGCCGCCGGTTTGCGGCGTTCCGGCCGGACCAACGACGCAGTCAGCCGGTTTCAGACGGCGCTCAAATCGGCCCGAGACGTCGATCAAGTCGAAGCGATTGCCAAACAGCTCAAGGAACTCGGCCACCAGGTTAGGCTGCCGAGTGTCTTCGGTTGGTTGACGACCTGGAAGGTGGTGGGGCCATTCGACAGCACCGGCGGCACGGGTTTCGAGAAAGTTTATCCGCCCGAGACCGGCGTTGATCTCAAGGCGGAATATGACGGCCAATCCGGAAAAGTGCGCTGGCAAGATCTGCAAGCCAAGGGCGATTATGGTTTGGTCGATTTCAACGCTCCTTTCGGCTCGCTCAAAGGAGCGGCTGGTTATGCCTACCACGAATTCTATTCCGACCAGGCCCGTCCAGCGGAGTTGCGTTTGGGCTGTAAAAATGCCTGGAAGATCTGGGTGAACGGCCAGTTTCTCTTCGGGCGCGACGAGTATCATCGCGGCATGGAGATCGACCAGTACCGGTTAAATGCGCAACTCAAATCAGGCCGCAACACCATCCTGGTGAAGCTGTGCCAAAACGAACAAAAAGAGGATTGGACCAAAGAATGGGAATTCCAGCTGCGCGTCACCGACGCGCTCGGAACCCCCATCCGGTCGGCGAAACGCTAAGGGCGCTTTCGCCACTCACTGCGCTGCTGTTTTTTTATGAAGAGAATCCTTGGTGGCTTGTGGGGAGCGGGCTTGGGGCTGCTCTCGTTGCACGCGGCAGATTGGCCGCAATTCCGCGGACCCAACGGCAACGGTGTCGCTCAGGAACCGGGCCCTCCGTCCAAGCTTGAGGCCGGCCACATCCGTTGGGCCACCGACCTGCCCGGACGCGGATTAAGCAGCCCGATTGTGATCGGGGACCGGGTGTTTGTGACCTGCTCCAGCGGGCCCAAACAGGAACAGTTGCATGTGATCTGTTTTAACGCGGCAGACGGTTCGAAGCGTTGGGAGCGCCGATTCTGGGCCACCGGACGCACCATGTGCCATGAAAAAACCTGCGTGGCCGCTCCGTCCCCGGCCAGCGACGGCCGCCGCATCTTCGCCATTTTTTCTTCCAACGATCTGGTTGGCCTGGACCTGGACGGAAACCTCCTTTGGCTGCGCGGGTTGACTCGCGATTATCCCAACGCCAGCAACAGCCTGGGCATGTCCTCCTCCCTGACCGTGGCGGAGGGCGTTCTGATCGCGATGCTCGAGAACGACAGCGAATCGTTCACCGCCGGTGTCGATGTGCGAACCGGAACGAACCTGTGGAAGTTAGCTCGCCCGAAGATGGCCAATTGGACCTCGCCGGTGGTGTTGAAGACGGCTGGCCAACCCACTGTGGTCGTGTTGCAGTCCGGCCAAGGAATCTCCGCCGTGGAACCCGCCACTGGCCGCGTGGTTTGGGAATACACCGACGGCGCCTCCACCATCCCTTCGGCGACTCCCAGTGAGGGCGTTCTGTATGTGCCGTCGCACGGAGTAACGGCTTTGCAGCCTGGCCCGGTCGGACAATCGCCCAAACAACTCTGGCGTTCCCCACAACTGCGCCCCTCCACGTCAAGTCCGGTGGTGCTGCAAGGACGCGTCTTCACGCTCAATGACGCTGGGGTCCTGACTTGCGGGAGCGCCGATGATGGCAATCGCCTCTGGCAATTACGTTTGAAGGGGCCTTTCAGCTCCACGCCCGTGGCGTGCGGTCATCTGATGTTCTGCGTGAACGAAAAGGGCCTCTTGCAGGTCGTGGACATTTCGGCGCCGGAAGGCGCAGTGGCCAGTGAACTCGACTTGGGCAACACCGTGCTCAGCACCCCTTCCATCGCCGGTGACGCACTTTACGTCCGTAGTGACGCCAAGCTCTGGAAGCTAAGTAAATCCTGAAGTAGACGGCCTCTACCGCGTCCCTGTTGAGCGGCGAGGGAGTCGGCGCATCAGCTTCTCCACGAACTTGCCCAGGATATCCCCTTCCAGGTTCACCGCGTCGCCCACCTGGCGCTCGCGCAAACAGGTCACCTCCAGCGTGTGCGGAATAATCCAGATGCGAAATCCGCGTGGGATCAGCGCGGCGACGGTGAGGCTGATCCCATCCACCGCAATGGACCCTTTCTCGATCAGGTAACGCCGGATCAGGGCGGGGGCCGCGATCTCCAGCACCTGATCGCTGCCGGAACGTTGCCAGCGGGTGATGCGCCCAACCCCATCCACGTGGCCGGTGACAAAATGGCCGTCCAACCGGCCATCGGCTCGAAGCGGCCTCTCCAGGTTCACCAATGATCCCGGGCTGGCGAACTGCAGATTGGTGCGGTCCCACGTTTCACCGAGCAGATCGAAATCCAGCTTCGCCACGCCACGGCGTGAGGGTCGAGTGACGCTGACGACGGTCAGGCATGCGCCGTTAACGGATAAACTATCGCCAGACCTTAATCCCTGCGCCGCTTTCGTCGCCTCGATGATCAGGCGGATCGCGCGTCGCCGCGCGGTGAGAGAGAGGACGCGGCCCGTCTCTTCGATAATCCCTGTGAACATGCGGCTAGTGTGCTGTAACCGACCGGGCTTTACAATCGCGGGAACCCTCTCCCAGAACTACTCAGGGTCACGCACAGCCTCACCGACACGCGCCGTCAGCATCAGGTCGGGTTCCAGCCGGCGCCATTCCACTTCGCGCAGGGCCAGCGTCTCGGACCACGAACGTGCTCCATCGCCGGCCACAGCTTTGCGGGCGTCGCGGCCACCCAGGATTTTCGGTGCGTAAAAGAACAGAACCCGATGCGCGAGTTTCTGCAGGAGGAACGAAGCATTGACTTCGCCGCCGCCTTCCACGAGGAGGCTAGTGACATTCTGAGCGCCCAGTTGCCGCAAGAGCCAGCGCAAGTTGATCCGGCCCTTGCGGAGCGGAGCGCGCCAGACTTGCACGCGGGCCGCCAAGGCGGCCACCCGGCGAGCGGGCGCGTTGCGGCCCACGACTAGCGTGGTCAGAGCGGCTGACCGGTCGCGGATCACTCGCGCCTGCAGCGGGGTTTTAGCGTGGGTATCCAGGACGATCCGTCGCAGCGGCGCCGCCCGGTTGCCTGGCCTCGCCCCATTCGAGCCGCGCACAGTCAGGCTCGGATCGTCTGCCAGGATGGTGTTCACGCCCACGAGAATGGCGTCGCATCCGCTTCGCAACCGCATCCCGGCCGCGCGGGCTTTCTCGCCGGTGATCCATTTCGATTCGCCGGTCGAGGTGGCGATCTTGCCGTCGAGAGTCATGGCGGCTTTGACGGTGACGAAGGGCGTTCGATGAACGATCCATTGATTGAACGCTTCGTTCAGGCGCGTTGCTTCTCCGCCCAGCACTCCGGTGACCACTCGGATCCCGGCTCGACGCAAAAGCGTGAAACCGCGGCCGACATGCGCGGGATTGGGATCGATGGTGGCAGCGACAACCCGGCGGATCCCCGCCTCGATAATGGCGCTGGTGCAGGACCCGGTGCGTCCGTGGGTGCAGCAGGGTTCTAGCGTGACATAAAGTGTGGCACCCCGACTGGACAATCCGCGTTGTGAGGCATCGTGCAGAGCTTCCCTTTCGGCGTGAAGTAATCCAGCTCGGCGATGCCAGCCTTGGCCAATAATCTGGCCGCGTTTAACCAGCACGGCGCCCACCATGGGATTGGGTGAAGTGCTGCCGGAGCCGCGCCGAGCGAGGCGCAAGGCGAGCTTCATGAAGCTTATGTCCCGATCCGAATCCCGCTTCGACATGCGCTGATACGCGTTTCCGCTTTCCGGCTTTCCCGCCTTCGCCCTGCGGGCTACGGCGTGGCAGGCCGCTTTTCCGCTTTTCCGCTTTCCGCTTTCCGCTTTCCGCTTTTCCGCTCGTCACTCTTTGACTGAGAACAACGCTTCGGCGAATTGGGTCGGGTCAAACGGTTGCAGGTCATCGGCCTGTTCGCCCAGCCCGATGAATTTGATGGGTAGCCCCAGCTCTTTTTGGATCGCCACCACCATCCCGCCTTTGCTGGTGCCATCGAGTTTGGTGATGACCAGTCCGGTCAGTTTCACGGATTTATGGAATTCGCGGGCTTGGTTCAGGGCATTCATGCCGGTGGTCGCGTCCAGCACGAGCAAGGTTTCGTGCGGTGCACCCGGCAGCTTGCGGTCCATCACGCGATGCACTTTTTGCAGTTCCAGCATGAGATTGTTTTTGGTGTGGAGCCGGCCGGCGGTGTCGACCAACAGATAATGGGCCTGGCGTGATTGGCCGGCGGAGACGGCGTCATGGGCCACCGCCGCCGGGTCGGCGTGGTAAGCGCCCGCGATGACAGGCACGTTGAGTTTTTGGCCCCACAATTTCAGTTGTTCGATGGCCGCGGCACGAAAAGTGTCGCAGGCCCCCAGCACCACGGAATGATTCTGGCCCTGGAGCCAATGGGCGAGTTTGGCGGCCGTGGTGGTTTTGCCGGTGCCATTGACGCCGACGATGGAGATGACGGTAAGGCCTTCCGGGGCGCGGCGCAGGGCGGTTTGATTCGAGGAGAGAGCTTTTTGGACTTCGCGCTGGGCGATCTCGAAGATCTCGAGCCCGGCCCGGCCTTGGGTTTCGTAGGCTTTCCTGACCTCGCCGATGATCTGTTGTGCCATGGCGATGCCTAAATCTGCGCCGAGCAACGCCGCTTCGAGCTCCTCGAGCGTGGTTCCGGTGAGTTTAGGAGAAAGGGTAACGATCCGTTTGATCTCGTGGGCCAATTTAGCCTGCGTTTTCTGCAGGCCCGCCTTGAATTTCTGGAGTAATCCCATGGGGAATGGAGTGACTGGAGTGACTGGATCTTGGAGCTCAGGACGGATCAGCGGCACGGGAGCCCGCCAGCAAGAACCCGGCTTCCACCGCCCGACGCTGCATGGCCTCGCGCAAACGTTCTACGCATTCGTAGGGGACTTTGAGACTGCCGATGAGCGGTTGACCCTTACTCATCCCATGGCAGTCGGAGCCGCCCGTGACCAGGAGATGATGGCGTTCGGCGGTCTCCAGATAACGCTGGGTCATGGCAGTGGAATGTTTGGTGTGAAAACATTCCAGGCCGTCCATTCCGGCCGCCGCCAGGTCGGGGATCGCCTCGTCGCAATGATTTAGCCCGGGATGAGCCAGGGCGGCCAGCCCGCCCGCTTGATGAATCAGCGCAATGGCTTCGGTGGCCGGAACCTTGAACTTGGGTGCCCAGGCCGGCTTGCCCTTCTTGAGGAAACGTTCGAATGCCTCGTCCAGACTGCTGCACCAACCGCCCTGAACCAGGGCCCGCGCCACATGCGGCCGGCCCGGAGATCGGCAGCTGGCCAGCGCAAAAACGGTTTCGACCGCCAGCGGGATGCGTAAGCGGTTCAGCCGGTCCACCATGTCGTGCACCCGCTGGCGGCGCACCTCTTGAAAGCGAGCCAGTTGCTCTCGCAGCGTCGAGTTTTGGGGATCCAGGTAATAGCCCAGCATGTGCAACTCGTGCCCGTGAAATTCCGAGGTGATTTCAGAGCCCGGGATAAACTCGGGGCCGTGGGCCTGACAGGCGGCGGCCATGCGTTCGCAGCCTTCCATGGTGTCGTGATCGGTCAACGCCACCGCCTTCAGTCCGCAACGGCGCGCGTGACCCGCGAGCTCCTCGGGCGTGTAGGTGCCGTCCGAAAAACATGTATGCAAATGAAGGTCAGCGTGCACGATGCTTGAAAAACCAGACTGAACCATCGCCGATCGGCCTGCGGATGTCCAAGGCCAGATCGAGTGATGTGTAGCTATTTAGGGGACACATCACTAGGACTTGCCTCCCGGGCGGGACGCAACAGCTCGTTCCGGACGCTGTCCAAGATGCCGTTGACGAACCTGCCGCTGTCCTGGGTCGAGAACCGTTTGGCGATGTCCACGGCTTCGTTGATGCTCACCACCGGGGGGATATCTTCCCGGTGCAGCATCTCGTAAATGGCCAGACGCAAAATGTTTCGGTCTACGGCCGCGATCCGAGGCAGGTCCCAGTTCTTGCAGTATTTCTTGATTAACTCATCCGCCTCATCGCGATGTTCCAACGTGCCTCGAATGAGGGGTTCGGCAAACAGACGCACCGCCGCTTCGTCCGCCGTCGGGGGCGGCAGCTCGGGCTTCTGGCCCCAGTTGGCCGGCCCTTTTTCTTCCGCGATCGCAGCCGTCCGTTGCGATTCCCAAAACTGCTCCAGCGCGGCGTTCAGGTCCTCCGGCGGATTCAAATCATGCTGAAATAAAAACTGCACGGCGCGCTCTCGCGCCTCTCGGCGTTTGCCCATGGCATCAAGATGGGGCAAAAGCCGCGGGGTAGAAAGGCAAATCGGGCTGGGGTTCTCGGTTCGCTCGGTTCGGGGTTCCCGGTTCAGGTTCGGGGTTCAGGGTTCGGGGTTTCGGGGTTCCGTCGTGATCCACAGTGCTCAAAAGCTTCAAACGCAAACAAAGCTGTGCGAAGTGAACTCTTAACGCCGAACCGTGAACATCAATTAAGTGGGCCGCCGACCTCCCTCTCCGCCAACGGAGCCGGGGCCGGCCTGCCGTGCAGGAGGAATGTCGAATGTCGAACGCCAAATGTCGAAT
>DATLUX010000277.1:0-6988 GCA_035577805.1 Verrucomicrobiia bacterium
AACCTGGTTCCGCCGCATGCAACGGGAGCTCCGCACGGATGCGAACTGGTCCCGCCGCGTGCAACGGAGGTTCCGCACGATGCGAAACTGGTCTCGCCGCATGCAACGGAGGTTCCGCACGATGCGAAACTGGTCTCGCCGCATGCAACGGAGGCTCCGCACGATGCGAAACTGGTCTCGCCGCATGCAACGGAGGTTCCGCACGACGCAAAACCACTCCTCCACCGGATCCATTCAGCTCCTGTTCAAAAACGAGCGCGCGCGAGCCCGAGATGATAAGGCTTGGGCAACAGGAGCAAACCAGAGCAGAGAGAGCAGAGAGAGCAGAGGTCGCGCTTGACTTGGCTCTGGACCTCCTTAGCGTGGGTGAATGTCAACGGCTAAAAAGAAGTCAGCTCGCGCGCGGCGGGCTTTGTTGTTAGGGGTCGGGCTGGATTCCGATGGCCATAAGCGCGTCACAAAAGGACCAAACTTTGCGTTGCTGGGAGGCACCGAAGAAACGCATGCGGTCATGACCGAGAAAGCCATCAAGATCAACGAAAAGCTGGTGGCTAAAGGCAAATCACTCGAGCAAGTCACCCGCCAGGAGTTCGACGATATCGCTGCGGAAGTAGGCCTGCACCGTTGCGATCCCAAGCAGAAATCGGACTAGTATCCCGGAATCGAGCCCACTCCATCGATGGATCCCCCTGCCGCTCCCGCCACCAGTCCGGACGCCTACCTGTTTCTCATCATTTTTCTAGTGGTGGCCGTCTTGTTTCCCTTGGTTCCGTTGGCTTTGGCCCGGTTGTGGGCGCGTTCTTTCTCTCCGCCAAAGCCGGGTTTAGCCAAGAATGCCACCTACGAGTGCGGCTTGGAGTCCAAGGGCGACCCGATGATCCAATTCCGGGTGCACTATTACATCTACGCCATCGTTTTCCTGATCTTCGATGTGGAGACGGTGTTCCTCCTGCCGTTTGCCGTGTCGTTTACCGGCTTGGGCATCGGCGCGTTTATCGCCGTGATGATCTTCATCCTGTTGCTGGCGGAAGGGCTGGCTTGGGCGTGGATGAAAGGGGTCCTGACCTGGAAATGAACCCGACCGCGTAGCCCAGCCGCTACAGCCTTTGTATCTTCTCCCTCAGCATGCGCGCAGCGTTTGTGGTGCTAAACAGTTACCAACGTTGAAGCCGCCCGATTCAGCCCGACTACGAAACCAGAAACCTCAACCGGGAACCCTGAACCCTGAACCCTCAACCCTGAACCGGGAACCCTGAACCGGGAACCCTGAACCGGGAACCGGGAACCCCGAACCGGATCCGTTCAACCCAAACTTGCCTTCCAATCCTTGAAAGATTGCGGGGCGCGCACGGCTGTCACTTTCCGGCCGTCGTGCCAATAAATCGGCGCCAGCGGATGGGAAAACCGAGTTTCCCAGGGCAGGTGGTAAGCGCCCGCATCCATCCACACCAGGCGATCACCTGGGCGCAAGGCGCACGGGAACTGGCCGCGAGCCAGTTGATCGAAAGACATGCAAGTGGGGCCGTTGAGGGTGGTCAGGCAGAGAGGCCCGCCGCGGTCCGGGATCGAGAATAAGCCGTGCGTCTCCCAAGTGGATACCAGCGCATGGAGCGTCCGGCCGCCGTCGCAGATCAAGTTTCTCATGGCAGGCCGATCCTTGGTGTCGAGGACTGATACCACTAAAACGCCGGAGCGGGCGCTCAGCCAGCGGCCATTCTCAAGCCAAAACTCCTCCAGGCCCGGGAAGAACCGCTTGGTGCGTTGGTAAACTTTGGCCATCGAAGCGAGGCTAAATTCGGCATCCAGCGGACGGCCACTCCGGCTTTTCACCGCCGGGGGCGGAAAACCACCGCCGCAATCCACATAACGGGGCGAGAACCCGGCCGCGCGACAGCCCTCAGCAGCTTCGGATAACGTGCGTTCGTAGATCGCCGGTGACGCCACGTTGGTGCGCAAATGGAAATGCACGGTTTCCAACCGCACACCATGCTGACGCAGCCGAGTGATGGCCGGTTTGGCTTCGGCGGGGGTGAATCCGAATTGGGTGGGGAACTGTGGCGCCTCCGGGTCAAATTCCTGCCGCGTATGCAGGCGAATCCCGCAAGTCCAATTCAGACGGCGGGCCAGGGGCGCCAGCACGCGGACTTCGGCCGCCGAATCGAAGTTGACCTGCAAACCAGGGATCGGATGAGCGGGCAGCCAATGATGTTTGGCGGGGCCGTTGATGAGAATCTGGCGGGGGGTAAACCCAAGGTGCCTGGCCAGCCGCAGCTCGAATTCACTGACCACTTCGATGCCACGGTTCTGCGCGCGCCACCATTTCAGCAGCGCTGGCAGCGGATGCGTCTTGCAGGAGAGCCAGTGTCGAAATAACAAACCCCCAAACGTATCGTCCAGTTCGACCAACGCATCCTGGATGGGGCAGACAGAGAACAGATAAAAGGGCGTGGGACATCCGGATTGAAGTAGCGGCCGAAGGAGCCGGCGCCAGAATGCGGATGGTCCTGAGGCGCGTGCCTGGGAAAGCCCGGCACGCATCAGAGGCCGATCACCTTCATCACGGCCTCTTTGGTCGGCGCCGCCACCGTCGGTTGGACTCCGGCCGCGCTGATGGCGGTGTCCGGATCCTTCAGCCCGTGGCCGGTCATCGTCACTGTGATCAAACTGCCTGCGGGGATCTCTCCGGCTTTGACGCACCGAATCAGGCCGGCCAACGGCGTGCCACAGGCGGGTTCGGCGAAGATCCCTTCGGTGCGGGCGATGAGGGTGTAGGCTGC
The DNA here is from genome assembly GCA_035577805.1 of Verrucomicrobiia bacterium. GTDB lineage: Bacteria > Verrucomicrobiota > Verrucomicrobiia > Limisphaerales > JADJPG01 > DATLUX01. The sequence continues at coordinate 2,778 of DATLUX010000277.1, forward strand.
GAGAATCTCCTCATCCGTGACCTTCCCCAGGTGGCCATTCGATTCGCGAACGGCATCGAGGGCGCCCTGTTTGCTGGCGGGGTTGCCGATGCGAATGGCCGAAGCAACCGTCTGCGGGTTCTCGATCGGATGGCCGTCCACCAAAGGCGCGGCGCCTGCGGCCTGGAACCCAAACATGCGCGGCAACGTGTCGGATTTCTCCCCGGCGTGATATTCCTTATAGCCTTTCCAATAGGCGGTGATGTTGCCCGCGTTGCCGACGGGGATAAAATGGAAATCGGGGGCGTCGCCCAGGGCATCGCAGATCTCGAAGGCGGCGGTCTTTTGGCCTTCGATGCGGTCCGGGTTGATACTGTTGACCACCTCGACCTGGCCGGTTTCTCCCAATTCACGAACAATGCGCAGCGCGTCATCGAACGAGCCCTGGATGCTGATGGTAATGGCGCCGTACATGAGGGCCTGAGCCAGTTTGCCCATGGCAATGTTGCCTTCAGGCAGCAACACCACGCACTTCAAGCCGGCGCGCGCCGCGTAGGCCGCAGCGCTGGCGGACGTGTTGCCGGTGCTGGCACAAATCACCACCTTCGCCCCTCGTTCGCACGCTCTGGAAATGGCCACCGTCATCCCGCGATCTTTAAACGAGCAAGTCGGGTTGGCCGCCTCATATTTAAGATAAAGATCGAAGGAGCCGCCGATGGCTTCCACAAAACGCGGGGCTGGAATCAGTGGCGTGTTGCCCTCCAACAGGGTGATGACTGGAGTCGAACTGCTGACCGGCAGATGTTCGGCGTAACGACGAATTACACCAGGCCAAGGATGCGGGGCTGTCATGCTCATGGTGTGAATCTGTAAATCATGTGAAATCTTCCACGCGCAACAAAACCGGCGCGCCCTTCACCACTTCGAGGTGTCGGATGTTTTCCAACGCCCTGCGCATCGCCAGATGGCTGGCGTCGTGAATCATCAGGATGAGCGGCACGCTCTTGCCTTCATGACCTTCGGGTTGGATCACCGAGGAGATCCCGATGCGGGCTCGGGCCAGAATGGCCGCGATCCGGGCCAGTGTTCCCGGACGATCCACCACGCTTAACCGGACGTAATAACGGCTGACTAACGCATCCAAGGGCAGGACGCAACCGTCCTGCTCATGGGGCACAAACGGAGGAATACGGCTGCGCGTGCCCGTCTTCAAATCCAGCGCCGCATCCGCCAAATCGCTCAGCACCGCGCTGGCCGTGGCATCCTGGCCCGCGCCGCGCCCATAATAAAGAGTGTCCCCGACGACATCTCCCCGCACATAAACGGCGTTGAAGACGCCGTTGACGCTGGCCAGCACGTGGCTGTTGGGAACCAGGGTCGGATACACCGACACCTGCACTGCGGAAGTCTGGTTCGCAGCTGTGGCTTTGGCCCGCCTGGCTTGCGTGGTCGCGTTTTGCTTGGGAGGGCCGCTTGGGTCCCGCTTGACGATCCCGAGCAGTTTGATGGTGTAGCCCAGCAGATCCGCAAATTCCAAGTCCAACCGGGCCATGTGCCGGATCCCTTCCACTGGGATGTGCTTGGGATTCACCCAAAAACCGTGCGCCAACGAAGCCAGGATCCCGATCTTGTGCGCCGCATCGTGTCCGTCGATGTCGAGCGATGGCTCGGCTTCCGCGTAGCCCAACTGCTGCGCGTCCGCCAGCACCTCGTCGAAGTCGGCGCTTTCCTGTTTCATCCGGCTCAGGATGTAATTGCAGGTGCCATTGACGATGCCGTAGAGGCGGGTGATGCGGTTGCCGATCAAGCCTTCCCGCAAGACTTTGATGATGGGGATGCCGCCCGCCACGCTCGCTTCATAGTAAAGGTTGCTGCCGAAGCGCTGGGCCGTCTCGAATAACTCCTCCCCGTGGGCGGAGAGCAACGCTTTGTTGGCGGTCACGACCGGTTTGCCGGCCCGGAGGGCGGCTAGAACCACTTCGCGCGCCGTGGTGGTCCCGCCCATCAGTTCCACCACCAAATTGACCTTCGGATCGTGGACCACCGCCGACCAATCGGCGCTGAGGATCGAGCGAGGAATGGGAACGACCCGCTTCTTGTTCACGTCCCGCACCGCCATCCCCGCCACATGCAGACGCACCCCCAGACGCGAACCCATCAGCGCGCCATTGCGTTGAACGGCTTGATACACGCCGCCGCCCACCGTGCCGCCGCCGATGATTCCCAAATTCACCTGCTGCATATCCAAAGGGCGCACAGCTTGCAGAGAATCTGCCCGCCGGACAACGACTTTTTCGGATGTTTGTCCTCAGCTCAACAATTCCTTCTGCCAGGGCAGCAGTTCGGCTTGATGCGCATTCCAATCGGCACCCAGCGCCACCAGGGTGGCCCGGCTGGCGATGAGCGTGGGGTCGATGCCGAGTTCCTCGGCCCGCCGGTTGCGGCGCCGCTCGAATTCGTGCAAACGCCTCTTCTCGGTTTCGTTCAAACGCCGCCCTTTGCGTCGCAGCGGGCTGGGCGGAGGTTTCACGGTCAACCCGGTGGCGACAGCTTTCGCGACGCCTTTGCGGCGGCGTGGAGTCAGGTAATGCGGAAATAGATCCTGCAAATGATGACCGGCCACGGCGCCGGCGGCGAGTTTCACCATGATCTCGGGCGGCAGGATGAAGTAAGGCGGTCGGTTGGCCGTGATAGCTTCTGTTTCACGCCAATGCCAGATCTCCCGCAACACGGCCAGCCCTTGGGGACTCAGATGATGACTGCCCTTGACGCGCCAGACTTGGTCGGGATCCGCCTCGCGCAGCACCGAACAATCCGCGATCAGCTGGTTGCAACTCTCTCGATGCCAGGTCAGGCGCCCTTTCGACTTCAATTCGGCGGAAAGAAAATCGCTGAGCGGTTTGAGATAACGCGTGTCGTTCTTGGCGTAGGTCTCCATCCGTTCCGTCAAGGGCCGGCGTGCCCAGTTCGCTTTCTGCGGCCCTTTCTCCAGCGTGACGCCAAGATACTTCGAAACAAGATTGACCAGCCCAAACTCGCGGCAGCCCAGCAATCGACTCGCCAACATGGTGTCGAAGATCGCTGTCGGCACAAACCCGCAATCCTTGCGGAACAGCCGCAGATCGTAATCCGCCCCGTGCATGATCAATTCGTGTTGTTTGAGAATGTCGAACAGGGGTTGCAACTTGAAATCCGCCAAGGGATCCACCAATTGATCGACGCCCGGGAAGCTTAATTGCAATAGGCAAAGCTTCTCCGGGTAGGCATGCAGGCTGTCCGCCTCGGTGTCCAACGCAACCCAGCTGGCTCTGCTTAAGCTCGGCAAAAACACCGCCAGCTTTTCGTCCGTGTCAATCACGCGGCGAATATAAGGAAAACCTTCGCCGGAAAAAGCGAAATCAACCCACCGCCCGGCTCCAGGGCCCGGAGCCGTCCCGCCCATCCCGGAATCCATCCAATGGCTTGGCTCAGAGGCGCCTGCCAGTGGCGCCCGGCAAACCGGCGTAGCCAGACACTGCCCCTCTGGAGCGCGGCTTTCCAGACCGGTAAATGTTTAGCACCACAAACACTGCGCGCATGCTAGGGAGAAGATACAAAGGCTGTAGCGGCGGTCTGCGACCGCCGACCCCTGCACATGGAGAGATTCGACCTGCACATGACGTGCACGCCCATTGGGACCATGAACCCAACCCAATCTCACGTAGCAGCCGAGGTAACGAGGCTCTGAGCTTTTTCCCAGAGAACGCGTTGGGGTAGAGTGAGCCTCCTGACGTCGGCTGCTACCTGAGGGTCGGTTCATGAGTAGAACGAGCGGCGGTCATAGGCCGCCGCTACAGTTGATGCATCGAGGGCAGTGCTCGAATGCGCCCCTGGCAAACGCGCAAACCCGTTGCCAATCTTCGCAGTTGCCTTTGTTGATCAGTTATTGCTTGCTTCCAAGATCGGTTCATTGATCCCAATCCCGCTTGGGCGTTCCCGGCGCCCCGAGAGGGCCCCATCGGGGCGTGAGGAAGGGTCGATACTTTCGAGGGGTCAAGTAAAATCTTGGGATTTTGAGGACGAACATCTGAGGAAACTTCCCCAACAGAGAAACTGAACATAGCAAATTGCATTGACGGAGCGTGATGTTTTTGTTGCATTTCGGCGCCGAATCACGCTCACTGCCCGTGGTCTATCAAACACGTTTATTGGGGGGGAGCGCATAGGTCAAGTCCTACTATGTAAGCCTCCGG
>DATLUX010000278.1:0-27579 GCA_035577805.1 Verrucomicrobiia bacterium
GTCCTCCAACCCACTTTTGAATTGCGCAAAGACCCGGAACCACTCCCCGAGATGAGTGTCCCCGTGAATCATGTAACGCTGTAGCAGATACCCATTGTCGTCCTGCGGCCCGAGGCCCCATTGGCTGTTGTGGTAATACTCGTATCGTTCGCGGATTTCGCCGCCGAGCGTCAGATAGGATTCGCCGCTTTTGCTCAGCCCAATGAATTTGAGCGCATCCAGAAAATCCGTTCGCAACGCGGGGTCGCTCAGATAGGCATAATTCTCATCATAGCGAAGCTGCTTGAAGGGCGGCGGAGCCGAAGGTGGCGCAGACGTGTCGTCGGCTGACGCTCGCACAGCTCCAGTGAACGTCAGGAGCAAGGCCGGCAATATTGGAAGGCCAGACCAGTTGTCGCTATTTGGCCGCGGGTCTGGTGGCTTCGGCATTGATTTCAATTTCGATTTCGTCGCCGACGGCCGGAATCCCAGACTCCAGCAAATCATTGTATCGGATCCCGTAATCCTTGCGGTTCAACTTCGTTTTGGCTTCAAGTCCAACTCGCGTTGCACCCCATGGATCCTTGATCGGCTTGCTCAGCGTGACGGGCAATCGCAGTTCCTTGGTGACGCCGCGCATCGTAAAGTCCGCGACCATGATGAAGTCGTTTCTCTGCTTCTCGATGCGCTTGGTCTTGAAGTTAATGGTGGGGTAGTTCGTGGCGTCGAAGAAATCTGCGGTTCGCAGATGATTATCCCGCTGGGCTACGCCAGTAGCGATGCTCTGGACCTGAATCGTCGCGGTCGCTTCTTTCAACACCTCACCGTCGAGGACGAGGGTGCCAGCGAATTCTCTGAAGACGCCTTTGACGTTGTTGATCCCGAAATGCCGGGCGGAGAATCCTACGCGGGTGTGGGCGGGATCGATTGTGTAGGTGTCCGCGGCGTTTGCCTGCAAGGTTGCAAGCGAAGCCGCCACCATTGTGATAAGCATTGTCCTGTTTTTCATATGAGGTGCTGTGTCGTTGCTGTTTCTTAACCACGGAAGACGACGGCATGGTCGCGAGCGAATTGGGCGAAGAAGGCCAGTGCCTCCGGTCACGAGAATCATAGTGCGATGTGTTTAAGCGATGCGGTTAGAAGGCGAAGCACTCGCAACCTGAACCCCAGAAGCCGGCGAAGCGATTGCACAGCCTCCGAGCGTGATGCCGCACGCCAGCGTGCTTCCAGTCTTCAGGAACACGCGACGTGTGACTTCGGTTTTCATTTGGTGACGTTTCCTTCTTGCCCTGAGTGCAGCCAACCGTGCAGCGCGCGGGTGATCAGCGGCATCACGAGCCAGGTGAGATTTGCGACCACGCAAGCGTTGAACACGGCATTGCTGGGTGATCGACACCGTAACAGGCGTGGGGTTCACATTGCCCGTCGTATGATGTTCCGGCCGCGCCGAAGGCCAAAAACCACCGCCTGCCGCCCTTGAGCGGCAGGTCGCGTGGTGGATTCAGTGACGTCCGGCGGGGGCAGGCGTCACGCCGCGACCGTCTCCAGCAACCTTGACTACCTGCGGCTTCTTCGCCGATTGCGGGGCTTTGTGGACCATGGTGTAGGCGTATTCGACGCCGCTGCCGTAAGCGCCAGCTTGCTGTTTCAAAATCCCCATGAGCGCATTGTAGTGTTCCTTGTTCTTCCAATCCCGCTGCCATTCGAGCAGGGCGGCGATCGTCGTGGTCCGGACTGCTCCCGCCTGAACCATGCGTGAAAGCGCGGCTTCCTGCGCTCCGGCAGAGGTCGCCCCACAGCAATCCTCAACCACATAGACGTTGTAACCCTCCCCGAGCATCTCAATGGTCGGCCACGCGACACAGACCTCGGTCCAGAGGCCTGTCATGACGATGTTCTTGCGGCCAGTGGCTTCGACTGCCGCGCGAAATCCCGGGTCGTCCCATGAGTTCATGGAAGAGCGTTCGATGACCTGCTGGCCCGGAAACACATCGAGCAATTGCGGCCAAACGTACCCGGAAAAACTTTCGGTCTCGACGGCCGTCAGCACCGCGGGCACGTTGAACTCCTTCGCCACCTTGGCGAGCAGCGTGACGTTGTTGATCAGCGCTGCGCGGTCAATGCTCGCGACGCCGAAGATCATTTGGGGCTGATGATCGATGAAGACAATGGCGCTGTCCTGGGGAGTATAGAGTTTATGATAGTTTGAGTTTGGCATATGAAGTTCCTTTCTCTCGTTTGCCTTTGTTTGAGTGCATCGAACGATCGAATCACACGCCTGGCCGCAGGCACAGTCAACCACCATTTCGTCCATTTCGTCGCGCATTTTTACGGCGCCGCCGCCAAGGCCATGCGCCGCATTCTCAGCGTGCAGCGATTTTCTTACTTCGATGGTTTTTCCAGGTGTCCGCCGAAGCCAAAGCGCATTGCTTGGCCTCCTCGTTCTCCTCAACTTTTGTGCGTCTGCTTTTAGTGGCCACATCGGGTGGGGCCGAGCACTCGCATCAGGTGTCGTTCAGTTTCTCCCGTTATGGTTTGTCTCATTCGCGGTTCAGGATCGCCATCGCTGGGCATGGTGAGCGCTTCTAGTTTTGGGTGCATTCCGCATGTTGGGAGGGCTTCTTCACACCATGCGCATTGTTCGCCTCTAGCTTCTAGCCCGACTTCGCGGATTCGAGCCCAGCGCGGGCGGGGGCGTTTTTGCGTTCGTGCCCGAACTGCGGTGTGGGTAGGCGCTTGCCGCTCGAATCCGCTCTCGCTGGACGGGAGTTTCAAATCGGCGGTCTTCCACCGGTTTCGCGCCGCCGTCCACAACCCTTTCTCGAGAGAAGGATTCCTTGCGCCTTTTGGTCTGGTTTTTCGCACTGAAAGGCAGAGCATGAATTCTTCGATGAGTGACCCCATGGATCGCGAAGTGGCTGTCTTTAGTGCAGCGCGACGATTGCCTGCCGGGGAGCGCGCTACGTTGGAGAAGAGGCTCCTTGGCAATGAGAGCCCGGCGGTGGCCGCGTCGCTCAACCGTCTAGCCCGATTCCTCTATGATCAAGGCAAGTTCGCAGACGCCGAAACCGGTTATCGGGAGGCGCTGATGATCACGAGGAAACTGCGGGGCAATGAACATATCGAAGTGGCCGATGCACTGGACTGGTTGGTCATCGTGCTGGCACCGCAACACCAGGCAGCCGAAGCCGAAGCCCTCCAACGCGAGGCGCTAAAAATCCGCAGGAAACTGCTCGGCCATGAGCATCCCTCCGTGGCTAACGCGTTGATCAATCTGGCCATACCGCTAGCAGAACAGGGAAAACTGGCTGAAGCCGAAAGCGTGGATCGCGAGGCCGTGGAGATGCGAAGGAAGCTGCTCGGCAGCGACTGCCCCGAGGTGGCAGCCGCGCTCCACAACCTGGTCCGAGTGCTCGTGGGACAAGGCAAGTTGGATGAGGCCGAGACCATGCAGCGCGAAGCGGTGGCGATCTTGAGAAACCTGCGCGGCACTGACCATCCGGAGGTAGCAAATTCACTTTGCCGTCTGGGTATCATTTTCAGAGACGAAGGCAAGTTGAACGATGCCGAAACCTTGCAACGCGAGGTCCTGGCGATCCGGAGGAAACTCCTCGGTGATGAGCATGCAGATGTGGCTAACTCGCTCTGCAATCTGGCCCTCGTCCTCAAACGGATCAAGCTATCTCCGCCACTCCTTCGACCGGTTTGACCATACGGGATGTCGCCGTGATTGGCGGTGATTGACGCTGACCAAGTCCGGATTACTATCCGCATGTTCAATGGAAACGCGCTATCCCCATGGCCCTTGAGTGAGAAAGTTTCCAAGATGTGCAATTCTGTTCTGCGTGCTGGGTCTGACCACCGCGGCGGAGGCGGCTCAACGGTCCCTCGTTTCACGCGGCTCGTCCTGGCGATACGTTCTTGGAACAAAAGAGGCCTCTGTTCCGTCCGACGCCTGGAGGCGGATTGCGTTTGATGATTCGAATTGGTCGATGGGTCCGACACCGATCGGTTATGGCACCGTCGCGGAAGCAGGCCGGATCGTCACGCCGCTTCCAACCAGTAAGCTCGGCGGCTACCTCAGCGTTTACCTGCGCCATTCCTTCAACGTGCCGGACCCGGAGCTCATTTCCCAATTGAGCCTGGCACTGATCGTCGACGACGGGGCAATCGTTTGGATCAATGGCGTGGAACTCGGCCGGATCAACGTCGTTCCTGGAGACGCCGCGTTTAATGCCGCGGCGATCGAAGCAGGGGAGGGTCGGCGGTTGGATGTCATGACTAATGCGACGAGTCTCCTCGTTGCCGGCGAGAACATCCTGGCGGTGCATTTGTTTAACTCGGACAGCGACAGTTCGGATATCGCCGTCACTGCGTCGCTGGTGGGATTGATCGACGATCAGCCGCCAATTCTCACCGCCCGCAATCCGCCCGCGACCGCCACCGTTCGGGAGTCGGTCCAAGTCGAGGTGTTGTTCAGCGAAGCGGTTACCAACGTTGATTCCGCCGATTTGCTGATCAACGGCGCGCCCGCTACGACCGTGACGACGGTCGGACCGGATCATTATCTCTTTCGGTTTCCTGAGCCGCCCGCGGGAGTGATTCATGTTGACTGGAGCCCGAACCATGGCATCACCGACCGGGCTCATCTGGCCAACCCGTTCGTCGGCCGCAGCTGGACCTACACGTTCGCCCCCAACGCCCCTCCTCCTGACATCCTCATCAGCGAATTCATGGCCTCCAACCGCAGGACTTTGAGGGACGAAGATGGGGAAACCTCGGACTGGATTGAGATCCGCAACCTGGGTTCGACGGCAGAAAGCCTTTCCGGCTGGTTCCTGACCGACAAGGCCAAAAAGCCGACCATGTGGAAGTTCCCTCCCGGCGTGCTGCTACCACCCAACGATTTCATGATCGTGTTCGCTTCGGCAAAGAATCGAACCGGCCATCCGCTTCACACCAACTTCAAACTGAGCGCCAGTGGAGGCTACCTGGCGCTGGTTCGTCCCGATGGACGCACCGTTGCTTCGGAATTCGCGCCCAAGTACCCACCGCAATTGCAGGACATTTCCTACGGCCGAAATTCGGATCAGCCAGGCGTTGTCGGGTTCTCGGTCGAAGCCACTCCCGGCGCCCCAAACTCGGCCCAGGGCGATGGGTTCGCTTCCCCGGTGGTCTTTTCAAGGGAGAGCGGCACGTTTGTCGATCCGTTCGTAATCGAGATGAGCGCTCCTCCCGGTTCGGTGATTCACTACACCACCACGACCAACCTCCCCACCCTCGCATCGCCCGTCTATGCCGGCCCCATTCGCATCACCGCCACCACGGTGATCCGCGCGCGCGCCTACGCGCCCGGCCGGCTGCCAGGACCGCCCCGCACCGGGCATTACATTCAACTGAACACCAACGCGGTCAACTTCACCTCGGACCTGCCCATTGCCATCCTCGACAATTTCGGTGGAGGCCCTGTGCCTGCCAAGGGCGAACAATATGTCTGCCTGATGGTCTTCGAACCAAAAGCTAACGGCCGCAGCTCCATCACCCGCGCGCCCGACCTCGTCACGGCGGGCCGGTTCCATCGTCGCGGATCCAGCACGCTCAATTCCCCAAAGGCAAGCTGGGCCTTCGAGGCCTGGGACGAGTTCTTCAATCACAAAGACGTCCCGCTGCTGGGGATGCCCCCCGAGTCGGACTGGGTGATGTACGCCCCCAACGAGTTCGATCTGGCGTTGATCCATAATCCTCTCGCCTATCAATTGAGTCGGGAGATCGGCCGCCAGGCTCCCCGCACTCGTTTCGTCGAGGTTCTATTGAAAAAGGACCGTGGCCAAACCAGCCCAATCAACCTTCCCAACTTTTCCCCGTCCAGCGATTACTACGGAATCTACGTCTTCATGGAGAAAATCAAGATCGGCGAGGGCCGCGTCAACATCGACAGGCTGCAAGATGGCGATGCGAAAGCGCCGGCGGTGACCGGAGGGTATCTCTGGAAAATCGACCGGCCGGATCCAGGCGAACTCGGGTTCGTCGGGGCCGGACGAACCATCCGTTACGTCGATCCGGATGAACGCGCCATGCAAAGGCCGGGACGGGAAGCCCAAAGGCAATACCTCAAGGACTATTTCAGAGATTTCGGTCTTGCTTTAAAAGGCGCCGATTTCCGGGATCCGGAGCGCGGTTATCAAAAGTACATCGACATGGATTCCTGGATTGACCATCACATCCTCAACGTTGTGATGTTCAACGTGGATGCTCTCCATTTGAGTGCCTACTTCCACAAGCCGCGCAACGGCCGGATCACCATGGGCCCGCTTTGGGACTTTGATCGAGCGCTGGGCTCGACGGACGGCCGCGACTTCAATCCAACCAAATTCGGGAGAATCTCCTCCGAGTGGAGCGCCGATTTCTTCAAGGATGCCTGGTGGAAGCGCATGTTCACGGATCCTGATTTTTGGCAGGCCTGGATCGATCGCTATCAGGAGCTCCGTGAAGGCCCATTGCGTAAGGAACACATCATGGAGGTGGTCGAAGGGATGTTCGACGAGCTTCGTGAAGCCGAGCCGAGGGAACGAACCCGCTGGAGACGTTATCCGCGAAGCGGTGTCCAGAGCACGAACGGCTACACCTTCGATTTCGGCCAAAGGGAATATGACTCCGAGCTGCGCTTCAAGCGACAGTGGTTCAGTGAACGGCTGTCATTTATCGACACAAACCTTCTGCCCCGGCCGGTCTTCAGCCACGCGGGCGGCGAGCTGCCCGGTAGATTTGTCCTCAAGATCTCTGCCGCCGCCGGTTCAACCATCTACTACACGCTCGACGGAACCGACCCCCGCGCCACCGGCGGACCCACGAACGCCGTCCCGCCCAGCCCGTCTGCGCTCGAGTACACCGGGCCTATTGTCATCGACGCCAACACGCGCCTGGTGGCCCGAGCCTACAACCCAAGGCATAACAACCTCACCGGTAAATCCAATCCCCCTATCAGCAGCCACTGGTCGGGCCCGAGGAAAGCGGTCTACAACTTGACCAAACCCAATCGCCGATAACTCCGTCGGTGCCATGGCAGCTTGGGGCTGGACGAGGCGTTGCGAACCGACCACAACCAGAGGGTTTTGCTTTGTCAACGGCACTTCGAATCAACGGAGCATTTGATGGAGACCCCGCGATCTGTCCAGGCGAAGCGCGGGTTGAGCAGCGATGGGATCGCGAATGACGGCGGCAATTTCATCGATGCGCCGGTGCAACCGATCCGGCAGGCATGCCAGTCAATGAATTTGGCCAGAGGCGCAATCATTCATTTTTAAGTTTCTTTCCTTCACGAACAGGTATTCCGGGAAAGCGCACAATGACCGCCGTCACTTCACCTTTGTCATTGTTTACAAAGGTTAATTCGTGCGGGTCTTTGGCCGTGAAAGAATTCGTTGCCGATTCTGGGTAAATTTTCACGGTGGGGTAGCTTTTATTTTTGGTCGTGATCTGCTCCACCAGTTGATCGCCTTGCCGCCGGATGGTCATCTTCCACTTAAGCCAAAATGCGTTGTCCGGCTGAAATTCGTATTCGCCCACACAGGCGTCGAGAAGCTTTGCGTCCAGTTTGATCGCTACATGCGGTGCCGGTGTTTCAGGAGCCGTTCGTGGCAGTTCCAGACATTGAAAGGGAACGCAACCCAGGAAGATGGCCATGGCGATGTCGCCTTGCAGCCGGGACCCGCGACGGGCCGCAAACCAGCCGATGACAACTCCTGCGATCAGGGCGGGCGTCAGGACCACGGTAGAAGCCATGAGAATAAGCGAGGCCCGACTCGGGCTCATCATGAACCAGTATACCGCAATCGCTGTCACAACGACACAAAGCGCGACCAGGCTCCAGCGCGGGATGCGGAGTTTGCCGGCAATGATTGCCAGGAGGAGGATGACAGGCAGGGCGATGACCTGTAATCGAAAGTGCGGTGTCGCTTCCAGCCATCTGCCGCCGATGGTGAGCATAAAGGCGGTGGCGATGAAGACACCGATAAACACTCCTCGGAGTCGAGCCAATTGCGGAAACAAATCCGTCAAACAACTCGCCAGCGTGCCCGCTGCCAGCATTGCCAGCAACGCGCCAATGAGTCGCCAGCGCCATGCGGTGGGAGGCGCTGGTGGCGTCTTATGAACTGTGGCGCACGCGGCCTCGACGGCAGCATTCACCAGCACAGCATCAAACCCCTCCAGCAAATGATCGGACCAGGGAGAAATCACCAGGCGCGCATCCGTTCGGGTCTTGAGGAGGTCCGGTGTCAGCGCTTCCTCGAACCGGCCAGCCAGGAGAAGCAATGGCGGCGCATGATCACCCAGAACCGGCATGGAACCAATGGCAATGAAAAGCCTCGGTTTCATGCCTCCTTCCCGCACTGCCTCGCCTCCCGTAAAGCCACCCATCGACCAACCCGCGAAAACATCCACCGGCCCGACCTCGCGTGCGACCGCCTCCAGCGTATGCGCGGCTTCCATTAACGTACATGTCCGCGGCGACGCTCCATGCCCCGGTTGGTCAACGCTATAGCAAATAAATCCGGCGGCTGCGAGCGCCTCCCCGTAGCGAAAGAGCGCCTCTTTCGAGCTGGCGTATCCGTGGGCGAGCAGCCCCACCGGATGCGGTCCCGCGCCTGTGGGAATGAACTTAAGCGCAGGTGTGTCCTCGGGGAGCGTCACTTTTTCGACGCGGACGCCCGGCTCGATCCGATGTGAGAGCGTGAGACCCGTGATGAAGCAAACGGCGGCGACTCCAGCGACGATCCAGTTCCTGCTCATTTCCAAATCTCCCACCACCGAACATCAATTCGGTCGAGCGCCCTTTGGACCGATGGGATGGCAAACTTCCCATAGTGTCGAAGCGCCATGCACATACTGCGCCGCTCGAACCAGGAACATCTGGCAAACGCCTCCATCGAATTGGCAAACAACAGCGTGAGCAAATCCTGATGCTGGGTGTTGCTCAGTGGAATCTGCTCGCCGGTCTCGCGGTGTTGCACGGAAGGGCTTCGGTCTTTTCCAAGGTCCAGGAAAAAGGTTTCGCGGCGCATTATGCAAAACAGCCAGACCAGCGACTCCGCCTCCTCCCCGATCAACTGCCGCACCTCGTCTCGCCCGGTGAGTGGCACCGCCGTCTGCTCGTAATGTTCGGTGCTGTAAATTGAATGAAACAAACCGGCGTCACACAGGGCTGGCCGTGCTCCCCACTCCACTAACAACTGCCGGGTGCCAAGCAGGTGGTCGAACAAACCACGGTCGGAATGTGGCATTGTTTCTGTGTTTGCTTTCCGCAAGAACCGAAGGCGATTTTCTAATTGCTCATCCATATCGCGGGGTAAGCCGCCTAGGGTGCGACCGCCTCTAACGACTCAATCCCGCAGGCGCGGGAGACCGGGCCTGGTTCGATGGAGCCGATGTCGTCAGCCAGACTTCGGCGACCTGCATGCAGCAACGGTTGGGCATGATGCGAGTTGCTTCCACGCGCCAGCGGTAATTGCGATATGGAATTGCATTGGAGAAAAAGAATTCCAGAGGCTTGAAGCGAGCAGTAAAGCCCGCCGCAATGTTGCTGATCGTTGTGATCGGCGTCCAGGTGCCACTCTCGTAGCTGGTGAGATTCGGGTCATTGGAGCCTTCGAGGACCACCACATCCGGATCGCGGTCCGGCGCGTCATTGGCGGACTGAATACCCATTCCCGTGACCACCGTGGGACCCACGGCCGGTTGGACCGCGAAGCCAGAAGGCGAGAAAGTGCCGATCTGATTACCGTCGCGACCGCTGTCCCAGTTCAAATACTTGGTGTTCTTATTATTGTCGATCGCATTGGCGACGCCTTCGGAGCCACGGCTGTTGCCGGAAGAAGCGAAAATCAAATCGCCCGGTTGAGTGATGTGCTGCGAAGCCGGGGTGAGTTGTTTCGCAGGCGGGAGGTTCCCGATGATTTCCAACTTAAGAGAGTTCGTATCCACCCAAAGCTTGCCGTCGCCGTACATGAAGACGGCGGTTTGGATATACTTGGTCTCTTCAGGGATGTCACAGACGATGGAGTACTCTTTCCAATCCCTCGTGCCAATAATGCGTTCGGATAGCCGAGATGTTGTCAGACGCTTGCCGTTGCCATCCTTGCCTTGGAAATCCAGACCGGCCCTCGGGATTACGTCTTCCGATTTGGCCCATACGCTCATGCGCACGGTCTGACCGCGATATTTTCGGACGGTATCCAGGTCGAAATAATTTTTGCCCCACCATACGAAAGAATATTTTTCGGGTGGTTCGGATGAAACGTAAGCAATTCGCCATGCTGGGTGGCCATTGCGAGTGACAGCGGGATCAAGCGTCTCGGAAAAGTCGGCGGGACACTGGCACCAGACAGTCCAGCCCTCGCGCCCGACGTCGGTGACAGGCGTGTTGGGCGGCGCGAGGTCGATCTGAAAGCCGTCGGCCCACATTTCGCCTGTGCCGTAAAGCGAGGGCGCGAGCGCAATGAGGCATGGCTCTTTCGGAACATCGACGACGAATTGGATCTGTTGCCAATCCATCGTGCCGTGCAGCGGTCGATCGTGCATCAGGTCCCAGGCGCCGCCCTCGCCATTCGCCTTTATAATCCTCAGGGACGCGCCTGCCCAATTTCCCACCCCGCTCGTTTTCATCCAGCCGGTGACACGAATGCGCTGTCCGGAGAGCGCTGAGTTGTTGGTGACTGCATAACCACCCACACGCGAAGCCGCGAGTCCTCTGTCCACGAAGCTGGTGAGTGATTTAAGGAAATCCGCGGAACCGTCCGAAGCCGGGGCCACAAGGCATTTGATGTGAATGGCGGGAGCGGAATTGCTCGTGTGCCGCGTCTTCGGATCGAACTCCACGAGGAACTTCTTGTCGGATAGAATGCCCAGGAAAGAATCGTTGGCGAGCGCGATGGGCAGAGTTTCGCCGGGATAGGCAGCGCCAAGAGCAGGTTGGGTTTGAGAGAGCGGAGCGCCGCCAACTCCAACTGGAGGCGCGGCCGTCAGCTGTTGAATCAAGTACATGGCAACCCCCGCTGCGACTGCGACGGCCGCAATGCCGGCGATCAAAGCTTTTTGGGCGGTGATCAGGGCGATGACTTTCGTGGCCGTTGTGGTTGCGGTGGTGGCCATCGCGGTCCCGGAAAGAGCGGCCGCGGTTGAAACCGAGACGGACAACCCGATCGGTGCCGCCTGGACCGCATTGGCCGAAATCGCTGCCGTCAGAGCCGCCGCGGAACAAACAATCCCGCGCCTGGTGAAGAAGATCCGCAGTTTTTCCACGGCGCGATTGACCCGCATCTTGGTCGCATCTTCGCTTGCTCCCAAGGCCGCACCGATTTCTTTCATGCTTTTGCCATCAAAGAAACGCAGCGCGACGGCATCGTGGTCCGCTTCGCTCAATCCAGCCATCGCCGCGTCCAACAGGGGCGCGATTTGAGGCCAGATCTCCGATTCACTTTCGTTCAACAAATTTTGCATGTGCGCCTCCTGTTCGCGCCGAGTCCGGCGGATTTCGCTGCGAACGAAGGTCACCGCTGACAGCCGCGCAGTTCGACACAACCAACCGGAGAGGATGACTCGTTTGCCCAACTGCCGGGATTTCCTTGCGAGAAGGACGAAGACCGCCTGCGTGATTTCCTCGGCTTGATGCGCATTGCGCGTGTGACGCAGCGCGATGGAATAGACCTTGTTGACGTGCCGCGCGACGAGCGTGGCAAAAGCTTCCTCAGAGCCGTGCTCGACGTATTCCTTCAACAAAATGCTGTCGTCCAGTTCCAACATCTGCAAGTGAATGCCGCTGACCAAGGAAAGGTAACAGCTTCAGGAAGAAAATAGCTCTCATCAAACGACAGCAATCCGTCGAGCAAGTCACCCGCAAAATCCGTCGTTGCTGCTTTGCCGCCGAGAATTTCTTCACTCGGTTGCCCAAGCTGACTCGCCCCTCCTCTACGGTCCCGCGACGCTCGGGATGTCTCAGGACGAAAACAGCGTAGCCTTTACCGTGCGCGCAAAACCCGCCAGCAAAAGCTCAGGCCGAAGAGCCTGCAGTGCACGAGCCAGGAGATGACGTTCCATCGTCGCGAAACAGGAGTGTTAGAAGCGAGCCGAAGATCGCTTCGGTTTACTGCACCTCTTCGCAAGTCCTTGATTATCAGTGGAGCGGGTGAAGGGAATCGAACCCTCGTGTTTATTACCTTCGACTAAAGCGCTCCAAGGTACTCGCATCCAGTCGCTTGCTGGCTTTTTCTTTGTTTCGACCAATCACTCAGATGGAGCATTGTCGCCGCGCGGACATCGTTCGGATATTGCCTGGAAATTGCGTTGCAATCACAGCACACTGCGCGGATGTTGCGTGGACATTCCGTGGTAGTTCAGCGGATATTCGGCAGACATTGTGCGAATACTGCGTGACCTGCCGGCCAGTCAAAGCGACGACTGCGATGAAAGCGAAAAGGCATTTACCCGGTTTTAGCAGTGGTGATTTCACGGAACAGCCAGGCGCGGGCGTGGGTCCAGTAATATTTGGCCGTGCGGGGTGAGATGCCGAGTACTTCCGCCGCTTCTTCATTCGTCATGCCGACGAAGTAACGGAGCTTGACCAGTTCCGCTTCCGTCTTGTGTTCGGTTGCGAGCTTGTCGAGCGCTTCGCTGACGGCGAGGAGTTGGTCATCATCGGCGGGTGTCGCGAGATCAACTTCCTGAATGTCCACGCGCTGCTGATCCCCGCCGTGACGAACGGCACGTTTGCGGCGGGCGCGGTCAATGAGAATGCGGCGCATCGCCTCGGCGGCGGCGGCGAAGAAGTGCGCGCGGTTATGAAATTGTGCCTTGCCATCTTTGCCAACCAATCGCAGCCAGGCTTCGTGAACGAGCGCGGTGGGTTGCAGGGTCTGGCCCGCCGCTTCGTTCGCCATCTTGTGCGCGGCGAGGCGGCGCAGTTCTTCATAGACCAGCGGCAACAATTGATCGGCGGCGGTGGGGTCGCCTTGTTGAGCCGCTTCGAGAATGCGCGTCACATCGCTCACGCGTTCCAGAGTAGCGTGGGAACGATTTGCGACAACTCGAATCAAATGTAGCAGCCGACGTAAGGAGGCTCATTCGGAAATTGCGGAACGCGTATGCGCACTGTGGAAACAATTCAGAGCTTCGTTACCTCGGCTGCTACGCAAGAAGATCAATGGACCAGCCGGAAGAACTCCTGCGCCTCGGACACGGGATTGGTCACTGTGTAACGGTCGTTGACGACAGTCGGCGAGAGAGCATTTGTGCTCCAGACCGACGGCGAACTCAGGTTCGTGGTGGATTGCAAAGTGAACCCGGTATAGTCGTATCCGGCGTTATTGGTCGGCCACGTCAAGAAGACGTTTGGCCAGGAGGGAACGATGGTCAGTTGCGGCCATTGGTATTCATACGCGCCGAGGTCCACCGTGCCGCCCGCGATTCGCGGGTTACCCTCGAGATCGGTTGCGTTCGTCGCGTAAGAATTATTCCCGGCATTGATGCAGGGCGAGTTGGGTTGCAACCGTTGATTGGCCCATCCGTTCGTGTCCGCGAACAGCGGGTCGCCAATCCAGTTGTTACCAACCAGACTCCCTGGAGAGCCACCATCCCCATCGGGGGCATTGCTGAAGAGGATGCAGTTTTTCAACGTGCAACCGTACGCCCCGCCGCCGATGTCTCCAGCCCCGTTGCCGGTCAACGTGCAGTTGTTGAGCGTGCAGAACGCCGCCCCGCCGCCATAGTCTTCAGCCCCGTTGCCGGTCAACGTGCAGTTGTTGAGCGTGCCGCCATACGCCCCGCCGCCAAATAAAGCCGTGTTCCCGGTCAGCACGCAGTTGTTAAGCGTGCCGCCATACACCCCGCCGCCCTGGGCGAACCAGTAAAGGTTAAAGCCGTTGGTCAAGGCGAAGCCGGAAAGGTTAGCGCCGTTGGTCAAGTACGCGCACCGGGCGTTCCTCCACGGGCTTCCTTCAATGGTCGTGAATTGCGGGCCGTTAACGCTTCGAACGTTCAGCGGTTTGTCCACGACTACCCGACTGCGGCCAAATCCATTTGTCGCTTCGCCGGTGGCATAGACACCATTGGTCACCACGATCTCGTCGCCCGCCACGGCGGCATCCACAGCATCCTGGATGTTCGTGGCGGCGGTGGTCCAGTTGGTGTAGGGCGGCGTGGCGTTGATGCTGTTCACGTCCACGTAATGCACCCCGTCCTGGGACTCGTATGCCCCAATATCCACGATGCCACGGACGATGCGCGGGTTGCCATCGAGATCGGTTGCGTTCGTGACATAAGAGTTATTCCCGACATTGATGCACGGCGAGTTGGATTGCAGACGCAGATTGCCGGAGGCCTGATCCACGAACAGCGGGTCATTGGTGATGTTCCCGCCGCCGCTCGCTGGGAACGGGGCCGTGCAAGAGTAGTTCAGGGTGCAATCATCATAGTTCGCCCCGAATGGTGCGGTGTTAAAATAGAGGATGCAGTTGTTGAGCGCGCATTCAGACGCCCCACCGCCATAGGCCCTACCGACGCCCAAGCCGGTGGGGTCCACGCTGGCTCGGTTCCGAGTCAGCGTGCAGTTGTTCAGCGTGCAGGCATACGCTCCGCCACCATACAAGTAGACTTCGTCCCACCTGAAGGACTTGAACATGTCAGCCCGAGCCCAGTTATCAATCAGCGTGCAGTTGTTCAGCGTGCAGTAATACGCTCCGCCGCCGCGCGCGAAGAGGACACATCCGCAGTAGTCGTCGCGAACCGCAGCCTGGTTGTTGGTCAGTGTGCAATTGTTCAGCGTGCAGCCAGCTGCACCGCCACCGTCACCCGCCAGGTTGCCGGTAAGCGTGCAATTGTCGAGGGTTCCGCCGTAGGCCCCGCCGCCCTCACCTCCCGGGAATTCTCCGACGCGAGGGATGTACTGGTAGGCTTGGTTGCTCGACAGCACACAGTCGGACACCAATACGGTATGGGAAGCGCAGAACACGCCCGCGCCAGCCGGCCCGGAAGCGACGTTGACATACCCATTGTTCAAGCTGAAACCGGAGAGGGTCGCGCTGTTCGTCAAATACGCGCACCGAACCAACCCACCTCCGTCAATTATCGTGGGCTTCGGTCCGTTGACACTGCGAACACTCAGAGGTTTGCCGACGCTAATCGGCTGGTACACGCCATTCGTCACCACCACTTCGTCGCCCGCCACGGCGGCATCCACGGCGTCCTGGATATTCGTGGCGGCGGTGGCCCAGTTGGTGTAGGGCGGCGTGGCGTTGGTGCTGTTCACGTCCACGTAATGCACGCCGGCCAGGGCGCTGCCAGCGCAGGCCACGATCAGCGCGGGCAGAAGGAACAGGGTTTTCGTTTTCATGCATTTAATAAGTGAAGCGGAGACGAAAGAAGCGCGGATTGCCGCTGCCGGGATTGGTGACCGTGTTTTGGCCGCCGGACTGACCGAGGCTGTTCGTGACCGGCTGCCAGGCGGGCGCGGCAAGGTTGGTTGCGCACTCCAGCACGTAAGGTGGGCCGGAAGTCGGCCACAACAAACTGAAATCCGATCCGCTGAGTTGAGCCACGTTCAGCCGCGGCGGCACGACTCCGCCCACGAAAGTCGAAACCGTCACCGGCTGGCCGTTGGTCACGCCATCATTCGCCGTCACGGTGCAACTCAGAAAATCCCCCGTCTGCGCGAGGCCCTTGCGTACGGCGTCGGAGAACGCGCCGTTTGTCACATCGCGCACCACCGCGCCGTTGAGCTTCCACTGAAAGTGATAGCGCACGAAATCGTAGTCCGGATCATCGAGCAGCGGCACGGCCA
Organism: Verrucomicrobiia bacterium; assembly: GCA_035577805.1. Lineage (GTDB taxonomy): Bacteria > Verrucomicrobiota > Verrucomicrobiia > Limisphaerales > JADJPG01 > DATLUX01. The sequence goes on from DATLUX010000278.1 coordinate 15,809, forward strand.
GCCGGCAGAACACCACGTCGTTGGGAGTGGGCGAGGCGGGATCAAACGCGGTGGTAAAGGCGTTGGGCGGGCGGTTGGTCGGCACGCCGCCGGCGTTGAGGACGAGGAACGGCGCGGTGACCATGAGCGTGCCATTGATGAACACGTCCAACGTCCACGTGCCGCTCGTGTCGGGATTAAGCGTGTAATTCCACCGTCCCCACGCCGAACGATAAGCCGTCGCATTATTATCGAAAGTAAATGTGCCGGGATCGTAGAACACAGTTCCATTCGGGCGTTTGTAACGAAACCGATAGGTGCTGTTGGCTGGTAGGTTATAAATGGTGAGCCAACAACTGACGGTTTGCTGAGTGCCGGTGCGTACGAACGTGCCTTGGCGCGGCGGATTCTCCGGCAGAAACGGTGACACGTTGTTCGTGCCGTGCATTGCGAACATGCCGAGGTAAGTGTCGCGGCGAATGGGCGTTTGACTGACCCAGCGGCTGGGTGTCGAGGTCTGACAGTTCCCGGCATACGGCTCGTACACCACGCCGTTGAGTTGCGACTCGAAATGCAGATGCGGCCCGTCGCTGTAGCCGCTGCTCGCCGCCAGGCCCAACTGCGTGCCGGCGGTCACGACCTGATTGAGCGCCACGGCCACGCTGTTGCTGCGCATGTGCCAGTACAACGTGTGGTGGCCTCCGCCGTGATCGAGAATGACGTAATTGGCCACGGCGCTGGGATTGAGCGAAGTGTTCCGATCAAACTCCCCATCGTGGCGCGCAACGACCGTCCCGTCCAGCGCGGCGAAGATCGGCACGCCCACGTCCTGCTCGCCGAAGTGCCGCAGGACAAGGTCGTGCCCCTGATGGCCGTCGTAGGTGAAACCGGTACAGTCCCAATCCAGGATGCTGGAGGAGGAATCCAAATCCACGAAGTTGTTAACGAAGCGGTCCTGCCAGACCGTGCCGGCGATGGGTTGAAACGGATACGGCGCCGGCCCGGCATCCGGCGGCTGCGGAGCGCGCGGTGCAGTACGGTTCGCCGCGATGGCAGCTTCGATGACGTCGCGCTGTGCTTGCGGGATGCAGTCCAGCTTTGGTTGCGGCACCAAGCCGCCGCCCCAACCAACCACGATTTGGCCGGACGCCCGGGCCGACACCAACAGGAGCGCGGGCAGGAGGAACAGGTTTCTAATCTTTGTTTTCATGGGTTGATTCCTTTGATTACTGGCTTAGCCGGTAAAACTGCTGCGCGCCCGCGATCGGATTGGTCACCGCATTCTGCGCGTTGACGACCACCGGGGCGGGAGAATTGGTGGTCCAGAAAGTCGGCGGAACAAGGTTCGTCGTGCATTGCAAAGTGAAGCCGAAGGCATTGGTCGGCCACGTCAAAATGACGTTCGCTCCGTAAGGGATCATGGTTAGGAGCGGCGCGAATGAAAAAGGATTGGTGGGATCGCTCCCGTCGAGCCATTCACGATAGTTGCTTACGCCATCGCCATCCGGGTCGGCGGCATCGGTCGCGGGATCGATGGGCAGATTGAATTGTTGCAACCAGGCGTAGGAAATCATCGAGACGGGCGATTGAAACTCGTACGCGCCGATGTCCACCGTGCCGCCCGAGATGCGCGGGTTGCCGTCGAGATCGGTTGCGTTTGTGACATAAGAATTGTTCCCGGCGTTGATGCAGGGTGAGTTGGATCCCAAGCGCAGATTGCCGGCGGTCTGGTCCACGAACCCCGGGCTGGTTATCGAAACGTGGTTCACGGTAGTGGCGAGACCGTAATCCGCATACGCACGCGCGTGGTTGCAGCAGAAGATGCAGTAGTTAAGCACGCACTTATACGCCCCGCCGCCAAAGGTTAGAGAGTCGAGCATGGTGGGATCATAAGCTGAATTGCCCGTGAGTATGCAGTTGTTCAGTGTGCAGTCATAGGCCCCGCCGCCTGAGCCGTAGTCCTCAGCGGGGGTGTCGTCGGAAGCCAAGTTGCCCGTGAGGGTGCAGTTGTTCAGCGTGCAGTGATAGGCTCCGCCGCCGTTGCCGTTATAGACAGAGTTGCCCGTCAGCGTGCAGTTGTTCAGCATGGAGTAGGCCGCCCCGCCGCCGTAGCCATCGGCAGCCGAGTTACCGGTCAGAGTGCAGTTGTTGAGCGTGCAGAGCGCCGCGCCGCCACCAAAATCGGCGGAGTTGCCAGTCAACGTGCAGTTGTTGAGCGTGCAGCTATACGCCCCGCCAGCCAAATTGTTGATGAGGGTGCAGTTGTTCAGCGTGCCTCCAGAAGCTCCAGCAGTCCCATTGGCCAAGGTGAACCCGGACAGGCTGACGCTGTTGGTCGATCTCACGCATATCTTCGACTGCCCTCCGTCAATAGTGGTGAGTTGCGGGCCGTTAACGCTCCGAACGCTCAACGGCTTATCCACCTTCACACGGTTGCCATCCCGCCCGCCGGTGGCGTAAATACCGTTGGTCACCACGACCTCATCGCCCGCCACGGCGGCATCCACGGCGTGCTGGATGTTCGTGGCGGCGGTGGTCCAGTTGGTGTAGGGCGGGGTCGCGTTGGTGCCGTTCACGTCCACGTAATGCACGTCGGCCAAGGTGCTGCCGGCGCAGGCTAGTATCACACCCAAACCGGCGATCAGCGCGGGCAGAACAAACAGGTTTTTCATTTTCATAATTTCATTTTCAGTTGTCGCGGCGGTCTATGGCTGCCGTGGTAGGGCGCGTCACTCCGTGCGCGCCGTTCTGGATTTGCAAAACTCGGCGCGCGCGGAGCGACGCGCCCTACCGCTGATGAGTTCAGTGCTTTTGCTCACTGGACCAGCCGGTTAATGCGCCTACGGCGAGCGGATGCGGTAGAAACGGGCGGGATAATTGGTCCAGGTGGGATCGCTAAAGTAGAACGCGCCGTTGGTGAGGTTGAGGCTTTGCAACGGAACCCAGGCCCCATTGGGCAGGTTTGTGCAGGCTTCCACCACGATGGGGATGTTTGTGGTCCCGGTGATGTTTAAACCGAATCCGGCCGGCCCGACGCTGCTGGCTTGCATCAGCGGATTCCAGAGGCTTGTCGGAGGACCGTTGAATGTCGTGTCCCAGCCGGTGGTGCCGGGAAGGTAATAGACGGTCGGAGATTCACCGAGAAAGCAGTTCTGACCGTCGAACACAAACGAACCTTGACTTGGAGCGTCACCCTTGAAAAAGAGTCGTTTCAGAGAGCAGCAATCCCGGAACGTAGAACTGCCGATATTCGTGACGCTGCCAGGGATGGTAACGCTAGTCAAACTGGAGCAGCCCTCAAACGCGGAGCCTTCCGAGCCCAAGACCTCCGAGTCGCCGATGCTGGTGACGCTGCTAGGGATAATGACGCTGGTCAGGCTGTGGCAATCCCGAAACGCATGGCCTCCGATGCTGGTGACGCTGTCGGGAATGGTGACGCTGGTCAGGCTGCTTTTATTGTAAAACGCTTTGTATCCGATGCTGGTGACGCTCAGGCCATTGATTGAATTGGGAATGGTTACTGCGCCACCGGGGCCGGTGTATCCCGTAATCGTGCAGGTGCCGTTGCCATTGTCAGTGTAGTTAAATTGCGCCTGGACCAGGGTGGCCGCGCCCACCAGGGCCGCGCCAACGAGCAGTTTTTGAATTCGAGTTTTCATGATGAGCATTGAATTCATTGGTTTCATATTTTCATTTTCAGTTGTCGCGGCGGTTCGCGTCAGAGTTTGAACAGGAGCATACGGAGGGGACCGAGACCTGCCTCTCCGTTATCTCCGTTTGCTTCTGTTCTAAAATTCTCATCGCCGTTCGCTTTCAGTGGGTGGGCCGTCTTGCTCATCATCCAGCAATGCGAGATTCCGGAGGGGAAAGGGCAAAGAAAGTTCAGCGGTCGGGGGCAGAAGTCTTCCGGGCCGGTGCCTTGGTGCTTGGATTACCGCGAGAAGCCGCTTGCCGAAGCGCGAAGCTGGATGCCGCTATTTCACCGGCGATTCTGGCTCCGGCACAAGCGGGGACTCCTTCCCGAGGACAGTGATGGTGGAGAATTTGAATCCTGCTTTATCGGCTGCGGGCGGAAACGGCGGACGGTTCCAATCCAGCCCCAGGTTTTTCAATTCGTCGCGCAAGAGGCGCACGTCCCAGACCAGCAACTCGCGCGTGCCCGAGTAGGTCACGGCGAGCTGGGTGTCATCGGGCGAGAAGGCCATCTGGGCGACATGCGAGCGAATGGGAGATTGCAGCGTTGCCAGCACTTCGCCCGTTGCCACGTCCCGCAGTTCGATGGAGGTTTGCCCGCTGCGCAAGGCTATCAATCCGCTCCGGTGCGACATGGCCAGGTTCGGCAGGTCGAAGTCGGGTCGGGGAACGCGCAGTCCGGGAGTCCAGGAATCGGTTTCCCAGAGCCGACAACTCCCGTAACTCGCGACCACCAGGGAACGTCCAGTCGGCCCAAACGCCGGCACAAGCCCCCCTTCGGGAAGCCACTCCCGATCCGCCAGTTGCTTGATCGGCGCGCCCGTGCGTGAGTTCCAGATTCTCACAACCGTGTCATGATGGCCACCGGTGGCGAGCGTTAGCCCGTCGGGGCTGACCGACACAACCCGAAATTGCTCCTCGCGACCACACACAGCGGTGCGAGCTATCTCCCGCATCCCTTCCACTTCGAAAATGCAAGCGTGATCGCCGTGGAAGGCTGCGAATACCCGGCCGTTCTCGGCAATGTTGGCTTGCTGCCACGCCCCGGCGGAGCCGACCATTTCAGGTGGGCCTATGGTCAACTCCCCCGCCCCGCCTGCGGCCCGCATCGGCCATAGAAACAACCCGCGCTCGCCGCTGGCGAGCAACCCGCCGCTGCTTTTCTGAAAGCACAGGCCCGCCAGCGGGCCGGTCGAAAGGGTGGCCAGCAGATCGCCTGTCCGCGTCTCAAACAGCTTCACAAAGTCGCCGGAACCGAAGGCCAGCCAGCGCCCGTCCCAACTGAAGGCAACGACCTTGGTCCCCTTGTCCACCTCGGCAGCGTGCCAGTGTCGCGCCACACGCCCGGAGGCGAAGGAGAACAATTCCAGTGGTCCGTTGGCATAGCTGGAGTGGCCGTAAGCAGTGCCGTCCGGCGCGAAAGACTCAGCCTCGCCGTATGACATTCCATACTCCATCAGAAGCTCGCCCGCGCGTACATTCCACAAAGTCATTCCGTCCCAGCCGGAGGAGATCAGCATCTCACCGTCCGCGCTGAATTCAACATTGGCGGAGCCGCCTTGATGCCCCTTGAAGGAATGGAGCAGCCGCCCTGCGGCGGTGTCCCAAAGGTAAATCAGGCCGTTATCGTGTCCCGGAACCGCCAGCACGGCGTCGCGCGGGTGCCAGGCCAGTTCGGCCGCGTCCCCGTCGTTGGTCAGCGTCATGAGAGTCGCGCCGGAACGGGGGTCCATGATGGCCACCCGCTTGTCCTGAAAGCTGGAAATGGCCAACCTCCGGCCAGACGGATCGTAGCGGACGCAGACCGGCGCGAAAGCCGTGGAGAACGAATTGACTTTCTTTCCGGTGGTTAATTCATAGATCGAAATCTCCGCGCCGACCGCCACTGCCACATAACGATCGCCCTGCTCGAAATCAATCGTCGCGTGCCGTGTCCCGCAAGGAACGGTGAGGACCACGGCCGGATGCTCCAGGTCCCAAACGCGCAACAAATGATCCTGGCACAGCACGGGCAGAAATTTCCCGTCATGGCTGAATAGGGCAATTTTGCGAACGGTGCCAGCGGGATTCGGGAGAAGTAAAACTTCCTGATCATCGCGGACCCGCCGGATGCTGATATTAATATTGCCGAAATTGGTGGCGACCGTCGCGTAGCGCTCGAGCGCGCGGTCAAACACGCCGCGGTTCGCCGGGATGCGGCGCTGCAGCTTGAGATCGGGCAACGCCAGGCAGGCGATGGCCTCGTCGCGCAATTCGGGCGCGAACCGGATGGCCGCCGCTTTGGCAAGTACGTCGAGGCTGTCAAAGCGGCGCCCGGGCTGGCCGCTGAAACGCAGGGCGCGGGCTTGGGCCAGATACGAATGCCAAAGCTCGGTAGTCGCAAGGCGTTGCTGTCGGTGCGCCTCGTCCGCGCTCTCGCGAGCAAATTGCTCCTGGCGTTTCGCGGTATCCCCGGCTCGCTCCGCTTGCTGGCGCTGTCGGGTTTGGTCCCGCTCCGCGCGCTTGGCTCGAATCGCCTCCCATGTGCTCACCACCACACCTCCCGCGAGCGCCACCAGGATCGCAGCAGTGGCCGCGAAGCCCACCTTGTGCCGGCGCACCGTCTTCTGAAACTCATAGAGGCGGCTGGGCGGGCGTGCCAGCACGGGTTCGTTCTCCAGATGGCGCTGTATGTCCATCGCCAAACCGTTGGCGGTTTCGTAACGGCGGGCGCGGTCTTTATCCAACGACTTCATCACAATCCAGTCCAGGTCGCCGCGCAGGCGATGAATCAGTTTCGGCGCATCGGTGTGGTGGTGGTTCGCGGTCGTCGTCAACGCATCGGCCGCCATCGTGCCCAAGCGCGTCGAGGGCTTGAGTGGTTCTTTTTCGCGAATGGTACGGCGCATTTCATCCAGTCCGGCGGCGAGCAGTTCCTTTGCGTCGAAGGGAGTTCCGCCCGTGAGCAATTCGTAGAGCAGTACGCCCAGGCTGTAGATGTCGCTGCGCGTGTCAATGTCCAGGCTCGTCATCACCGCTTGCTCGGGACTCATGTAGGCCGGCGTGCCAATGAACTGCTCGAAGGCGGTGAAGAGCGTCTGGTCAGTCAGCCGGCCCTGCGTGGCTTTGGCGATGCCGAAGTCAATCACCTTGGGCACGGGCACGCCGTCGTTGATGGTGACAAGGATGTTCGAGGGTTTGATGTCGCGGTGAATGACGCCCTTCTGGTGCGCGTGCTGGATGGCCTGACAAACCTGGATGAACAGCTTTAGCCGGTCTTGAGTAGAGAGTTTATTGTCGTCGCAGAAGTCGGTGATTTTAATGCCGCGCACCAACTCCATGACGAAAAAAGGCCGGCCGGTTTCGGTCGCGCCCGCGTCGAGCACTTTGGCGATGTTCGGATGGTCCATCAGCGCCAACGCCTGCCGTTCGGCCTCGAAGCGGGCGATGACCTGTTTTGTGTCCATGCCGAGTTTGATGACCTTAAGCGCCACGCGGCGACGCACCGGCTCTTCCTGCTCGGCCATGTAAACGACGCCGCAGCCACCTTCGCCGATTTGCTGGAGCAGTTTGTAGCGGCCGATTCGATCACCGGGTTTTTCGGTGGGCGGTACGTCCACCCGCACGGTTCGCTTGAAACCGAGACCAACTGGTGGCGCTTCCAGAAAACCTTCGGCCTGGCTGTGCGCTTGGAGCAACGCCTCGACCTGAGCGCGCAACGCCACGTCACCTGCGCAGGCCTGATCCAGATAGGCGGCGCGTTCCGCCGGGCGGAGTTCGAGGACCGCGTTCAGCACGGCCACTTCCCGATTGGGTTGCTCGGTCATGGAATGTTTGACTGTCTATCAGGTAATGCGAGAAACAGAAGCGAAAAGGACGAACCATTTGGATGATCGTGGCAAGATAGCACCAACTGAGGCGGTTCTGGGTGTCTTGCTACGCCGGAGCAGTGGGGGAACTTCCGCGCCGCGCATATGAACCCTCCGTTCTTTACCTCACGTTGAAGGGGTTCTCGATGCTCTCCGAACGTGGGGGGTTGAGCGGGTATCCAACTATCACCCCTGCATCATTTGAAAAGCGGGCGCGTGTCAGTGACCTCACGTTAAAGCACGAACTCGACATCCTCGAAGTGAAGACCGCGTTGACGCTTGCCGTGCGGGAATCGCCACACCTGCGGCTTGTTGAATTTAGTACGTGGCCCGCCCTTTTTGAATTCCAGTCAGCACCCGGCCCACACGTAATAACGAGGACCGTGAGGCCAGACGGATTCATTCGCATCCGAAAGCAGCAGACCGATCTCGGTGTCGATGAGGACATCTCCTCCCAATGGACCTCCGGGAACGGATGCCAGCGCGGCGGCGGCGGGTGCCGTCCAGCGGCGAGCGCCACACCGCGCATCGCCAGCCGCATGGCGATGCCCACCAGCAGTCCGCTGATCGCCCCAGCCAACAGTCCTTGCAAGGCTCCTGCCAACGGCCGCCAACTGCGGCAAAGCAACGCCTGGCGTCCAAAGATGCCCAGGGCGATTACCAGCAGCGGAAATATACGGACAAAAGCCGATGCCTGACGAACCGCCTGATCATCACTGGCCAGAAGAAATTCGGCGATGATTCCAGGAATGATCAGCCCGCCGAGCAGGGCGGCACTCAGCGGAAGCAATCGTTCTTTATCCATCTTGTTCCTCATATCATCGCGTGAGCGATTCATCCTTTAACAGCGGCCGTCCGGCCAGCGCCGCCCAACATCCGTAAGCTGCTAGCGCCAGGACGAACAGCGGCGCCAACATGGCCGGCCCGGCCCACCATGCGGAAAGGTCGAACGTGGAGGGAAAAGTCTCCGTCAGGGACGCAGTGAAGCCCATCACCACGAGGCCGAGCAAGCCGAAGCGGACGATGGAAATGACGATTACCACGGCTCGACCGATGATCGTCACCCACTCCAGCACCAGGGTGAGCCAATTGTTGGAAGTCCAGCTCCCCTCCTTCATGCCGCGTGAACCAAAACGCCCGGTTGGCCAGCCACTGTCGCCGCAAAAGGATATCGTCCACGCGCGCCCGGCTTGCGACGGTGAAAGTATTGTGGCGTTGTGCAGGTCAAGGCCCGGCGGCGGTGCGGTAAAAGGCGGAGCCGGGCGGCGCGTTGGTGTCGATGTATTCGATGACGCCGTTGGTGATGGCGATGGACGTGGTGTTGGTGCTCCAAGGGCCGGTGACGGCAGGGGCGCGCAGGACCTCGTAGCTGTGGCCGGCGACGCCGGGAAAGCGGAGGCGAACGCCACTGGGAATTAAAGCGATGGAAACTGCAGGCAGATTCTCCCGGTAGACGACGGTCGCGTAGTCAAACACGGATGAAAAGGTCGCGGCGTCTGAATAACCTGTGACGGCCACCATGCCGTTCGGGCCAAGAGCGAGGCTGACCGCAGAATCATAGCCATAGAGGGGCCCGTGATAGCGCTTCTCCCAGAGCAACGCGCCGTCCGCCGCCGCATATTTGGCTGTGTAACAGTCCGTGCCGTCATCGTCGTCGGGGCGCGCGGCAGACCCCGTCACTACCACGTTCCCGTTGGCATCCACTGCCACCGCCACGGCTTGCTCCTCGTCGTTCGCCGGGCCATTGTAGCGCTTCTCCCAGAGCAGGGTGCCGTCCGGTGCCGCGTACTTGGCTGTGTAGTAATCGGAAAAATTCGTCCCTTCCGACGCCCCTGTCACGACGACATTGCCGCTGGCGTCTGTCGCTATCGCGGTGGCTCTGTCATCGCCGTTCGCCGGGCCGTTGTAGCGTTGCTCCCAGAGCAGCGCTCCGTCCGCCGCGGCATACTTGGCTGTGTAGTAGTCGGCATTGGTGGCGTTGTAGGAAAACCCGGTCACCACGACATTGCCGCTTGCGTCCACCGCCACTGCATTGGCAAAGTCGTTGCTATTCCCCGGTCCGTTGTATCGTTGTTCCCACAGCAGAGCGCCGTTCGTCGCCGCGTACTTGGCGGTGTAGTAGTCAGCGTTGGTCCCGTTGTAAGACTGTCCCGTCACGACCACGTTGCCGCCGCGGTCCACTGCCAAGGCAGTGGCGACGTCGCCGCCGTTCGCCGGACCGTTGTAGCGTTGTTCCCAGAGCAACCCGCCGTCCGCTGCGGCATACTTGGCTGTGTAGTAATCGTAGCTGCTCCCGACGCGGTAGGACTGCCCTGTCACGACCACATTGCCGCTGCCATCCACAGCTACCGCAAAGGCATCATCCTCGTCGCTCCCCGGTCCGTTGTAGCGTTTCTCCCAGAGCAGCGCGCCGTCCGCTGCCGCATACTTGGCTGTGTAATAGTCTTCGAATCCGGTTGAACTGGAAGACCCGGTCACGATCACGTTGCCGCTGCCGTCCACCGCCACGGCGAGGGCTTCGTCGTAACCGTTTACCGGACCGTTGTAGCGCTTCTCCCAAAGCAGGGTGCCGTCCGCCGCCGCATATTTGGCTGTGTAGTAATCCCAGTTGGTCCCGTTATCCGACGACCCCGTCACGACCACATTGCCGCTGGCGTCCACTGCCACGGCATTAGCATAATCGCTGTTGGTCGATGGGCCGTGGTAGCGCTGCACCCACGCCTCGGTCACGGCGGCGGGCGCGGGGGGAGCCGGGATTGCTTGGACGGCGAGGAGCGCTACGCCGAGCCACGCGCGCACTGTAGGAGTTTTGAGTACGGAGAAATCAACCATTCAGCCTATAAACGGCGCGGAACTGGCCGATTTCAAAATACTTCACTATTTTATCATGCGTTAGTTCGTGATTAGGTCAGGATAATGGAGAAGAAAGTGGGTCCCTCATTCCTCATCACCTTGACCCCATCATCCTGAAGTTCGATTGGGACAGCGAACCGCCAACCCTTAGCTCAAACAAACCGCCCGTCAGAATACGAGCGAGACAGATGAGGTGGATGGGTTGGCTCACGGCGTCATAAGCGAGGAGCCACCGGTTCGCTTTCCAGCGCGAGCACGCCAAAGACCTCATGCACGCGGCGCAACGGCTCTTTGCGCACGAAACGCTCGAGGGAATCGATGCCCAGCGCAAATTCGCGAAGCGCCAGCGAACGCTTGGTGGAAAGACCTCGCTTTCGCAGGCGCTCAAGATTCCCCGGCGCGGTGTATTCCGGGCCGTAGATGATGCGCAGGTATTCGCGACCGCGACATTTTACGGCCGGTTGCACGAGGCCGCGTTGGTTCCTGGCGATGAACTCCATTGGCTTCACCACCATTCCCTCACCGCCCTTCGCGGTCAACTGCTCCCACCAGCGGATACCCTCCGCCTCACTTTCAGGACGCGTCACGTCAATCACAGAGAATGAGGTGCCCGGTCTGCTTTCGGATTGTCGCAGGCCGCCGGTCCGTTACTCTGTGCCAGTGAGCGACTTTACGCAGATCCTGGAGCGGGTCGAGCAAAGCGATCCCGGGGCTGCTGATCAGTTGCTGCCTCTGGTTTACGACGAATTGCGCCGACTCGCCGCGCAGAAGATGGCACAGGAACGTCCCGACGTTGAGGATCTTGGACGGTTCACCGCGAATCACCGGCACGCGGTAGGAGCGGAGGCTCGGAACCGCCAGCACGCGCAAAGAGAACGGTGCTGTCGTCGCGGGAAAAACGTGGAAAATCATCCGGCCCGGCGGTTAGCGGGCTTTCCAGTCCGGAGGCAATCTCCTTGATCCAGATGCGCTTGATGCCATCCCGATCCGAGCTGAAACAGACGCGCTTGCCATCCATCGATGCCGCCGGCGAGTAATCGCGCCCGGAGTAGGTCAGATAACGAATGCTTGGGGCCGTGGGTGGACCGGCCTGTGAACCTCGCTTGCTGACCGCGAACCCGGCCGCCAGCATGAGCAAGCTCAGGACAATCCCCGCGACGAGCTGCCTGGGTTGCGATGATTTCTGATTCGCGTTCGCCCCGGAAGGCGCCCGGCTGCCGGAAGCATGCGACGCGACGTCGATGGCAAAAGCCATGTCATGCGCGGATTGGAAACGCCGGTCCGGCTGTTTCTCCAAACAGCGGCGCACGACACGGTCGAGCGCGATCGGAATGTTGCCGCTTGTGGCGCCAAGTTCCGGCGGCTCCTCGCTCAACACCGCGTTCATGCTGGCCACCG
>DATLUX010000279.1:0-7669 GCA_035577805.1 Verrucomicrobiia bacterium
CACGTTGACCCTGGTGCGTGGCCAGACTTACACGTTCGCGATCTCGACTTCGACTGTTCACCCGTTTCGAATCAACAGCACGGGTGTGGTGAACAACAACATTTCCTCCGGCACGATCACGTTCGCGGTGCCGCTGGTGGCTTCCAATTACATTTATGAATGTTCGATCCACCATTTCTTTGGGCGCATCGTGACGGTGGATCCACCGACGTTCCGGATCCTCAGCTTGAAGTTGGGGAACACGGTCGAGTTCAAATCGTTGGGAGCTTCCAACTGGACGATTACGCCCGAGTTCTCGACGGATCTCCGGGGCAACACCTGGAGCCCTCTCACCGTGCAGAGCAACCGCTTCTCGAATGGCACCAACGAAGTGATCTGCGGCCGGCCCTCCGCCAATGAGGTTTTCGTCCGGCTCAAAGCGGCTCGGAAGTGAAGGTTGAGTGCACGTGATGGATTTGTTGTCCTTCCTTGGCAAGCGAACATCTTGTGTCATTCCCACCCCGGCCCTCTCCCCGTTGAGGGGAGAGGGAGACTGCTATTACGTCCGACGTCTCTGAAGGAACCGTTGCAACAGGATGAAGCCGAGCAGGAGGAGACCAATCAGGATTCGCGTCCACCACGAGCTGAGCGTGCCTTGAAATGTGATGAGGGTTTGAATGATCCCAAAGATGAGCACGCCCATCAACGTGCCGGCCAGGTGACCGACGCCGCCGCTAAGCAGGGTGCCGCCAACCACGACCGCAGCGATTGCGTCCAGTTCCAGGCCGGTGGCCGCGGTCGCATTCCCGCTCGAGGTGTAGATCGTGTAAACCACCCCGGCCAACGCGGAGCAAAAGCCGCTTAAGCCGTAGACCCCAATCTTCGTCTGGGCGACTCGCAGGCCCATGAGAAGCGCCGATGTCTCGCTGCCGCCCAGCGCATAAATGTTCCTGCCGAACCGGCTCCAGAATAAGAACGCCATCCCCACCGCCAAGGCGCCCAAGAACAATATGCTCACGATTTTAATCGATACCTCGGCTTCCGCAGGCAGCGACCAGGCCGCCGCGTCTTCCACCAAGGGATGCGTGATGGACACCGATTCCTGGCTCAAAACCAGCCCAAGGCCGCGGCAGAAAAACATCCCGGCCAGAGTCACCAGGAAAGGTTGCAGTTCGAAGAAATGGATCAAACAACCCATGATAGTTCCGAAGACCAGCCCGCTTCCCAACATGAGCGCCACGACCGCGCTGGGAGGCCATTCGTGTTGTTCGATCAGCAAAGCACTGCTGATGCTCACGCAACCGACCACCGCGCCCACCGACAAATCGATCCCGCCGGCCAGGATGACGAAGGTGAGCCCGATGGCGGCCACGCCAAGAAACGCGTTGTCGGTAAAAAGATTCACCAACACCACGGGCTTGGAGAACCAGCCGTAGCCGACGCCGCCCGCCAGGTAAAGCAGGCCGCAAATGGCCGCCGTCACGAGCAGAGGTAGATTTCTATGACGCATGGCGCCAACGCAAAACGAGTTGTCTGAACTTGGGCGCTTGCAACAGGCATACACCGATGATCACCGCCGACTTCACCACCAGCGTGAAATGCGGCGACACCCGTGTGAGAATCGTGGTGGTTAACGTTTGGATCAGGGCCGCTCCCAACAGCGAACCTCCCAGATGTGCCCGGCCTCCCGCCAGCGCCGTCCCGCCCAGCACCACGGCGAGGATGGCGTCCAACTCCAGATAAAGCCCCGCGTTATTGGCGTCCGCGCCCTTGATGTCTGTGGCCACGATCAATCCAGCCAGGCCCGCGCACAAACCGCTCGCACCATAAACGATAAATTTGACCAGACGCGTATGGACGCCCGCGTAGCGGCTCGCCAGTTCGTTGTCGCCGCAGGCTTCAATGAACAGGCCGGCCGCCGTGCGCGTGAGCGACCGGTGCAAAATCAAAAAGCAACCGGCGACCAGAAAGATCGGGAAGGGCACTCCGGCCAGATGGCCGCGGCCGATATACTCGAACGCCCGGTTTTCGAACGTGATGATTTGGCCGTTGGTAAGGAGTTGAGCGATTCCACGCCCGGAAACCATCAGGATTAGGGTGGCGACAATGGGCGGCACCTGCAGGGGCCCGACCAGTGCGCCGTTCCACAGGCCGGCCATGGTGGCGCCGGCCAACGCGGCGGTTATGGCCAGAGCCACCGGACAGCCCGCGTTAATCAGCAACGCGCCCACCGCCCCCGCCATCGCCATGATGGCGCCGACGGACAGATCAACGCCGCCCGTCGCGATGACCAGCGTCATGCCCAGGCTCAGCAGCATCACCGGCGCAGCCCGGTTCAGAATATCGATCAGACTTCCGTAGAGGCGCCCCTCCTTGAGCTCAAAATGAAAGAAGCCCGGCGTGAACACCAAGTTGAACAACAACAACAAACCCAGGGCCGCCAGCGGCCAACGCAGGTTCCGCCAGTTCACCTTGACGCCTCCGGTTGGCCATGAGCGATCGCGTGCATGATATTCGTTTCCGAAATGTCCGTTCCTTGCATCTCCGCGATCTTGCGCCGGTCACGCAGCACCACTACGCGATGACTATTGCGCACAATTTCTTCGAGGTCCGACGAGATGAACAAGATGCCGAGGCCGTCCCGGGCCAGTTCGGCCATGAGCTTCTCGATCTCTGCTTTGGCGCCCACGTCGATGCCGCGGGTGGGTTCGTCCAGAATGAGGAGACGCGGCTGCGCGGCCAGCCAGCGGGCCAGAATGACCTTTTGCTGGTTGCCGCCGCTGAGCAGGCGGACGGGCTGTTCGCGATGGGGAGTCTTGATCTGCAGCGTCGCGATCAACCGATCGGCGAGCTCCACTTGCAGCGGCGGCGAGATGTAACGCAACCAACCCTGTTGAGCTTGCATGGCCAGAAGAATGTTCTCGCGCACCGACAAATTGGGGATGATCCCAGCCACCTTCCGATCTTCCGGACAGAACCCCAGCCTTCGCGCGATGGCTTGCCGGGGCGAACGCAGGCTGACCGGCGTTCCTTCCAGCTCCATCCGGCCCTGATCGGCGCGGTCGAGGCCGAAAATCAGTCGGGCCGTCTCCGTCCTGCCTGAGCCGAGCAATCCGGCCAGGCCCACGATTTCGCCGGAATGAACCTGCAAGTCGATGCCCTGGACGGATCCTTTGCGTCCGAGCTGGCGGGCCTCGAGAAAGGGGCGGGCGGCGGCCGCCGGGGCCGGCGCCGCGGGCGCGTGCTGGTCGAACCCGGTGGCGTCACGCCCAATCATGTGAGAGATCAATTCCAGGCGCGGCAGTTGAGCGGCTTCAAATTCACCCACGAACGTGCCGTTGCGCAACACGGTGATCCGATCGGAGATCGCGTAAACCTGGTCGAGGAAATGCGTGACAAACACGATGCCAAGCCCGTCGGCCTTGAGTTTGCGCAGCACCCCAAAGAGCTGATCGACTTCCTGCTCGTCCAGACTCGACGTGGGTTCGTCCAGGATCAACAAACGCGCCGAAGTATCCAGCGCGCGCGCGATCGCAACCAGTTGCTGGATGGCGATGGAACAGCTGGCGAGCGTCTGCCGTGAATCGATCCGGAGTCCAAGCCGGTCCAGGGCGCGCTCAGCCCGCTGCCGAATCTCGCCCCAGCGGATGAACCCAAGCCGCCGCGGCTGGCGACCCAGACAAATATTCTCCGCCACCGAGAGGAACGGGATCAGATTGACTTCCTGGTAAACCGTGCTGATGCCGAGGGCCTGGGCGGCTTGCGGGGAGCGGGGATTGATCGGCTGCCCCTCCAGCCGGGCTTCCCCGGCGTCACGCTGATGAACGCCGGTGAGTACTTTGATCAGGGTGGATTTACCGGCCCCATTCTCGCCCATCAGCGCATGGATCTGGCCGCGGCGCGCTGTGAAATCCACGCCGGCCAACGCCTTCACCCCAGGAAAGGATTTAACGATGCCCCGCAAGACCAGCAGCGGCGGCGATTCAGGTGAGGAAGGCGAGGGAGGCGCCGTGGGGACGCCAAGGCTTGCGCTCATGGCGGTGGTGGCGGTGATGTCGGTGATGTCGGCGGGTCGTTCGCGTTCGGTTTGAGCAGCTTCGCGTGGTTTTCCATGCAGAACCGAACAAACCGTTCCTCGGGCATGAATCGGCACACCGGCCTGGGCAGGCAATCATACAATGCGCCAAAAACCTTTCGCATCAGAACCTCGTCCCGGATTCCTTGCCGGACGGCAACAACGGGCCGGCTTTCCGGCAATTGCGCCAGCAGTTGCCTGAGCTGCGGCAGGTACCCCAGCAAGATCAGGTTCGTCGCTCGAGCCGTCGTGTGCAGCGTGGCGGTGGTCAGCGACTTCAGTCGAGACGCCACTTGGCCCGCCGCACCCGTCACGGCCTGGGCCGCGGAGGATACGGAACTTCTGGCTTTGCCCAGCCACGGCCGCGATAAAGGAAACTCAGACGATGTGGATGGCTCAAGGGGAGCAGTTGTCCTGGCCAATTCGTGGAGCGGCCCGAGCTCGGTGCTGCCTTCGGACCGGTACTGATCGTTCGGCTTGAGGAAGCCTACCGCCAGCAGCTCCAGAGCTTCAGAACGAGGCAAACTGCCGAGCACAATGCCGTCTCGTGAAATTTCTACGAGCGGGTCAGGCGTCGGGACCGGTATGGGCATGGGTTCAGGTTGGGATGGATGTTGCCGGGTTTTCGGCCAGGAGGCTATCGCATTCCGCATGCAAAGTTCCGCAGGGACACTCTAACTTAACTAACTAAGGGGAACTCGCGGGGTGGCTGGACTGCTGATTCGGGTTGTGGCTGAACTGTTGCAAGACGATCCGGAAGATCATGGCGCCCAGCCAAGCTTGCAGATCGTCCTCGGTGTGAAGAGTGGTGACCAACTCATCTTCCAGCTTGAGATCGATCTCACGGGTATGCTCGGGGCGTTTGAGGTCCGTGTAGCGGACATGACGCAGAGTGAGCAGGAGTTGGTCGATGCCGCCGAACTGGAAGTCGGTGGCCTGATCGTGGCGGCGCCGGAAACGTTTGCTGAGATGCTCGCGCACGGCGGGTTCGAGGCCGTCCAGGTTGAGGCGGCCGCTTTGGTCTCGCACGACGTGCAGCTCGGCGAGATTGAGTTGGAGCCGGCGGAGATGAAAGACGCTATGGGCGGCTTGTTGGGTGTCGAAGTCCACCAGGAGGTGAGGAATCCGGGCCAGGATGGACCCGCCAAATTCCTTGAGGTTATACAGCCTGAGATCGCGGACCTCAAAAGCGCCTGACCCGAGGCTGGACTTGAGTTCGCCGATCTCGGCGCGCATGCCGGTGTTCTTTTGGATGCTGGACTCAGCCAGTCGCCGCAGGAGAGGTTCGCGGAACAGGAACAGAACCAGCAGCGCAGTCAGCAGGAACGCCCCCAGGCCCAGGATCCAGCGCCGGAATCCTGGGGTTAAGATCGTCATGCCTCCTCCTGAGTGCTGATCGAGGGCCTAGAGTTCGATGTCTTCAGGCCGCACTTCCAGGCACTCGTCCTGGTCTTCCCAGAGGATGGTGGGGAAATGCTGGAGGAGCTGTGGCGCGAGCGTTTTGCCGGCGAAAGCCAGCAGACTTTCGACTTCATCAGCCGAATCGTCGAGCGCCCGCTGGTAGTCGTCCGCCTCTTTGCGCTGGTTATCGTCCCAATGCGCCACGGCATGAAGCGGGGCATACTTGGTGGCCCATTCGCGCAAGGCCGGTTGTACTTCGGTGGGTAAATCATCGAAAGCCACGCAGGTATCGTTGCAGCTTTGGCAGATCAACCCGGCTTCGATGACATCCCGTGTCAGCAATGGCACGATGGGCGCCCGGCAGCAGGGCGCTTCGTGAAAATCGGCCGGCGGCGTCGCCAGGCGCTTGAGCCAGATCTGTTGTTCGTGTGCCAGTTGGGCGGCCAGCCGGTACGCCCCCACCAGCGGGTGGGAAAGCCGCCAGGTTTTGCCCGAAAGCTGACTGAGGGTCTGAGCGAGCCAGCGGGCCAGCGTGAGATCGTCAAAGTCTCTGAACCCAGCTCCGTACTCTTTCCACAGGCGATCGAGCGGAGTGTCTGAGTAACTGGACATGGCAGCCGAGGATGGAGCCTGGACGGCTTGGAGTAAAGGACGAGGTGAACCACGCATAGGCTTAGCGGACGATCGGGTAACGTTCGCTGGGCCCCAGGAAGAAAGAACCCGGCCGGTTGGTTCCCTGGAAGAGCCCGCTGCCGACGCCTTGTTTTCGGAGGATCACCCCCTTCATCTGTGTGGTCTGGCCGCTAGGCTCAGCAAACCGGCCGACGATTAGGCCCGACGCAGGCTTGAACACAAGCGTCACGTCTTCCGGGCTGGGCCCGGCCATGACCAGTTGCAGGTCCTCTTTGAGGATGACCGAGTTGGTCACAGGTGCTGTCAGGTTTCCGCCCTCCCGGATCAGCACGGCCTGATCGGAGTCCAGCCATGCTTCGCCTGCAGGCGGGGAGTGATACTGTGAACCGACCAGGCGCAGATTGTTTTTGTAAAAACCGGGGCGGCTCCAAGTGAGTATTCCTTGCAGATCATTGGTCTCGGTGGGAGCCAGCGTGATCCAGCCGAACAAGGAGCCGGCTCCGCCCGAGAGCGGCAAGTAAAGTGGGAAACGGCCTTCCGCCGAAAGCGCGGCCGAACTGCTCCAGGGCGTGCCGTCTCCCAACCACCCGTTCAGTCGCAGTTTTCCGTTGCGATCGATGAGCATGGTGGCATAGCCAGGGCCAGCCGAATCGGGCACGCCGGGGTCGGGCCGCGCCAGCACCAGGGTAAACCGCACCGGCGTTCCGTTTGTCCTGCGAGCAACCGGCGCCCGGACTCGGTATCCGGTGAGTGGAACGATCCGAGTAGGCAGCAGCACGCTGCCAGTCAACGCATCGCTGCCTTCAGCCAATTGCAAACGTAACCGGACTGGAGAACCGTCCTGGAGGATCCAGTCGCAGTTTGCCTGTAGATGCAGGCCCAATTGTCCGCCGACGGTGAGCGGTTTGCCGGCGAACATCCCTTTGCCCGCGACGGATCCTTTGCTGGTCAGGTTAAAGTTGAGGGAACCGGCGCTGCTATGGTCGGGCGCAGCTGGATCATAGAATAAGGTAGTGTAAGTCCCGGCCAAGGCCGGGAATGGGTTCGGCACAAAATTAGCGACAATCTCCATGTCGGAGGTCAGCAGGAAACGAAAAGTGGGGTTGCCGTAACTCACGCCGTTGACGAACCAGTTGCTGAACAGATTTCCCGGCTTCGGGGCGGCCTGGAGGGTGTAAAACTGGCCGGCCTCGAGGCTGGCACCGAAGGTCGGCCGGCTCACGTTGCCTTGGCCATGGATCGTAAGGGCAAATCCTTTCATCACGACAAACACCACGGTGTGGGTCATCGCCGCCGAAAAATTCCCGGCCAGATCCACGGCGCGGAATTGAAAGCGGTTCGTGCCAGGATTGAGATCACTCACCACCTGCCACTGACTCAGTCCTCGCACCAGTTGGGGCGGGCCGTCATCCTTGGCCATCCAAACCTGGGCCAGCCCGACGTTGTCCGAGGCCGAGCCATAAATCGTGATTTTCGGATCCGCCGTCCGAAAGTTGGCCGGTTCCGGCGAGATCACGGTTAGCCGCGGACTGATCGCGTCGGGCACAGGACTGGCGGAATGATTGACGTAAAGCAGGGCAG
>DATLUX010000280.1:0-3034 GCA_035577805.1 Verrucomicrobiia bacterium
GGTTCATGGGTAGTTCCTGGTTGCTGCTTGCTGGATCCTTGCTGGTCTGAGGCCCTGCCTCGTTAACAGCTGGTCGGAACCTCTTGCAGCACCTCAACGCAATGGGGGATGGCGCGGACGACAAAGCTGAGGCATTCCACGGCCCCACTGGGTTTGCCGGGCAAACAAACGATCAACCCCCGCTCGACCACCACGGCCAGGTTGCGGGAGAGAATCGCGTTGGGCGTGATCTTCATCGACTCCAGACGCATCACCTCGCCGAAGCCCGGCAGCTCGCGGATGGCGATTTCGCGGACCGCTTCCGGGGTAACGTCACGTAAGGCCACGCCGGTCCCGCCGGTGGTAAGAACCAGATGACATCCCTGAGCCAGTTGTTCGCGGATGGCCCGTTGGATGGCGGGTTTTTCGTCCGGAACGAGGTTTTCCGACAGCACTTTCCAGCCATACCCTTCGGCCGCCTTCTTTAAGGCCGGACCGCCCAGGTCATCGTAAAGACCCTGGCTGGCCCGGTCGCTAATGGTGATAATTCCTACATGGATCTGCATAAAGTTCACCCGGGATTGGGCAATGGCCTCTTGGTTTTGGCAGTCAGGCGGACCTGGCCGATCACCATCCTTTTGTCTACCGCCTTGCACATATCGTAGATCGTCAGGGCGGCCACGCTCACGGCCGTCAGCGCTTCCATCTCCACGCCGGTCTGAGCCGCAATCCGCGCCGTGGCCGTGATCCGGATCCGGTCGCGCGAGCGCGGGATCTGAAAAACCACTTCGCAATGCGTGATCGGCAAAGGATGACAAAGCGGGATGAGTTCGCCGGTGCGCTTGGCCGCCTGGATGCCCGCCAGGCGCGCGGCATTCAACACATTGCCCTTCGCCATGCGATCAGCCTGCACCAGCTTCAGCGTGCCCGGCTGCAGACGGATCTCGCCGCAGGCCACCGCCTCCCGCAGCACCACCGGCTTGCCCGACACGTCCACCATCCGGGCCTCACCCCGACCATTGAGATGGGTCAACCGCTTCGCCGCTTTCACGAGCTTCCACGTCCTTTCCGGACCGATTCCATCCAGGCGGTCACCGCCAATTGAAAATGTTCTGCCCCGCGCGTGCGTGGGGTCACAAACTTGGGGGTGAACCACGGGAATGTGCCCAGCAAATCCTGCGTGACCAGGATCTGGCCGTCGCAATGGGGCCCCGAGCCAATTCCGATCGTGGGGATGGATACCAAGTCGGTGATCTCTTTGGCCACGCTAGACTTGACCAATTCCAGAACGATGGCGAACGCGCCGGCGCTTTCCAAAGCGCGTGCATCCTCCAAGAGGGCTTGGCGTTCGGCGTCTTTGCGCCCTTTGATGTGGTAACCGCCTTCCTCCAGCACATGCTGCGGTAACATCCCCAAGTGTCCCAGAAATGGGATGCCCTCCCCCACGATGGCTTTGACCTGTTCCAGGATGGTCCGGCCGCCTTCGGCTTTAACTGCTTCGGCTCCGGCATTGATTAGCCGTCGTGCATTAGCCACGGCCTCCGCCGCCGTCTCATAACTGCGATACGGCAAGTCCGCTCCCAATAAGGCCCGCGGACGCGCGCGCGCCGCCGCGCGCACGTGATGTTCCATCTCGCTCATCGTGACATGGGTCGTGTCCGGATAACCCAACACCATCATCCCCAAAGAATCTCCTACCAACAGGATGGGCACCCCCACCTCGTCCAGCAGCCGTGTCATGGGAAAGTCATAGGCCGTCAGGGCCGCAATGGGTTCGCCCCGGACTTTCATCAAACGCACCTCGTTCGGAGTCACTTTGGCGGCAGTCACAGCCTCACCATTACGACTGGCCGGCCGACCGACAAGGTCAAAGTGGCCGGCCGTGCCACAACTGCCCGATCCCCCCTCGACCCTTACTCCTACTCCTGCTCTTACTCCTTACTCCTGCTCTTACTCGCAATTCTGCGCGAGAATCGGAAACAAAGTAAGAGTAAGGAGTAAGGAGTAAGGAGTAAGAGTAAGGAGTAAGAGTAAGAGCAGGAGTAAGGAGTAAGAGTAAGGAGCAAGAGTAAGGTAAGAACAACGAGCCGGAGGAATGTTCAGGGGTCTTGACCAGTCGCTAAGAGTCGCATTTGCCTGCTCCGAGCGGACATGCGCCAGCCGCCCGCCGGGGGATGCCCCTTGCCTTCCCGCTGCCCCTTGGGCAGAGTCCCCGCTCGCTTATTCGCTGCGAGCCGGGCAGCGCGCGCAGTTACCATGGCTTTAATTGTTCAAAAATATGGCGGCACGTCGGTCGGAAACCCCGATCGGATCAAGAATGTCGCCGCCCGCGTCGCCCGCTACCGTGCCAAAGGCGATCAGGTGGTCGTGGTGGTCTCCGCCATGAGCGGGGTTACGGATAATCTGATCAAACTCGCCCGGGAGATCATGCCCTTGCCCAGCGAGCGGGAGATGGATGTCCTCCTGGCTACCGGCGAGCAAACCACCATCGCGCTCACGGCCATCGCCATGCACGCGATTAACGTCCCGGCCGTTTCCCTGACCGGGGCCCAAGCCGGGATCGTCACGGACGGCGTGCATACGAAGGCCAAGATCCAGAACATCACCCCCAAAGAAGTGCACAAGCTCCTGGACGGTGGGAATGTCGTGATTGTCGCCGGGTTCCAAGGCCAGACCCCCGAAGGCCACATCACCACGCTCGGGCGCGGCGGCTCTGATCTCACGGCCATTGCCCTGGCGTCGGCGCTCAGGGCCGATCTTTGCCAGATCTACACGGACGTGGACGGCGTTTACACCGCCGACCCGCGCCTGGTTCCCGGCGCTAAGAAACTCGAAGAGATCTCCTACGACGAAATGCTCGAACTGGCCGGCCTCGGCGCGAAAGTCATGCAGAGCCGCTCCGTGGAATTCGCCAAAAAGTTCGGCGTCGTGTTTGAAGTCCGTTCCAGTCTGAACGACAACCCCGGCACCCTCGTGAAAGAAGAAACCGCCAACATGGAGAGCGTCGTCATTCGCGGCGTTTCCCTCGACAAAAACCAGGCCAAGATCACTCTGG
>DATLUX010000281.1:0-6948 GCA_035577805.1 Verrucomicrobiia bacterium
ACCCTGAACCCTGAACCCTGAACCCTGAACCCTGAACCCTGAACCCTGAACCCTGAACCCTGAACCCTGAACCCTGAACCCTGAACCCTGAACCCTGAACCCGAACCGTGAACCCTGAACCGAGAACCCTGAACCGACGACTGCGCAGCGCGGGTCTGCGGCGTTGGTTGCGGCACCTGACCTGCTGCCTTCGGCTCCGGGGTGCACGCGGAAAAACAGCCGGCACCAGCACCGCCAAGCCGCCCCGACGCAAGCGCGTGTTCTTCGAGATGCCCTGAAGACGATACCTTATGAACGCTCCAAAACTTATCATCGCCGGGGGCAGCGGCTTCCTGGGCCGGGCCTTGGCTGCCTACTTTCATGAGCTGGCCTGCGACGTTTGCGTGCTGACGCGCACTCCGACTTCCGACTCCACTCCTCCTCCCGATCTGCCGCCGGCGAACTGCCGCAAGCGTTGGTGGGACGGGCGTACGCTCGGCGAATGGGCCAACGAACTGGAAGACGCTACCGCGCTGGTCAATCTTGCCGGTCGCTCTGTTGATTGCCGATATCACGCGCGCAATCGCAGGCTGATCATGGATTCACGCGTGGAATCCACTCGCGTACTGGGCGAAGCGGTCGCGCGTTGCGCCCGACCGCCGAAAGTCTGGCTCAATTCGAGCACCGCCACGATCTATAAACATTCGCTGGACACACCGAGGGACGAAGCCGGCCTGGTGGGCGCCACGCCCGAAGCCAAAGACGCTTTTTCCATCGAAGTCGCGCAGGCATGGGAGCGCACGTTCGCGGCGGCTGTCGTTCCCAGAACACGCAAGGTGGCGTTGCGCACCGCGATGGTCCTCGGTCAACAAGGCGGAGTGTTCCCGGCGCTCTGTCGGCTGGCCCGGTGCGGTCTGGGCGGCCCCATGGCCACTGGCAAACAATTCGTCTCCTGGATTCATGAGCTCGATTTTTGTCGCGCGGTCGAGTGGCTAATCCAACACCACGAGATCGACGGGATTGTCAATCTGGCTGCGCCCGGCCCGCTCCCGAACCGCGAAATGATGTCGATCGTGCGCCGGGCCTGCAGCGTGCCGTTCGGCTTGCCTGCCGGCCAATGGATGCTTGAGGTAGGCGCGTTCTTCATTCGCACGGAAACAGAACTGATCATCAAAAGCCGGCGAGTCATCCCAGGCCGCTTGTTGACGGCCGGATTCGATTTCTGGTTTTCGGAATTCTCTCAAGCGATTGAGGACCTGTTGCAACGCCAGCGCCGGCCGCCGGCCATGGCGGAGATATTCAACGCGAGGAGGCTTACTTCGGAACCGAGGAACTAACTGCCACGGGGTCGCTTCGGACCGAGTCAGCCGCCGGCCTGGTCAGCGCGACGGCGCGTCAGCGCATGCTGGCGCATCCTGGCGAGCCGTTTCTGCTGGCAGACTGGCTCGACGTCCTCATGATCCATCTGGAAGTCGACCAAACCGCCTTGCAGCAAGCCACGCCCTTCGAACTCGATTTGTTCGATGGCCGCGCGTTCGTGAGTTTGGTGGCCTTCACCATGCGCCGGATGCGTCCGCGACAGGGTGGACGTCTGGCGGCCTGCCTTTTTCGGCCCATCGCCAATCATCCGTTTCTGAACGTGCGAACGTATGTGCGTCAGGGCGATGAAGTGGGGATATACTTCCTGGCGGAATGGTTGCCCAACGCCCTGAGCCTGCTGCTCGGTCCACGTTCGTTCGGGTTGCCCTATCGTTTGGGGCGGATCGATTACGGACACCACTTCCCCAGGGCAGACGGCCGGTTCGCTGGACAAGTGGTCGATAGGCTGAGCGGGGCGGCTTTTCGATATCGAGGCGCGCCCATCCCAGCCGCGACCAAACCCGAGCCGTGTCCGGAAGGTTCACTCGAAGCGTGGCTCATGGAACGGTACATCGCCTTCACGCAGCATCGTGGACGTTCACGTTACTTTCGCGTTTGGCATCCGCCCTGGTGCCGAAGCCCGGTCAAGGTGGAGATTTTGAACCAGGATCTGTTAAACCGGTATTGGCCATGGATGGCCGAAGCCGAGTTGATCGGAGCCGGCGGCGCACCGGGATTCAAGGACGTCTGGATGGGCCTGCCGATGTTCGTTGCTGGTTCCTAGTCGCTAGTTCCTGGTTCCTGGTTGCTCGTTGCTCGTTGTTGGTGCTCGTTCTTGGCTATTGGCTATTGGCTATATTGGCTATTGGCCATTGGACTCGGCACGGCCTTGCCCATTGCCCGTACTTTACCGTAGGGAGCCAGTTTCGATTCGACAGCGCCCCGTCCTGATGGCTGGGTTCTGGTTGGCCGCGCTGGTCTCTGGGGAGTCATTGGCCGAAGTTTCCCGGTTCCGTCACAGCAGCCAAGTCCCCAGAAACCAATAACCCGCAACCAGGAACTAGGAACCAGGAACCAGGAACCAGCGACCAGCAACCAGCAACCAGAGAGAGCAGTCCCTGGAAACTTTCGTCTAAGAACGGTCGCTTTCGGGTGTCATGATCCCTGGAACGTGTTGACTCACGGCTGAAACCGCGAGATTAGACCAAAAACGGAACCAGGAACCAGGAACTAGCAACCAGGAACCAGGAACCAGGAACCACCTATCCAGTGCCAGTCGAAGCAGTGAGTTCTGACGCGCCGCGATTCGAGCCGATTGAAGAGCTGTTTGAAGCTCTGGAATCGCCGCTCCTCAGTTATGCCCTGCGTTTGCTGGGCGACCGCGCGCTCGCCGAAGATACCGTCCAGGAAGCATTCATGAAGTTGCATGCGCAGTTTGAGAAAGTCGACGCCCCCCGCAGGTGGCTGTATCGCACCGTGCATAATATGGCGCTCAACCATCGGCGCGCTTCCGGACGGATCATCCCCCTGCCCACCGGCGCCAGCGGGACCGGGGGCGGCAGCGGCGAGCCATCGGAGCCCACCGGCGAAACAGCCGACCCTCAGCCCTTGCCCGATGAACAAATCGTGCGCTGGGAAGGCATCGGCCTGGTTCGGATCAGCCTGGAGAATCTCGATACCCGCAGCCGCGAGGTGGTGCATCTGAAGTTCCATGAAGATCTGTCTTATAAAGAAATCAGTACCCGCACCGGATTATCGGTCGGGCATGTTGGCTATGTCCTCCATCACGCGCTGAAAGCCATGGCGGTGGAGCTAGCCAAGATCGGAGTTGTGCGATGAGCCTCCCTCAACCTCCTGGACCCCCTGGACCACCGGGACCGCCCCAGCCACCTGGGCCGCCTGGACCACCTCCCGAAACGCCGCAGCCGCCCGCGCCCTCCAACGACGGACCCAACGGGCCTGAGAATGATTCCGAAGTGCGCCTGACCGCCTTGCTTCTGGGCGAATTGCCCGAAACCGAAGCCGTCGCCCTGCGCGAAGCGATCTCCAAAGATCCCGCGCTGGCCGAACTCTATCAGCAACTGGAAAAGACCATCGGCCTGGTGCGCGAAGCCATCGCTGTTCCGGACACCACCGAGTATCCAGCCGAAGCGCCCCTCAAGCTGGCTGAGGAACGGCGCGAGAAACTGCTGGAATCGTTTAAGATCATCCCCAGCCAACGCCTGACCCAAACCCGCCGCTGGAAACCGCGCTGGGGCCCAGCTCAACGGGAGTTGGCCTTCATGGCGGCCTTGGTGGTCGCTCTATGCATTCTCGGCTGGGCGCTGTTTTATCCCAGTCTCCACAAGGCCGGGTCAATGGCCATGCGAGGCTTCGCAGACGGGGAGCAAGCCAACCGAAACTCGCTCAGGTTCCAGCTATGGAGCGGCGGCGGAGCGGCCAGAGGAGATGAACCGTTGCGGGAAAATGGGGCTGTTAGAGTCACCGGCGGTGCACCAGGATCCGGTCTCGTCGCTGGCGAACCACGGATGTATAAGAAAAGGGACCTAAGCGATCTGAACGGAGTCAATGCCAGTGATTTCGCAGCAGCCCCGGCCCCGGGAGCCCAAACGGTCAACGAACGTTTTTATTATGGGGCCGCAGGCATCCAAAGCATCGACTCGCTTGAGCGGGCCGCTCCATCGTCCTCGCGTCAGAAGACGATTGTATTGCCGGGCGCAGTGCCGGAAGCGCCACCGGCCGGGTTGAGCCAGAACACGTGGGGCAACGGGGCAACTCTTGCGGCTAACAAGGATTCCAAGCCAGTGGCGGAAAGCGCCGGGGCGATCCTGCCCTTCGAACGGACGCCGGACGGACTCAACGATCCAGCGCTCACCAAAGAGGACGTGGGGGGACTCGCGAAGACCAAGTCAACGAGCGAGCAGACGGTGGCGGAGGGGCTGGACACCTACGGAGAACTGAGCGGGCGCACCGTCCTCAAGCCCGCAACTCTTCCTCAGGGCCGCATCGAACTCCCCGCCCTCACCGAGTCTCGGGAGCAAAACATTGAAGCTTACGACAAAGCGCTTGGCGCAAAAGGCATCACTATGGTTCCGACCGGCGATCGGTTCGTTCAAGCAGTTCCCGAGACTCAAGCTGGAAACACCGGCGCCCGATTCAACGAAGTCAACCAGCCCGTGAGCGGTGATACCGGCGGCGCGAAACCCGCGCCGGCCGAAGGCAAGGCGAAAAAAAGCATCCTCGGGCGCGAAACAGGAAAGCGCGATGTCAGCGGTTTAGCAATCAACCAAGCAGGTTTCGGCGCCCAAGGCGGCCAAGGAGGTGGGGGCGTGGGAGGCGGTTTAGCGGGCGGCGGGCGGGAGAACGCCGAAAACAGGTTCGGCGCGATCGCGCCCGCGCCCGCGCCCGCACCCGACATCGCTCCATCGACCGGCTTGCGCGCGCCCACGCCTACGCCCGCGCCCACGGTCGCCGCGGCCGCACCCGCGGGCACGCCCCCGCCGGCGCCCGCAGCCAAACCCACCACCCTGCTCGTCGTCGATCCGGCAACAGGCCTGCCCGCTGAACCGGCCACGCTCGGGGATCAAGTCGCCGACATGCCGCAAGCGCAGAACGGACGAACGCCCTCCCAACCTGCTCGACCGATCCGCTCTGATAACCGTCAGCAACACAATCTGGGTTACGTTGAGTTCACTCCGGACGGAAAACAATTGCTCGCCCTTACACCCGACAACACCACACGGCTTTGGACTGCTCAACCCACACCGCCCGCCGAGTTGAATGTAGGTGGCCATGTCGTGGCTGGATCGACGATTCAATTCTGGGACACCAAAACCGGAGAGAAAATCGGCAAGCCGGTCGAGTTCGATCAGCTGAAGGCTGACAACCAGCTCGGCGCGCCGCCTCGCTCCGCGGTTGACCTCAACCGCAACGTCTACTTCGAGCCCAATGGCTCCGTGCGAGTCCAATTACCAGGCGCCTTCAACGGCCCCGTGCCGGCCACAACGGACCCAGCGACCGGGATGCCAGTGCCCGACCCATCTGCAATTGGCGTTCTGAGGCCGGAACAATCAGGGCCCATACAAACTAAAAGCGACAACTGGATGTTCCTAGATTCAGCCAAAGCGAAGCGCTCCAGCGGCGTGGAAGACCAAGGCGCTACGCAACAAGCCCTCGGCGGCCAACGTCGCTCCAGCCAGGAAAGTGCCGTCCCTCTCACAGGCGAGCCGACTAGGGACAACCTGGACGCCCTCAAGGTGGCCGAGGACAACCTGGACGCCTGGACCAACGCGGGAGTTACGGTGACGGACATACCCCGCTTGGAGGCTGACCTCAAAGTGCTTCGCGAGCGGCTGGAAAAAGATCGAGCCACCGCGTTGGCTCAACGCCCCGAAGGGCCAAGGATTCAGCTGGCTGAGGCTGAGCAGCTCAAAGACAAGGCAAATCTGGCCAGCGACGCCAGGGTTAAGCTTGAAGCCGCCCTCGGGGTGATCGAGCAAAAAGAACGCGCCGTCTCCGACCTTGAAAAACGGATCAAGGATCTCGCCCCGAAGGATGACACCAAGCTCGCCAAAGCCGTCGAATTAAAGAAGGAAGCGCCCAAGCAGGAATCCGAGCCGGCTGTCCAGACGCCCACCGCCCCACCGCCGCCGCCCATCCCGCAGCCGGAGATTCAAACGCGCGACAACGCGTTCTCCACTTTCTCGCTCAACGTCAGCGATGTCTCCTTCAAGCTGGCCGCGGCCACGCTGGAGCAGGGCAAGATGCCAGATCCTTCCACCGTGCGCAGCGAGGAGTTCATCAACGCGTTCGACTACCGCGACCCCGAACCGGCGCCCGGCAGCCCCATCGCCTTCGCCTGGGAACGCGCCCGTTATTCGTTCGCACATAACCGGGATTTGCTCCGTTTCTCGCTCAAGACGGCGGCCAGCGGACGTCAGCCCGGGCGCCCGCTTAATATTGTCTTGTTACTCGATAATTCCGGTTCGATGGAACGGGCCGATCGGGTGGCGATCATTCGCGAATGCCTCGGTGTCCTGGCCACCCAACTGCGCCCGGAGGATCGCGTGAGCGTGGTGGCCTTTGCCCGGACGCCGCGGCTGTGGATCGACGGTTTGCCTGGCAGCCAGGCGTCCGAGCTGGTGCCGCGCGTCGGTGGTCTCACGCCGCAGGGCGGCACCAACCTCGAGGAAGCGATGAACCTCGGCTATCAAACTGCCCTGCGCCATTACCTGGCCAACGGCATCAATCGCGTGGTGCTGATGACGGATGGCGCAGCCAACCTGGGCGATGTCCAACCCGAATCGTTGAAACGCAAAGTGGAAACCCATCGCAAACAGGGCGTGGCCTTCGATTGTTTTGGCATCGGTTGGGAAGGGTACAACGATGATCTGCTCGAGACCCTCTCGCGCAACGGCGATGGCCGTTATGGTTTTGTGAACAGTCCTGAGGCGGCCACGAGCGAATTTGCCGGGCAACTGGCGGGCGCACTGCAAGTGGCGGCATCCGACGTCAAGGTGCAGGTGGAGTTTAACCCGCAGCGGGTCACGGTCCATCGACAGATCGGTTACGCGAAGCATCAGCTCAAAAAGGAGCAGTTCCGGGACAACA
>DATLUX010000282.1:0-4521 GCA_035577805.1 Verrucomicrobiia bacterium
GATGCTGAACATCGGACAGCGATAATCGAAGATGCTATAGTCGTCGGGGTACTGGTCCCGAACGTCTATCCCGAACTGACTAGCCATGCGCTTCAGCCCCGGCGGAACCAGCAAGGTAATCTCGGCGCCCATGTCCTTGAGAAACGGAACATAGCGTAGCATCATCAACGAATCGCCGTAGCCATGCTCATGGCCCAACAAAAGACGCTTCCCGACCAGGGACTCACCGCGCCAGACCGGAACGTCAACCCCTATGAACGGGTCACCGAACAGCAGCAACCGCCATTCAAACTCGGCGAACCCTCCCCTATAGTCGCCCAGCGAAAGCAAAGCCTGCGCCCGGTTGCAATGCGCGTGAACCGACTTCGGCATCAGACACAAAGCGTTGTCCAGATCGAACAGGGCTTCCTTGAGTTGCCCGCGCTCCATGTTGGCCTTGGCCATCGCCATGAACTCGGCGGTGACCTCCATGGTGGCTTGTTCTGTTTTGTTCGCAGTCCGGCAAGGGCCTTGATAGTTCATGCAATCATCGATGCAATCGATGCAATCGGCTCGCTCGTCAAAGGTGCCGCTCCCATCGCCATTGTCAGCGCCACCATGCCGTCAATCCGTCCCGAGCTTTTCGATTTGGTTAGCTTACGATTCCCCGCGGGGTCGGTTTGCACCACCGCGTTTGCAGCGCACATTGTCAGAACCGGATGGTTGCCGTGGGCTATTCGGCCATTGAGGATTTCGCCTTCGAGGTCACGAAGCGCTGGGCTCATGGACTGGAACCCCTGCCCGAACTCGACGAACCTGTCCTCGATTTCCTTCTCGGTAAACCCGGCCTTCAACAGCCAAGGCTTGAGATGCTTGAACCCCCAACGATCAAACGCCAGTTTTCGGATATCATATTGCTCGAACTGTTCTCTCAGCCAAAGCGCGACATATTCGTAATCGACCGATTTTCCCGGAGCTGCGATCAGCTTCCCCTCGCGCTGCCACACGTCATAGGGAACCCGGTCGGTGCGAGACTTGTCGATCAGCCCGTCCTTCGGCAGCCAGAAAGTTGGGTGGACCTGCCAAATCCCCTCGACCTTCCCGACCAGCACCAGGGCGGTTAAGTCCTTGACCTCTGATAGATCGAGTCCGCCATAAACCGGAACGCCCGCGATCGGCTTGACCGGATCTCCGCAGGACAGCCAGAGCGACCGGGAAACAAACGGGGACGACGCTTCGACCCGCTGGTTCAAAACCAGGTTGCGGTACTCGGCCTCCCTCGATGGCATTCGGCGGGCGTCCTCCGCCATCGCCAGCACTTCGGCCTTGTTCATGAAGAAATCGAAAGCCGGGTTCGCCGCCTTGATCGCCTCTTCCGAAAACGGGTCTATCTCGTCAGGGGCACTCTCGATCCTAAGCACCACCCGCGGATCATGCCCGGCCTTGGCATCGTCGATCAGGACCGAGAGCAAATCCGCATCAGTCGGCGCCTGGGTCGAGATGATAACCGACAGCGGTTCCTCTTGCGCCGCCGTTGCCGTCTCCAATGCCTCGTACAGTTCCGACCGCGGCCCCTTGACCTGCCCTAGCTCGTCATGAACCGTAAGAGCCGGCGACAGTCCGTAAGCCGTGGTGGCGTCCGCCGACAATGCCCGGAAGTGGGTTCCTAAAGCCGGACATGCCAACTGCTTGGCTGTCTCCCTGATCTGAACCACGTCGTTCAGGGCCGGCGACAGCCGAACCATTTTGGCCGCAAGTGCGAACAGGATCGCAGCCTGGTCCCGAGACTGAGCGGCACTGTTCAATTGCGAGTTGGCCTTCGCCTCCGGCCCGCACAGGTGCAAGAGCAGGATCAGCGCCGCCTCAACCGTCTTGGCATTCTTCCGCGCCCGGCTGATGATCGCCCTTCGGGTTCCGTTGGGATTGTCGTAGATCGCCAGAAAGTCCGCCTTCATGAACGGCGCCAGCTTCAGCGGCTTGCCGACAAACTTGCCCTCTGGAACCCGGCAATACTCCTGAACCCAGCGGATATTCCGCTCCCCGCGGGTCTCAGGTTTCCCATGGGTTGCGGGTGACGATCGGCTTCTTTTTCGACTTGTCATAGCTCGTCTGTTGGGTCATCCGCATCTTGGTCGCGAGCGAGGCAATGACCCGGCTTTCCCGTTCCGCCATTTTCCCGAGCCGGTCATACTCAACTACGTCCAGGGTGTCGCCAGCCTCAATCTGTTGAATTAGCTGTGAAATCTTCCGCGACATCACGACATGCCGGCAATAATCCAAAAGCAGCGCGTGGGTCTCCCGCGGGAACCAGTCAGCAGGCATACGGTTCACCACCGATAGCCATTCCTCGGCCTGGTCGTCGGTCAGTTCAGCAGGCGGCCGAGGACGCTCAACCCGTTCAAGCGGCTTCACAAATGGAATGACCTCAAGCGAGGCCGCCGAGTCCCTACCGCGCGTTTTCATTTCATAAAACCAATTCTAAGGCCAATTAGCCAAATGGCGCTGCCCATGCGGTCCCCGCTCCCAAGGTCGTAGGAAATCTGACCGCCCCCCCCTATGCGTTCCAATGATGCTTTGGGTCGATCGGTGCGCCGGATGTGTTTGCGCCTGATATTGAGCCTCGGGCTTCATCTCGGGCCTTGGTGCTGTCGTGGTGCGTCTTACAAAGCGATCCAAGATTGTTTGGGTTCCAGAACAGCGCTGGATCGCCCTTGTGCGGCCTAGTGTGATCGGCCACCGTTGCTCTCACTGCATGACCCATGCTCTTGCACATGCGGCACAGAGGTTCGCGCTTTAGCTGCTGTGCCCTTAGTTCTCTCCAGCGTGGGGTTCTATACCAAGCACGGTATGCTTTAGCTGCCTCACTCCGCTGGTATTGTCGTCTTGGGCGTAACATTAGGCAGAGGTTGACGACCATGCCTTGGCGGGCTGTTCTTCGACAGTCTCGTCTGCCTTCGGTGCGGCCGGCGGCGCC
This sequence comes from Verrucomicrobiia bacterium, assembly GCA_035577805.1. Lineage (GTDB taxonomy): Bacteria > Verrucomicrobiota > Verrucomicrobiia > Limisphaerales > JADJPG01 > DATLUX01. Next base: position 2,954 of record DATLUX010000282.1, read on the forward strand.
ATCGCTTCCCTAAGCTTGGCCGTTACGCCTGCCAAGTCCCGTGTTGCCGACGCTATCGCAACTGGATCAATGCCTTCGGTCTTCTTGGCATTGAGCTTGTCGATTGCTTCACTTGCTACCGCCTTGGCTTCAGCTACCGCAAGGTGGAGGTCGTGTACTTCCTTGGTCATGCGGGCTACCTCTTGTTTGAGTTGGTGGTTTTCTGCTTTGAGCGCTTCGGTGTCTTCGCTCATTTAATTCATCCGTGCTATAGTTGGGCCATACTGGAGCATCACACCATGCCGACATGGCTTGCAGTGGCTGTACTAAACGATCCCTTCGAGTTCCTGTACGAAGCACCCGACGGAACATGGGCGGTCTACATCGATCATTGGATAAGCGAGCCTATCCTTGGCCTCCCAACACGGGAGATCGCAGAAAGAGTTGTCCAGGCTCTCAAAGAGGCCGAGCATCACGGTTCGGAAACCATGTCCTATTCAGATTAAAATGAGAACAAACGGCAACTTTTGTTTCACGTGGCAACTACGCTGCCTGATCGTTCCGCTTTGTCCCGGCTTTCGCGGCCTTCGCCTTCGCTTGCCAGAAGGACCACGCATCGGCTGCGATCTCACGAAATATCGCGTGCCAATCAAGATGACATGACCAGCAAAGCCAAACAACAACTAACGGCAACTCGTGATCCGGGTGGTGCATTTCGCTATTTACATCGCCGCAGATTTCACAAGGCGTCCGACTGAGAACACCGCGCCGCTTATAGACGTTGGCGTATGAACGTGCAGCATCCCGCTTCTTCTGCTCAATTCCAAGCGGGTGGGTTTTACGCCATTCCCGCATATAGGAGGCATGGCAGGGCGAGCAGTAGCGCTGGTTAAGGCGCTCATGCTCTCCGCCACAAGCGGAGCAGATCATGCTGTAGATTGTCTCAGGTGTTTAGTGGTTCAAGAAAACGGATGCGGCTTCGACCCAATTCATGCCAAGCGGCCTTCAGCCGTTCGACTTCTTCTGTCGAGAGAGCGCGGTTTATCGATATAAACCATGCCGTAGCGGGGAACATTCCCCAATGCGAGTAGCTAATCACGCCGGTTCTTTCTCAGGTCTCCCATACGGAGAATCGCTGGGCATTCCCGAGTCTATCTCGCGCAGGTCTATGGTGGGCTCGGCAAGATTGTGGAGGTTCATGCAGCCACCACCGCAAATGTAGCTATCTGGCTTGCCTAAATTCTGAACCCGCGCGCACCGCACGCATATCGGGTAAACCAACTCGTCCCGGATGAAGCCCTTCAGCGGCTTGGGCTGCTTGAATTCGAGGACCTGGCCCATTTAGGGAATAATCCTCATTTTGGAGCCGTCCGTAAATTCAACGAAACGACCGCGAACGCGCCGGACCTCAAATTCCCGTCCGTTGACCGAAACGATATTGCCGGGCTCAAAGCCAAGTCGGGGCATGCGTGCTAAGCTCTTTGCAAAATTCTCCGCCGCCTGCCTAGCAGCACGTCGCACCATTTTCTTGTGCTTATCGCCCATCACGCCGCCTCGATCTGTTCGAGTAGCCGGGCCTCGCGGCGGTC
>DATLUX010000283.1:0-2423 GCA_035577805.1 Verrucomicrobiia bacterium
CGGACGGGGATCGGCCAATAGGCGGGTTCCATATAAGGAATGGCCGCTTCGGCGGCGACCGCCTTTTCGAGATGTTGAATCATCATTTTGGTATCGCCCCGGGCTCCGGCGACGTTGCCTTCCAACCAGCGTGCGGCCACACCCAGGGTGTCGGCAGCTGGAAAAACAGGGCTGCTCAACTTCTTGGCTTCGTCACTGGCGGCGATGGCCGTCAGCGCACTTTGCTCGCGTTCGGCGGCGGGGACGTCCTTGCGGGCGGCGAACACGAGGCCGCGCGTGAAATGCCAGATCGCCCGGTCGACGAGAAAATCGTTGGTATTGGGAGGTTGCTGGGTGGCCAACAGATCGTCCCAGCGTCCGAAACGCAATTGCGTGAGCCAGGGCAGATGCCGGAGGCGCGGGGCTTCCATGGCTTTGGTGGGGCCGCAGTAATTCTGGGTGGCGTATTGGGCGGCTTGTTCGGCGGCGCGCATCGCTTCGCGGCTGCGGCCTTCGAGCAGATTGGCCCACCAGAGGAAATGAATGTTATGCGGGTAATAGACGCCTGGGTAGAAACCCTGCGCGCGACAATGACGGATGTAATCGCGGTCAGCTTTAGCGGCGCGTTCATTGGCGAGCACCGCATCGTGATACTGCCCGACCCGCACATAGATGTGGGCGGGCATGTGGACCAAATGTCCTGCTCCTGGCGCGTAAAAAGCCAGCCGATCGGCGGAGGGCAGGCCATATTCCGGGTTGGGCCCGGCTTCCACGGCGTGAATATAGAAATGATTTGCGCCCGGATGATCCGGTTGACGCGCCATGACGAAGCGAAGCGCCGCCAGGATTTCTTCGGTCTCCGGCTTGGGCGTGCGGTCGCGGGTCCAATAATCCCACGGCATGGTATTCATGAGCGATTCCGCGAAGAGCGTTTGCGCATCGAGATCGTCGGGGTACTGGCGGGCCAACTGGCGCATGGCATCGGCAAACGCTTTGTCGAGCGGGAGCCGGTCCTCGACGTGGTTGGCTTGGTACCGTTTCTCCAGGGCGCTGATGTAAGCCTGTTCCTTCGAGCTGGCGGAGGATTTCTTGCCGACGGCCAACTGCAACGCCGCCCAGGCGGCCACCGTGTCGTTGGAGTCCATCGGTTTGTTCACGTGCGGCCCGAAGGCATAAGCCACACCCCAGTGTGCCATCGCACACGTGGGATCCAACTGGACGGCGGAACGAAAGGAGCGGATGGCTTCCTTGTGATTAAACCCAAAGAGCAACCGCGTGCCCTGGTCGAAATAACGTTGGGCCTGCTTGTTCGTCGTCGTGATGGGATGATGCAGGTTCCCGAGATCATCAAAGAGCGGGCCGGGCAATCTGTCCGCACCCATCACCGGTGCGATCCCCAACATGACGAGCAACCCGACCTGAACCTGGACACGCTTGAACATCTTCATGGGGCGCTTTGTGAATTTTGCGGGCCGTTCTGTCAATTCCCAAGGAGCCCTAACTAAACTAAGGAGCCTCCTCATAGTAGCGCGCAAATCGGGTCGATTCCCGAATTTCGATCTGCGCGGCGGGCTGCCGGACGACTCGCGCCGCCACGCCGCGCGTGTGTTCGATCATCGCCAGACCGTCCTTCGGTCCGAGCACGCTCACGACCTTGGTGAGGCTGTCCGCGGTCATGCAATCCGGCGCGATGACGCTGACCAGGCTGTGGTCTGTGAGGCCGATGCCGGTGCGCGGGTCAACGATGTGGGAATAACGTGTGCCGTCGATTTCGAGTCGCTGAAAGAGGTCGCCGGAAGTGGCCAGGGCGCCGTGGACTAGTTGCACGAAGCGCGCCGGCGGCGCGTTGGTTGTATCCAACGGCGCGAGTTCAATACGCCAGCCTGAACGACCGGGCGGCGGATCGCCCACCGCCAGGTCCCCGCCGCCTGCGACCAGGGCGCGTCGGATGCCCACTTGATGCAGCACCTTGAGCGCTTCGTCGACCGCATACCCTTTGGCAATGCCGCCCAAATCGAGGCGCATGTCGGGCACCAACAGTTGCACAGCCTGCCGTTGGGCATCGAGCCGGACCTGTTTGTAACCGACCGACTGCCGCGCCAAGGCCAGCCGGGCCGGGTCGGGCATTTTGTGTTCACGCCGCGCCTTGCGCCAGAGATTCACGCATGGCCCCACCGTGACGTCAAATGCGCCGCCACTTTGCTCAGCCACCCGCTGCGCGCGTTCGAGCACCCGCCACAGATCGATGCTGACCGGGACGGCGCGGCCTTGCCCGGAAGTGCGCGAGAGCCGGCTGAGTTCGCTGTCCGGGTCGTAATCACTGAGGATATCGTTGAGTTGCGCGATCCGTTTGAAAGCGGCATCGGCGGCGGCTTGGGCGGTCGGTTCATCGACGGCGTAGAGAACGATTCGGAAGGGCAACCCCATCTGGGGTTGCTGATATT
>DATLUX010000284.1:0-2837 GCA_035577805.1 Verrucomicrobiia bacterium
ATTTAATCCGAACAACTTGTCATTGTTGGTGGCATTAAAACTGACATCCCCGCCCGAGTTCCACCATCCAAGGTCATTGCTGGCTGCAAGGTGTGGAATTGGAAAGATGAACGATGTGTTGGTCAGCCATGAGTTTGTGCCAAGACCATCTGGAGGAACACCCCACGCTGGCTTAGTTCCGTTCCACCCAAGGAAGTACGACGTGGATGGCGCTAACCCGAGAGTGTTTGTGTCCAGTGGATTGTGGACGAAAGGCGGCGGGAACGCTCCCCAGGAACAGCAGGCGAACAAGATCCCAAAAGCCACCACCACCTTTACCTTGAGCCCGTGCGCTTGGGAGATGAAGTGGAGAAGCGTACGATGCCCCTCCCTGGTCCTGCGCTCTTTCACGCGATGGTGCGCGAGTTCTGAGTTGGCTTCGTGCAGGTGGCTTTTGTGCTGATCGAGTTCTGCCTTTGACGCGCTGAGCCGCTGCTCGTAGGCGTGGAGTTGGAGATTTGCCGTGTCCAAGTCCGCCTTAATCGAAGCGAACTCAGCGCCGATTTCCGAACATACGGCCTTCCATTGGAAGAGTCGCCGCCAAAAGCCGATCTCTTTTAAGGTCGAGATCATACGTCAAATTGAATCCACGCCTGATCGTTCTTGCTCCAGTACCAGAACGCGCCAGCTGTCGGGCTGGCTGAATCGTTATCGTATCCCAGCCCGAAGTCATAGGCACACGCAGCGACCGGCCCACCGCTTTGCGCGACGAGGCACGCTTGAATGGTTACCGGCGTGTTCCCGCTCGAATTATTCGTGGACTGCAGCTCCTTCACCATCAGCATGCGTTTGGTATCCCCTATCTTTGGGATTGTCCCCGAGCCGTAGATTTCCGTGCCTGCAGACATTGCTCAAATTCCGTTAAGGACTCTCACGATCTTTTTTCTCAGCATGTAAGAAGTGTCGGTGATAAACGGATAATTGGCTTGGTTTGTCGTTCCGCGCTTTGAGATCAGAGACGTTAATCGCTTCACCAGGAGCATTCTCCTGGTGTCGAACTCTTTGGCAATGACGCCACTGCCATACACCTCTTGAATTGGCATCGTTAAATTGCGGCACTGGTTGTTCCGTGTCCGCTTAGCACCTTATCGATCTTGGCGATGAGCATGCGACACGTGTCAGATTTCAGCGCCGTTCCTCCAACTTTAGTCAGGATCCGTTGGAGCAATGTTCTGCGCGTGTCCGACTTGAGCGGAGTTCCGCCCAGCTTCCGGAGCTGCTTAAACAGCAGCAGCGTCTCAGTGTCCGACTTCAGCGGCGACCCGCCAAGCGCCGTGAGTGTCTTGTTCAGGCACAGCTCGTCCGTGTCCGACGTGCGGGCGACGCCGCCAGCCAAATTAAGGCGTTTAGCGAGGAGAACCCGGTAGGTATCCCCTCGCTTTGGCACCGTGCCCGAAGCAAAGTGCTCAACGCCCATTCGCTTAGCTTAGCGTGCGGTTCTGACCCAGGAAGACACCGGGGCAGCGCACGACCGCCACGTTGGTAGCGGAGACAGCTGTTTCAGTGTCGGATCCATCTGCCGCCCACGCGCCGAGATAACCCGTCCTGCTGAGCTTCACGAAAGGAGCAACGGTAAGGTTACTCGCCAGCCAGAAAGCTTCCCCAAAAGCCAGCCTCCGGAACTGCGTGCGGTATTTTTTTACTTGATGATATTTACGTGCCATAACTTTTAGTAGCTTGGGCCAGCGTCGCCAGCGGGAGCCGAAGGCATTGGTGCCGTTTCGGTCATCGTCTTGGCGTATTCGCTGTAGCCCGGTTTGTGTTTTTGGTCACCGTCCTCGTCCTGATCTTTCTTGTCTCCGTAGCCGGGCATGTCAATGTCGCCCAGCTTCGTCATGCAAATAGTTCCATCGGGCTTCACTCGGAAAGAGCAGACCAGATCGAAGTCTTTACCTTGCTCGATGTTTTCCGGCGCCTGGAAACCCGATGGCGCTCTAAATTCAACCCGCCCACTCCCGTTTTGCTCGTTCATTTGCGGTCTTTCTGCGAGGAAGGGTAACCGGTCCCGTGAACCGGTTACCCACGTCCCTCATACAACTATCCAACCTATGAAACCTCCGGATCATCACTCCGGAAGAATGATTACGAACAGGTGATCGTGTCGAACGCGTTCGCGCAGCGGCGGAACAGGATCAACCTGCCGTAAATCGGGAATTGCGGTTTCAACGCGTGGCGGTACTCCGCGAAATGCCGCCCGTATTTCTTCATTGGGTCTTGCACTCCAGCGCAGCTCGCAATGCCGAGCAGAGCGTCGTTGCCGGTGACAAAAGCCCATTCGCCAAAGTAGTTCTGCGCGTTGAGCTTCATTCCAGGCGCCGAGTTCATCGGCATCAGGACTTCCTCAGTCATCACCCAAGGGTTGAGCACTTCGCAGGACTCAAACTTGGCGAGGCTGGGGTCTCTCCAGGACGGGTTCACGATGGCAACCTGTCCCTTGGTGGCGTCCGTCGAGCTGGTGGACATCTGCCACGTCGGCACGCGCTTCAGAACGCCGTCATCGGTGCCGTACACGTAGCCAACGCCATGCCCCTGAGCGCCGGTGGAGTCAACTTGCTGCGTTGTCCAGCGGGCCGGGAACCGGTTGATCACGTGCCGGAAGTTCTTGATGATGCGCGATGCACCCAGGCGTTTAATCACCGGGTTAGCGTCGCCCCATCCTTGGAAGCTGTTGTTGAAGTCAGAACGCAACTCGCTGTTGTTAAGCAACAAGCGATGGCTCATGGCCTGCCCGATATACAGCGGGAAGATAGGGCCATCGGCGCCCTGAGTGATCCAGCCGTTGCTGTTGGGCTCGTCGG
>DATLUX010000285.1:0-26914 GCA_035577805.1 Verrucomicrobiia bacterium
CCAAAGATGCCACGATCCAGCCAGCTCAGCAGGATTGGGCCCGTTACTGCTCGGAAATGGGCGTGGTCAACTTTTTCCTGGGCGAAATGACCTCCGCTTCCGAGCAGGCGCAGAATGCGCGGACGCTCTGGCAACAACTCAAGGATCGTGAGCCGACCAACACGTTTTACGGAACGCAACTGACCCGCGCCGGACTGGTGCTCGCCACCTTCCGAATCCTGAATCGACAACCCGAGCCAGCCATCGCCGCATCCCTGCGCGCCCTGCAATTCGCTCCGGACAGCATCGAAGCCCAGGCGTTGCTCGCTATGTCTTATCTGTTCGCCGGCCAGGAGGAACCTGCCCGCGCCATTCTTTCCCGCAACAAGGAACTCAAGGTCGGGCCGTCCGAAACGTTCGCCGCCGCAGTCCTGGACGATGTCCGCCGCCTGCGGGATGCCGAGCAGCCGAAGGTTGATTTGGAGCGGCTGCAGGATTTATTACGGGAATAAGACTCGCCACGGAACGTTTTTCCGTTATATCCTTTGTACATTGAGGAGCCCGGTGGACTCCCCGCGAACCGGCGCGGCGGAAGGTGTCGCGCCTGACAGCCTGTGCTTAAACACTGGAACACTGGATTGCCATGAAAGCCCGGATTTTTCCCCGCCTCTTTCCCACAGATTCACCACGGTCAATGAGTAGCGTGCCAACGCGCCGTCTGTTCTGGATGGCTGCGCTCACGGCTCTTTTGGCAGGCTGCGCGACGGAAAAGCCCGCTGGCGTCCTGCCATCGGCGACCCAGACCCAGGGCCTGAGCAGCATGTTGGGGACGGTGCTCCTGGCCGGAGATACCAACGCGGCCCCGTACAGTTTCGACCAATCTGGCGGACTGCAGGAGAGTGCCGGGGAACGGGCAGGAACGGTGGCCGGCAATGTTCTGGCCAAGAGCACATCAGAGCCGCTGGTGGATGTCGTGGTCGGAGCCGGCACATTGATCGTGGCCCCCTTCGCCGCCGCGCACGCCGCGATCAAGGCGCGCCACCGTTTGAAAGGAGAGCCACTGGCCGACTCGGAGAGCGTATTGGCGGCCGCCATGCAAGAGATGGCGCAGCCACCGCATTTTCAGCAAAAGCTGCTGGCCGCGGCCAACGCCAAACGTCCCGGCCAACTGCTGTCCATCGAGCAACTGCAACAGCAGCCGCGCCGTCATGTCGACGCCGTCCTGCAGGCCCACGTCGAAGAATTGCGCCTGCAACGCGCCCAAGACAACGATGCTTCCTACACGCTCCTGATCAAAGTCCGCACCCGCCTGCTGCGGGCCGACGGCACGGTTTTATACGACCAGCCGGCCACTTACCGCAGTGAGCAAGGCTTGTTTGTTGATTGGGCCCGGCATCCCAGCATTCAAAGCGTAGCCGACACCGGCTATCGGATGCTGGCGGCCCATCTGGTGGAACATGTCCTCGCCGCCAGTGATACACCGCTCCTCATCGGTGCCGGCTACAGAACGGTTCCCGGCTTCGATCGTTATGCCAACATCAGCCGAGTCAGCGCCCGAACTCCATTCCTGCCCCAACCCGGCACTCGATCCCCGACGCAATCACAACTGCAATTTATCCAGCACCTGAACTTTGCGGCTGCGGGCACGCTCGGGATTTACTCCACCGCCAGCGTGGCGAATGTCCACTTGCAAAAGCCGCAGACCAGGCAGGAAGCCCACGAAGAAGCGTTACAGGACGTCGAGTGGATGATGGACGGTTTACATAAGCATCCCAACGTGTTTGTGGCCGTGCCGGCCTCGGCCGTGGCTGTGCCCATGAGCCTTTGGAAACAAAGTGTGGCCATCGTGCGGGGCCTCGCGCCTCGGACAGTTCAGAACGCGGAGGCCAAGTTGAGCGAGGCCGCCAACCAGGCCCAGCCTCACCAGGAGGTTGCCTTTGCATTGGCTCAATGCCTGCAACCAATCACTCCTCAACGGGTCATGATGGTCAAACAACCATTGCCGCAAGGAGCCGAAAACGATCCGGATCTGCTCCGCTGCCTGGCGCGCGGCACCTTCGTCTGGTTGCCCGAAGGTCAGACCGCCGACCGTTATCTGCTCAGCCAGGGCGCCGACAATGCGCTGGAAATCCACGTGCTCAGCGCAAATCTCGAAGGGCCAGCCGGGATCAATCCCAAATTATCCTTGTGCGTCGAAGCTCAAGCCACCCTCTCCCGGCCCGGTGACGGACTCTCCTTCTGCTCCTGTCCGGTGCGTTACCGGAGCGTGGCGCGGACCTTTACCGAATGGGCCGCCCACGATGCCGAACCGTTCCGGACTGAACTCCGGAAATGTTATCGTCAGCTCAGTGCCGCCTTGGCCGACCAACTGATCCAACGCGGTCTGGCTCCCGAGGATACCCGACCTCCAGCCACCTTTGCCTCCGGGTTCCCGGTTCAGGGTTCAGGGTTCAGGGTTGGACGTTGAAGGTTGAAAGTGGAACGATGAGTAATGAGCAATCCGTGCACATGACATGCAGGTGTGCTTCCATCCGCCTGAAAGGCGGATCCATCGTAGCCGCGGGCAACGCCGGCAACGCCCTCGGTGTCTCGCGCAAAGAATTCCCTCGCCCTGAAAGGGCATCCCACGGCCGTCGCGAAGCACTTCGAGTCCTCGCGCGACCAGAAATTGTGGTCCGCTTGCAGAAAATCTGGTCACGGGAGGAGAAATTCTGCTCGCGTAACCAAAAAAATGGCTCGCGGTAGCAGGATTCTCCCAACCGGTCTTCTCGGATTCGCCGTAAGTCCTCTGGCGTCCTTAAGCCGCTACGACCCGGTTAGCCGCGACGACCCAGGCTGGTGGGCTCGAATCCGCGCAGTCGGGCTAAGGACAACTGTGGCGGTGGCTGCCAGCGCTGTAAACGTCATGCGACAATTCATATTTTGACCGCGGATTTCACTGATTTCACGGAGGCAAAAGAGGGGGTTGCAGGTCCTCTTCTTGAATCGAGCCAAGCCCAACCGGACTCACCCTATGGAAGGTGCGATCGATCACTTGGCAGATCGCTCCAGCCAAAATCCATAATACGGGCAAAGAAGCCACGTCTTTCAGGGGATTGGCTGTCCGGCATGGATTCGAACCATGACAAAAGCCTCCAAAGGGCCTTGTGCTACCGTTACACCACCGGACAAACCGCTGGAAAGACTAGGAGCGCGGCCCGGGGGAGGAAAGGAAAAAAGCCTTGTCGATGGCAGGCCGTTCCGAAAAGTTTATGATGCAACAAATGGAACAGCCAGAGCTCCGGGAACGTATCCAGCAACTTTACGAGGAGGATCCCTGCTACGGGCTGGACGCCTACGACTTTACGATTCGAGCCTTTCGCTTCACGCAAACGAGATGCGGCCGCTGCGAGCTCAGCCCGGCCGAACTGATCGAAGGGGTGTGTCTCTGTGCCAAACGTTCGTTTGGTCCTGCGGCCAGGCGCGTTCTGGCGAGCTGGAATGTGCTAGGCGGCCGGGACATCGGCGAGCTCGCGTTCCGGCTGCTGACGCGCGAGTTCCTTGACGGCACCCTGGCGGGAGAGAAGGAGAATTTCGCAGCCGGCGCCCTGGCGGATTTTGCAGGGGCCCTTGCGGAACCCGTTTTTTCACGGGGATTGTTTTGCGCGCTCTGCCGTCTTTTTTTCAATCCTGAGCAACTCAGTAATCTGGAACAACATTTTGAGAGCGGCCCATTAGACATGGCGCGGCTGGAAGCCCTCGAGCTTGATCCGTTCATTTTGAACCAGGACCCAACCCCGGGTCAGGTCGGAACATTCCACCGTTTGCTGGAAGAAACGGCGCTGGCCACGAAGGACAGTCGTTTCGACGACGCGTTGCGAGCGTTCGAGGCGTTCGCCAGCGAGGCGGCCGGTTGGTGGCCAAAGCCCGATCTCATCTTGTACGATTTTATGGTCGAGCTGGAGCCGTATTGCCCTGACTTTGCGGCCATCGTCTTGAAGAAAATGCATCTGAGCCCTGTGCCCCCGGTGGGTTATGGCTGGGAAAAGCAGGGCGCCACCTCAACCATGGACCAGATCCAGGTTTATTTGGACCGGACTTGGGTGGACCAATTTCAAGCGCCCAGCACGGCGTCCATCGCGGAACTGGAAGCCACCGCCCTGCAGTGTCCGCTAGTCCGGCTACGCTTACGAACCCGTCGGATTCAACGCGCGCTGGTTATCCAGCGGAACTTTCAGAAGAACCTGCACCTGACGTCTTAGGCCTGCTTCAGCCGTTTCAGCAGGTCTTGCGTCAAGACCTCGTAAGCGGCGGCGCCGGCGCTGTATTTATCGTAATGCATGATGGGCTTGCCGAAGCTGGGCGCTTCGGCCAGGCGGGTCGTGCGCGGGATAACCGTTTCGAAGACCATCTCGCCGAAATGCTGACGCACTTCACCCACGACCTGATGGGAAAGATTGGTGCGCCCGTCGAACATCGTCATCACCACGCCCAACAGCTCGAGCTTGGGATTCACGCCCGTATCACGGAGTTGATTGAGCAACCGCGTGATCATGGAGATGCCTTCGAGCGCGTAATACTCGCATTGCAACGGGATCAAAAGGCTTTCCGCCGCCGCGAAGGCGTTGAGCGTCAGCACCCCCAGCGAAGGCGGACAATCAATCAGGATGATATCGAACCGGCCGCTGTCGACCACCGGCTGCAACGCCAGACGCACCCGTTGCAGATGATTCTCGGTGCGCGCGATTTCGATGTCGGCGCCGCACATGTCGAGTTCGCTGGGAATGATGTGCAGCCGCTCAAAAGCGGTGGCCTGAATCTTATCGAGCAGAGCGCCTTCGCCGAGCAGCACGCGATAACTGCTGGCGCCTTCAGTCTTTTCGAGTCCCAGCCCGCTGGTGGCGTTGGCCTGCGGGTCCAGATCGAACAGCAGGACGTTTCGCCCAATGTGCGCCAGGCCGGCCGCCAGATTCACAGCGGTCGTGGTTTTACCCACGCCACCTTTCTGATTCGCGACTGCGATCACACGGGTTGGCACGGCGGCGATTTAACGGGACGGCCCGCGAGAGTGCAAGCCCGCGGCTGGCGGGTTCCCGGTTCCCGGTTCACGGTTCACGGTTCACGGTTCACGGTTCACGGTTCACGGTTCACGGTTCCTGGTTCCTGGTTCTTAGTTCCTCGTTGCTTGGTTTCCGCCTTCGGCCAGCGGGCTATTGCCGCGGCACGCCGCCTTCCCCTTCCCCTTCCCCCTGTTTCCGCTTTCCGCTTTCCGCTTTCCGCTTTTACACAGAAATCGTCCCTTTCCGGCATTGGCGGGTGTTGATAGATAGATAGAAAGAACGTCGGCCGTACGGTTTATGGATGACATCAAGTTATTACGCGAATTTGCCGGCCGCAACTCCCAGGACTCCCAGGAAGCGTTCCGTCTGCTGGTGGAACGGCATGTGGACTTTGTCTATTCGGTGGCGCGACGGCAGTTGAAGGACGCGCAACTGGCCCAGGAAGTTACCCAATCTGTTTTTATCGATCTGGCGGCCAAGGCAGCGCGGATCCCGTCCCGCACCATTCTTTCCGGATGGCTCTTCCGCGCCACCCGTTTCGCCGCCGCCAAAGCCGTCCGCTCCGAGATGCGCCGTCAGCGTCGCGAACAGGAAGCTGCTCAAATGGAATCGAACGAACGCGAACCGGAACCGTGGGACCAGATGGAGCCGATGCTGAATGAAGCCCTCGAGGAATTGTCTGACCAGGATCGATCCGCCGTGCTGCTGCGATTCTTCGAGAAGAAAGGCCTTCGGGAGGTCGGCGAACGTCTGGGACTCAATGAAGGCGCGGCCAAGAAACGCGTCGCGCGCGCAGTGGAGAAGCTCCGTCTGATTTTCCAGCGGCGCGGCGTCGTTCTGCCGGCGGCCATTTTCCTGGGGGCGTTAACGGCCCAGTCCACGCAGGCCGCGGCGCCCGTTGGCCTGGCCTCCACCATTGCCTCCGCGGTGGCCATCCAGGGCGCCCCGCTCACGGCCACTGCTTGCGCGTTCACCTCGGGCAAAACCATTCTTAAACTTATGGCACTGTCCAAAATCAAAGCTGTCGCGGTCGCAGTGGTCGCCTTGTTGGCCGTCGGTGGCGCCACCAATTTGGTTATTCAACACAACCGCAGCCCGGCTGGCGGCCGGCCATCGTTAACGGACCAGGACGAAGCGGCCATTCTGCGTCTGATCGAGAGCATGAATGCACGCGCGCTCAGCACAGCGCCTCCTTATGTCTATGTGCGGCCGACGCGGACACCAGGGGAACATCATGGTGCCATCACCATGAACGGACGCATCATGGGACGGGGCGTCAGGATCGAACAACTCCTGGCGGCGGCCTACGGCACCAGTGAAAGCAGGGTGCGCCCGAAGCCAGGCGTGTCCCTGCCGACCGAGCGTTATAGTTACGTCATAAGTCTGAATTCGGGACAACAGGAAGCGTTGCAGAATACCTTGCGCGAGCAACTGGGGCTTACTGCCCGACTAGTAAAAAGGACGGAGCCAGTTTATCTCCTGAAGTCGCGCGTTGGCCAATTCGGCGGGCGCAATCCTGCCCCCGAAGCCGGCCCAGCCAACGTCCGCGTCAGTGACGGGGAATTATTTTTCCAAAGCGCAACCGTGAGCGTGCTGGCTCGTTCGTTGGAGCGCGTCGTGCGCAAGCCGATCGTAGACGAGACCGGGCTGCAGGGCCGGTTCGATTTCCTGTTGAACACCCCGGAACTCGGCGCGGATCAACCGAACTTGACTCAGCTCCAGAACGCGTTGGAGGAACAGATCGGGTTCGACCTGCAGCCCGCCGAGCGGGAAGTGGAAATGTGGGTCGTGGAGTCCTTGAATCTGAAAAGAAGGGGTGAGTAGATCAAGTTTTCAAGCGGCTAGTTTCCATGCGCAATAGGCATTCAAAGCGTTCTTGAATCGAGCGAAGCCCAACCGAACTCACACTATGGAAGGTGCGATCGATCTTGGTTTGGCGAAGCCAAACCCTCTAACGAGGCGGGACCTCAGAGCGGCAAGGCACTCCAAGCCGTTCGATCTTGCAAAGAACCGCCCTTGCCTTGCAGGTCTGAGGCCCCGCCTCGTTAGGAAGGCTGGGCGGCGGGCTGTTTGTCCACGAACAACGCCAGCGACGCGGTATAACCGTGCAGAAAATTCCTTTCGCCCACTGGTCCCAGTTCGCCGTTGCAGAAAAATCCGGCCAGACCGAGCGGACCCAGGTGTTCCTGCACATGCCGGGCGTCATGGCTGGGTTGGCCAAACAACCGCCGGCCGCGTCCGTTGCAACTGCACAGGCAACCCCCATAGATGCGGCGTTTCCCGATTTGTTTCTCGGCCCGAGCCAGCAATGCCTCCAGATCCTCCGTCCCAGCCGAGGCCAGGCGACATTGGAATTGCATGGTTTGTCCTGGACGCGGGTAAGCGCCGATGCCGATCGTGCCGCTGTTGGGATCCACACCAATCAGGTTGCGGATGAGAAAATCGCCCCGCTGAAATTCCTCCATGTATTCATTGACCACCAGACCGACGAAGAGATTGCCCTGGGCTTGCTTTTGTTGTTCGGGGGTAAGTTGGGCGAAGGTTTCGGCCAAGACTTCGTAAGCGGGCCGATTCCCGATCTCACGGATGAGATTGCGTTCGGCGCGGGTGATGGTCCAGGTATCACCGATGGGCGTGCAGCCTTGGGAGATCATGCCGGCCAGCTCGATGCGGCCGCCAACCGAGAGGGCAATGCCGCCATCCTCGAACACGTCGCCGTTCAGATAAACCTGGGTGGACTCGGACGAACCGTCGTTGCTGGCCAACCCGCCGAGGATGGGTTTGCGCGGGTACGCTTCGTTCCAGCTGCGCAGCCAGGTTTCGCAATCTAGGTGATACGGATCAGCGAAACAAAGCCAGCCGTTGGTCCGGTCGGGCGTCACTTCGTTTTCCTGGTGCCAATAAGCCGGGCCGCTCGATTCATCCAATTGCTGTTGAGTAAAACGCATCCCGCGCAGTTCCGCCCCAGGCAACGAGTAAAGACCCAGGACCAGGCCGGCATCTGCTTCGATCTCTTCACTCCCCGCAATCAAGCTGGCGCTGGAACATCCGGCCAGAAGCGGAACCTCAGCGCGGACCCGGATAATCTCGAGGACTTGGGCAGCGATATCGACGTATTTGGGCCCCAAAAAGACCAGACCGAGATCCACCCGGGGGCTTTTCAGCTGCTTCCGCATCTTTTCGGCCCACGCACTGAATTGGGCCTCATCGAAGGCTCCGGACCAATGGGCGGCTACAGAATGATCGTTCTGCATGCCCCGAGGCTACCCGGGCGCAAGCGGGTTGCAACCGTAGAGAAAGGCCCGGGACCAGCAAATGCAGGCAGGCCGATGCCTAAAATGTCGAATGCCGAGGGGCGCGAGTTGGTCAAGCTAAGCGCTTGCCTACCCCCGTGTCGGCGGCCAACATGACCACCCCTGGCCTATCACGCCCAGGTCTTGTGCTTGAAGCAGTCACAGAAGCACGTCCGCGCGACGATTTCGTGGACGTGACCGTATGCCTGCAACGCGTCCAGCAAGGGGACGACGATGCAGCGCGCGTGCTGCTCAATCATCTTTACCCGCTGGTGATCAGCATCGTGCGGGGACATCTGCCCCGGCGCACCAGCGAAGAGGATCTGGTGCAGATGATCTTTGTAAAGGTATTCGCCAAGCTGGACCAGTTCTCCGGCACCGTGCCGTTAGCTCATTGGGTGTCGCGGATTGCCGTCAATACCTGTCTCAACGCCCTGCAGGCGGAGCGAATCCGGCCGGAGCTGCGGTGGGCCGACCTGACCGAGGAGGAGGAACATGTGATCCGTTCCCTGGCCGCGACCACGGATGACCTGGATGCCAGCCACAGTGTGGGCGCCCGCGATTTGGTCAACAAGTTGCTGGCCCGCCTTCAGCCCGCCGATCGCCTGGTCGTGACGCTGCTGCACATGGAAGGTCGCTCCGTCGAAGAGATCCGAGGGATTACGGGTTGGAACCTGTCGTTAATCAAAGTCCGGGCTTTCCGCGCCCGCCATAAGCTCCGCAAGCATCTGGCCCTGCTGCTCAAGGAAAAGCATGTGGAATTACAGGCGCGCCCTTGCCTGTCCTGATGTTCTCCGCTTAACTCTGCGGGTCGCTGCGGCGGCTTGTGTTCATGAGTTTTCTGGCTCCACTGTTTTTGATCGGCGCTTTGGCCGTAGCGGCTCCCATCCTCTTCCATCTGATCCGGCGCACTTCGCGGGAGAAGATGCCCTTCAGCTCGTTGATGTTCCTGCAGCCGACGCCGCCGCGGGTGACGCGCTCCAGCCGGCTCGAGAACCTGTTTCTGTTGCTTTTACGTTGTCTGGTCTTATGCCTGCTGGCCCTCGGCTTCGCGCGGCCGCTCCTGGAAAGACCTGTTCCGGACGATGGGGCCGGACAAGGTCGACGCATCGCGGTGCTGGTGGACGCCAGCGCCAGCATGCGCCGTGACAATCTCTGGGCCGACGCCCGCGACCGCGCCCGCCAGGTTCTCAAACAGGTCACCGCCGCCGATACCGTGGGTCTGTTCCTGCTGGACCAGACCGCGCGTCCCTTGATGAGTTTTGAGCAATGGACGGCGGCGCCCGTCGGCGATCGGGTTCCTTTGGCGTTGCAGCGTTTGCAATCAGCCCAACCCTGCTGGTCCGGCACGCACTTGGGCCGCGGCCTGCTGGCCGTGACGGAACAATTGGAGGAAAACGCGGGCAGAACCCAGCGCACACCCGCCACCGCTCCGCGACAAGTGGTGCTCATCACCGATCTGCAGGAAGGGATGCACCTCGATGGCCTGCAAGGCTTCGAGTGGCCGCGCGGCCTGGAAATCGTGCTCGAACCTGTCAAAGCCAAACGACCTTCCAATGCCGGCCTCCAATTGTTGCTCGAAAAGGACGACTCGTCCGATGCCAAGCACGACGGCGAAATCCGGGTCCGGGTCAGCAACTCCGGGGACGCCAAACGCGAGCAATTCCAGTTGGGCTGGATCCGTTCGGAGAGCGCGAAAGGATTCGTGGCCCCAGCGCTGGACGTTTACGTGCCGCCCGGACAAAGCCGGGTGTTGACCGTGCCGCGTCCGGCCGCTGCCAATGACTTGGAAATGTTGCAGCTCACCGGAGACGACCAGGATTTCGACAACCGGATCTATGTGGTGAATCCCAAGCCGGAACAGGTCCGAGTCCTGTTTCTCGGCGATGATACGGAAAAGGACACCGGCCAATTGTTGTATTATTTGCTACGCGCTTTTCCTGAAACGCGCCGGCAATCGATTCAGATCATCCATCGTCCCGGCCAAGGGCCCGTGCCTCCCGAAGATCTTTATGCCGCGCCCCTGAGCATCGCGACCGACAGCCTGAGAGGAGACGGCCTGCAGGCAGCCCGAACATTCCTGAACCTGGGCAAACCGCTTTTGTTCGTGCTCAAGTCAGCAGGCGGAGCGCCGGTTTTGGCGGAGTTGATGGGCCAGGGCACCTTGCCGGCGGAAGAAGCCAAGGGCGCCAACTACGCGTTGCTTGGCCAAGTCGCCTTCGATCATCCCCTCTTTGCCTCGTTTGCCGACCCGCGTTTCAGCGATTTCACCAAGATCCATTTCTGGAAACATCGTCGGCTGAACGCCGACGATTTCAAAGGCGCGAAGGTGCTGGCGCGCTTTGACCAGGGTGATCCCGCTTTGCTGCAAGTGCCGGTGGGAAAAGGCTTGTTGTTTGTCCTGTCCTCGGGCTGGCAGCCTGACGATAGCCAGCTCGCGCTCTCCTCGAAGTTCGTTCCGTTCCTTTACGCGCTTCTGGATCTGAGCGGCGGCGTGAAAGCCCAGTTCGCCCAGTATGTGGTCGGGGATCCAGTCGCGTTGCCGGCCACCAACGCGGCCCAAACGTTCCTCGTGCATAAACCGGATAACAGCGAAGTGAAGGTGCCCGGGGGTGGGCGTTTCCTGGAAACGGATCTGCCCGGCGTCTATACCGTCAGCACCGCGACCAACACTCTCCGGTTTGCGGTGAACCGCGACCCTTCCGAAAGCCGCACCGCGCCGCTGCCGTTGGAGGAACTGGAACGGCTCCGGCTGCCTCTGCATCCCTCGTCGCCCGAACAGATCCAACGCGAATTGCAAAAAAAAGTGCGCCTGCAGGCCATGGAACTGGAGCAACGCCAAAAACTCTGGCGTTGGCTGATCGTGTCCGCCTTGGCCGTCTTGCTGCTGGAAACCTGGCTGGCCGGCTGGTTGACCCGCCGGCAAAGCGAGCCAGTGCCGAGCGCGCCGTGAGCGACCAAAGCTGCCGGGGTTGGGCAAGGGAATTGGGGGCAAGGGAATGGCGGCCCTTTTAACTTCTATTCAAAAAAACAGTTCTCGATGCAACCATGCCGGTTCCGGAAATTCCCTTGCCCAAAATTCCCTTGCCACCTCCCAGCTCCCGCTGCCAACACGCGCCCATCTCCTGCCCAACCACGCGCCGGCACGGCGTGCCAAAGGCTAAACAGGAACATAGACCGCGCGCCGCTTCAGCTTCAGAAACCGCATCGACATTTGCACCCGTCTTTCTCATATTGCCGCGCACATGAAATCGATGACCGGCTACGGATGGGGCGAATGTTCCCAGAACGGGTTTAAGGTCACGGTTGAGCTCAGTTCGGTAAACCGCAAACAAAGCGAGCTTTCGATCAGTCTGCCCCGGGAGCTGGAGGTGCTGGAGGCGCAGATGCGTGATGAGATCAACCGCCGGGTGGCGCGCGGGCGGCTGACCACGCGGGTGACATTGCATGCTGCGGACGGCAAGGAGGCCGGACGCGTGCAGGTCAACCGGGCCTTGGCGGCATCGTATGTGCGTGAACTGCGCAAGCTCGCGACGGAATTGCACCTGGAAGGCAACCTGACGCTCGATCTATTGGTGAGGGCGCCGGGCGTCCTGGAAGCCGATTCGGCGGTGAGCGATGCGGAAGCCCTCTGGCCGGCCGTGCAAAAGGCGCTCGGCCAGGGATTGACCATGCTCCTCAAGATGCGGGCCCGCGAAGGCGCGCATCTGAAACGCGACCTGTCCGAACGAATCATGATCATGCGCAAGGCCGTCGCCCGCATCCGCAAGGAGGCGCCCACGGTGCAACATCGTTACCGGGAACAATTGGTGGAACGCATCCGCAGCGCGGGTCTGGCCGAGTTGCAAATCGATGAGGAACGCGTCTTGCGGGAAGTCGTGCTGTTTGCCGACCGCTCGGATATCAGCGAGGAACTCACGCGTTTGCAGAGCCATTTTCAGCAGTTCGACGATTGTATGAAGTCCACCGAACCGGTGGGACGCACGCTCGATTTCCTGGCTCAGGAAATGAATCGAGAGATTAACACCATCGGCTCCAAAGCCAACGACAGCACCATCTCCCGGGAAGTGGTCATCCTCAAAGCTGAGTTGGAGAAATTCCGGGAGCAGGCCCAAAACGTAGAGTGATCCCGGGCGCAGCAATCCATGGCCAAACCCAGTCCCAAGACTCCACTTCCTCCCTCCTCCTCCTCCTCGCCTCTGCTGGTGGTGATCTCGGCTCCGTCCGGCGCCGGCAAAACCACCATGGGCGAACGCACCCTGGCGGCCCGCCCATGGATGAGCCGCGCGGTCACCTGCACGACTCGCGAACCCCGTCCGGGCGAAAAGGAAGGCGTGGACTATTATTTTCTGGACGCGGGCACGTTCCTGAAACGGGTGCAGGCCGGCAACTTTCTCGAGCACGCCACGGTGCACGGCAATAGCTACGGCACTTTGAAATCCGAGGTGCTGGGAAAACTTCGAGCCGGCAAAGACGTGCTGTTGATCGTGGATGTGCAAGGGGCGGCAGCCATCCGCGAACATGCCGAAGCCGATCAGGAACTAAAGCGCGCGCTGGTGATGGTCTTCCTCACGCCGCCGTCATTGGCTGTCCTGGAGGAACGCCTGCGCCGCCGCGGCCAGGACTCGCCGGGGGCCATCGCCAAACGCCTCGGGGTGGCCCGCCACGAAATTGCGCAGTGGAAACATTTCGATTATCTCATCGTCAGCTCGACCGTCGCAGAAGATGCCCGGCGCCTGGCGGCGATCCTGGATGCCGAACAGATGCGCCAGGGCCGCGCCCAATTGCCGCCGTTGGAATAAGCCTCAACCTGAATCGTGAATCCTAAACCCCCAACGATCGTCCTGGGCGTGACTGGCTCCATCGCCGCCCACAAGGCGGTGGATGTGGCCAGTTTGTTGACCAAACAAGACTGCGACGTGCATGTGGTAATGACGGCGGACGCGCTGCGGTTCATTACGCCATTGCCATTCAAGACTCTCTCGCGGCATCCCGTGGTGACGGACTTGTATGATGAAGAAGAGGGCTGGAAGCCGACGCACATCACCCTGGCCGATGCGGCGGATTTGTTGTTGGTGGCGCCCGCCACCGCCAACGTCATGGCCAAGATGGCGCACGGCCTGGCGGATGACGCGTTGACTTGCATCGCGCTGGCCTTGAATCCGCGGGCGCGCGTCCTCATCGCCCCCGCCATGAATGGCAAGATGTGGCAACATCCCGCGACCCAGCAAAATCTGGCTACGCTCACCGCGCGCGGAGTGCAAGTGGTCGGTCCGGATGCCGGTCTGCTGTCCTGCGGCTACGAAGGGGTAGGCCGACTGGAAACGGTCGATGAGATCGTAAGTCGCGCCCTGAAACTGCTGAAGCCTCCGGCATGAAGGTGCTTTTCGATCACACGTTGCCATTCCTGCTTGGCCACGGCGGTGCCCAGATCCAAATCGAACAAACCAAAGCCGCCCTGGAATCCATCGGCGTGCAGGTGGAATTCCTGCGCTGGTGGGACGAGCATCAGCGTGGAGACATCATTCATTACTTCGGACGTCCCTGGCCGCTTTACGTCAAGATGGCCAGGGAAAAGGGGATCAAGGTGGTTCTCGCCGATTTTCTGGGCAGCCTGGGGGCGCGTCCCACCTCCACGCGCCGTGTGCAAAAGGTCATCAAAACCGCCGCAGAAAAAATGTTGGGCGGCGAATTAACACTGCGGCTGGGCTGGGAATCGTTTCGCCTGGTGGACGCTTGTTTTGCGATGACCCCCTGGGAAGCGCAATTGATGAGAGAGATGTTCGATGCCCCGCGCCAACGCGTTCACTGCGTGCCTAATGGCGTGGAGGATGTCTTCTTTCAGGGACGCGAGATCCGTCGGGGCCGCTGGCTGGTTTGTACGGCGACGCTCACATCCGTCAAACGCACGCTCGAATTGGCGGAAGCGGCCGTCGCGGCCCAACGCCCACTCTGGTTAATCGGCCGGCCCTTCGCCCCGGACGATCCGTACGCGCAACGTTGCGTGCAGTACGTCCAGAAACATTCCGAATGGATTCGTTATGAAGGGCCGATCCATGATCGCAACCAGATGGTGGAAGCCTATCACCAAGCCAGAGGATTCGTTCTGTTAAGCGCCTTTGAAAGCTTAAGCCTCTCTGCGCTCGAAGCCGCTGCTTGTGGTTGTCCGCTTTTGCTGAGTGATCTGCCTTGGGCCCGTTGCACCTTCGAAGACAAGGCCAGCTATTGCCCGGTGGGCTCACGCGCGCAGACCGCGGCGATCCTGCGTCACTTTTACGATCACGCCCCGGAATTGCCCATCCCCCCGCGTCCACTCTCCTGGCGACAAGTGGGCGAACGCTGCCGCGACATCTACAAGAGCCTCCTCAAACGGTGAGAGGCTTTCTGGTTGCTGGTTGCTGGTTGCTGGTTGCTCGTTGCTGGTTGCTGGTTGCTCGATGTTGGATGCTCGGCTGCTCCGCTTTCAGCGCCGAGAGCCACCAGCGCTTCCACGTTCGAGACATTCTTGCCCAGATCACGGATGTCCAGTTCGTGGACAACCGGAAACCAGCAACCAGGAACAAGCAACAAGTATCTAGCATCCAGCATCCAGCATCCAGGCAACGAGGCTCTGATCATAATGGCACCCCCGCTGCTGATCGAATTAACTCAGTGCGTTGTGTTTGGTTGTTCTGTGGTTGGAGTAGGCGGAGACTTGGGAGGGAATGGTTCGCGCACGCCCATTCTTTCTCTGGCCGGTTGCCATAGCCGGCCAAGTCTCCGCCTGCTTGATTGGAGCGCGTGCCGACTGCTGTAGCGGCGGTCTATAACCGCCGCACCACGAGAATTAGCTTTAGCTCGGAAAGTCGGCGGTCGCAGACCGCCGCTACAGTCCACTCAAGGCCCAGGGTCGATCGCTCGGTCGCGGCGGGCTTTCAGTTCCTTCCAGGTGCTCAACTGAATTCCTCGTTCGCGCAGGCGCGCTTTGACGCGAGGGTCAGTCAAGGCGAGGAGGTCGGCGCGTCGGGATTCGCTGGATCCGGTGATAGCTGGGAAATCCTCCGTTGGTCGAGAGGCGTGAAACAGGATCTCGGTAATTCCGGGCTTTAGTTCATCGAGTAATTGCAGCAAGCGCTCTGTTTTCTCGGGCGGCTTCCATCCATAAGACTCGGTGTGCAGATCATCCAGAACGGGCAGGCCGGCCTTCCAAATCTTGGGGATCCACTCGCGCAGGCCCTGCGTGGCCTGCGGATTCTCCCGGGTCGCAAAGGTGGCGTGACCGCCCACCGCGAGGATAGGGATCTTTTTCTCGAGGCCGACCCGGGCATAACGTTCAAAGTAATCCGGCCGGGCGAACAAGGTTCCCATGTGGGAATCGAGATGAGTGATGGGGATGCCCAGTGTTTCCGCGCGATCGATCTGGGCTCGGATCTCGCGTTCGACTTCATCGGGGGTGGCGCGTGCGACGACTCCGGCCACGTTGCTCCACAGACATCCTTCCGGATCGACCAATCCTGGCACCTGGCTCTTGCCCGCCAGCGGCCCCCAGCGATAGGAAACCCATTCGGAAGTCAGGGTCAAATGCAGACCGCTGTCGATGTCGGGATGTTCTCTGAGATACCCGGCGATATCGGGCACCCACGGGCAGGGCATCATGACGGCCCAGGAGGTGGCCACGCCCCGCTCCATGGCTTTCGATCGCGCCCAGGTTCGATGAACGCGACATGCCCACGTCGTCGACGTGCAGCAGCAGCACCACGGTGCCGGGTTTCCATCCCAACCGTTCGGCGAACGTCCGGTCGGCCGCCCCGACGGAATGAGCGCCAGAAGCCAGGAACACCAGCATGGCCCAACGCAGACGCACGCGATCGATCACCCTCATTCCCTGCGTTATGTTCACTGCTTGCGTCCGGCGTAAACGAGCGTGGCGTAATGTTGATTTGGGTCCCGTCCTTGGGCGCGGGCCAGCACTTCCTGAAGGATTGGGCTGAGTCCTTGGCCGAGATACGTGTTGAACCAGGCGTCATCGAGTTTAATGGGATGCCCGACGGCGCCCCGGTCGCGGCGCAGGGCCTCCTGGTCATCATCGTTGCTCAAGTCCTGGCCCAGGATCAGAATGCCGCCTGGTTTAAGCACCCGGAGCAGGTTGATCATACATTGGCGGGCGTCGCGAACGTGATCCAGGACGTTGATCATGATCACCAGGTCAAAATAATTCTCGGCGAACGGCAATTCTTCCAACGGATGATCATCCAGAATGCAGGCGGCGTCACGATACATTTCCGCAACAAAAGTGAGCTTAAACTTCACGTAGGTGCGGATGAGGGGGTCGGAAAGGACCACGTGCGCCGGCCGGCAACGATCCAGCATGAGGCGCAGGTTGGTATACGGACCGCAACCAACTTCCAGCGCGTTCTCAACCCGGGCGGGCAGGAACTCGTAGTTCCTGAATTTTATCTTCCACCAGAGGTTCCAATCATCGCCCCGATGCTTGGGCACCAACCCGAACCAGGATAACACGCGCCAGAGATGGTTTTTGCCGAAACGCGCGCGCGCTTTCTGGGCGCCGATCCAATGCTGTTCTTCCCATTGTTGGGCTTGTTTCCAGCGATCTTCGCTAACCTGGTCCAGGACGATGTTGTTCGACATGTATGTGGCTGCGTCTGTGCGGCGTGTCTTGCGGCCTAAAAGATGTCAGGCCCGGCCCGCCGCAGCAACTGAGTTATCGGCTCAACCATCATTTCGATGAATTCTCCACCGTGCCGGCAAACACACCGGTGCGCGCCTGGCCGGCTGCCTTGACTTGAACCCAAATCAGATACCGGCCCGGCTGCGGGAACTCGTAGGGAAACGACAGGGGTTGCTGCAGCGAATCGCCGGTCGGCGGTAGACAATACTTCTCCATCATCTCGGGCGTGATGCGTTTGGGGGCGTGATCGCCGGCCCGGATCTGAAACACCTGCTGCGCCGCCAGGGATACGCTGCCCGCAGGATGCAGATGAGTGAAGACCGACCCGTCCTCTCGGCGGATGGCCGCGTGTCCAAGCATGCCCACGTAAGGTTCCAGCCGAGCCAGACCGCCATCCGGTTGCAGCACTTGAAAACGTAAAGTGGTTTCCCGCCTTACTCCCAGCGAGGGCGGCCTGTCCCATTTCATGATCCAACCTCCCCCCATCTGACTCTCGTTCCCGCCTTCCACGGGTCGGCCTTGAAACCAGGAATCGTCCGGGTCGGCCGCGACGCCGGAGCCAGCCGGCGATCCGGGCGGGACAGGAATGGAAGGCACCTGCGCCAGGGTCGTCAACGTCTGGGAGAATGCAGTCTCGTGCGTGACATCCGCGTAAAGCCGGTAATCTCCCGCCGGCATCGGCGGCAGGACGGCCTCAAACTGAACGCGACTGCGGCGAGCCGGATGCAGATGCGCCAGCACGTCCAGTTGCGGTTCGCGCATCAGGAACACATGCATCAGCTTTCCGTGATCGGGAACCAGACTCGACCAGCTGGCTCGGCCTTCATTGGTCTGAATATTGATCCGGAGCAGGCGCTGATTTCCTTCGTTCACCACCACGCCCTGGCAGGCCACCGGCTGATGCAACCCGTTGTGGCGATAATCGGCGTCCTCGGCTTTCCACCAGGCATGCCCCCGTTCCAACGCGAGCGCCAAGAGCACGCCGGCGATTCCCACGGACGCCCGGCCCCACCAAACGCGGCGGGGCGACGCCGTGACGCCGGGCTTCAAAATACTTTCGCGCACGGCTGCCCCAACGATGGAAATGCCCAAAGCGAACAAGAGCAAGCCCAGGCCGATGAGGACGCCGACCAGATTGTTCGTCATGCCGAGGCGCGTGGTTGCCAGCGAATTGACCGGCACGATCACCGTGTTGGTGCCGTGCGCCGTTTCCACCTTCACATGCACGCTGTAGGCCCCGCGCGCCATCAACCAGAGCTGGGCATGATACAACTCGTTGTCTCCAGGCACCGGTCGAGCCAGATCGGGCGGCGGTGCTCCCGCTAACCCGGCCCGCCAATGCACCGGCAACACCGTCACGCGCCGAACCCCATTGGTGAGCACACGCACGTCGATGTCGGCCAGGCCCGGCACGACTCCCGGGGGACGAATGATCACTCGGACCGGATTGGGCGGCTGGGAAGATTCGAGGACGACATTTTGAGTGCCGATATGGCCGTAGGCCAAGACCGGTGCCAAGCATAACCCGAGCAGGCCGATCCAGAGAAGTCGCCTGGGCTTTCGCCAACTTGCCGGCGTGCATTCGGATACTGCCACCGGGATCGCGGCCTTTAGGCCGCTTCGAGATGGGGATCGGAGGAAGCGTTGGGTAGTTCCTTGGTCCTCGAGCCGACGGACGATGAAGCGGTCCCGCCACATGCGGGACCGCGCACCAAACCGCATTGTTCGGGGGGCAGTGCCTAAATTCGCCCAACTTGCCGGCGTGCGCTGTGTCAAACGGTCCATCGTCTTAGCGCCGGACTTTCGCCAGCCAATTCCCCAGCACCAAGCCGATGCCACTGGAAGCCACTGCCAGCACCCAAGCCGTACGCACGCCAGCCGCAGTTAATGGACTGCTCTGCATTCTCCAAAACTGATGCCAGTCCGGCCCGGGCCCATCGGCAAAGGTAAAGAAACCGCACCCGCCAAAGAACCAGTTCATCGCTTCGGGCGAGATCAGGTATTTGGAAAAATTCCATTGCGCGGCGAGGAAAAGTCCGGTGAACGCCGTGCCGGATAAAAAGGTGATGAGCAGATCCCGTTTAAAACCCCGGCCTCGTCCCACCGCACGGAAGATCAGGTCCAAGCCCAGAGCCGGCACCACCAGCAGCAACGGGAACGCCGGAGGCGCCATATGTTTGAGCGGGTTATAGATCGGCGCGAGCATCGGCTGCGCGGGAAAAAGCGGCAGGATCCAAACCGCGGCGCACATCAGCCCCATGTAGATGCCGGCGATCGTGGTGGCGGGCCAGGCCAGTTTGCAGGCGCGTCCCAATGCCACCAAGTAGAACGGGTAAAGGCCGCACGAAATCTGATAGAACCCGCTCGAATGCTGCAGATTGGGCAGGCTCTCCTCCGTGACCATGATCGTAGCCAAACAGATCTTGATCCCGGCCGCCAACGCGAAGAGCCAACGGCCCGTCGCCGCCCCTGACGCTTCCTCAGACCGGTTCTGCACGGCCAACACCAGCAGCAACCCACCCACCACGTGAAAGAACATTCCCGCCGCCAGGATGGAATGCGGCGGGCTCAGGATCTTCACGTCTAGTCCATAAGCGTTGTGCCACCAATCATCGAACGGCGCACTGGTCAGCATCGCCAATGCGCCCCACACCGTTACCCACGCCCCCAGCGGCCCATAAAAACCCCACAACCGCACCGCCGCCGCTTTGTCCGCTGCCGACTCCGCAAGGGTCGTCCGCAAAATTAGCCAGCCGCTCACTAATCCACCCAGGCTGCCGCCAATATGGATGCAGATATGTGCCGGGGTCCAAAACGTGTCGCGTCCGATCGTCGAGTGCCAGGAGATATCCCAGACGATCCCCACCAGGATGAACAGCGCCGCCAACACCATGACCCGGGCAGACCACGGCGTGGTGGCCCCCGGCACTGTCAGGCTGGACGACTCCTCCGTGGGCGCCTGCGCGAGCACCGAACTCATTTGCATAGACTGCTCCTTGTAAGTGAAACGGCCCGGGAAATACATGCCAAAGTGGTCGGACCCCTCGCACGGGGCGGACCACTCGGACTCGTCGGACTTGTCGGACCGCGGCTAAACCACCCGGAATTTCTCGCTCCGAATCGGCAGCGACCGAAGGCGTGTCTGTTGTGCGTGAAACAGGGCATTGGCAATGGCCGGAGCAATGCCGATGATGGGGGTCTCGCCTGCGCCGGTCGAGGGAAGGTCAGGCCGATTGACAAGCAACGTCTCGATCTCGGGCACGTCGCGGAAACGTGGGACACGGTATCGGCTGAAACTGGCGTTCAACATCTTGCCATCCCGAAAACGCATCTCCTCGGTCAGCGCGCCGCCCAATCCCTGGATGATGCAACCCTCGACTTGCGCCTTAAGGTTGGCGGGATTTTGAATGGCGCCACACTCGAAGGCTTCGACCACTTTCACCACTCGAAAGGTGCCGGCGCTTTCGTTCACCTCGACCTGCGCACAACAAGCCACGTAGGAACCTTTCTCGGTCCCGCACGCGAGTCCAAACCCGGTCGAGCGCGGGCTGGTGCCGGGTTTCCATCGCGCGCGCCACTCAAACCGTTCGGCTGCCGCCACAAGCACCGCGCGTAAACGATCGTTCTGCAGATGGCGCAACCGAAATTCCAACGGGTCTGCCCCCGCGGCGGCCGCCAGTTCGTCCATGAACGATTCACGCGCGAACGCATTCGCGGTCGAGGCCAGCGCTCGATAAGAGCCGCTCCGCAACGGTTGGTTGCAACTCTTGAATTCCGTGGAGACATTCGGGATGGCGTAGGGCGTGCCCAGGGCGGACGTCCCTGAATTGAAGTTGACGTGTTCCCAGGCGATCAGCGCGCCCTTGTCGTCCAACCCGCCGCCGACGTCAATCACGCCGCCCGGCCGGAAGTAGGCCCAGGTGAATTCCTCCTCGCGCGTCCAGCGGATCGAGACAGGTTTATTCGCTTCACGCGCCAGACGAGCCGCCTCCACCGCGGCTTCTCCGGAATGTTTGCCGCCGAAACCGCCCCCCGTGTCGGGCACAATCACGCGCACGCGCTCAGCCGGGATGCGCAGGCTCTGCGCCAGATCCTGCCGCACACGCCCCGGCTGCTGGCTGCCGGTCCAGACCGTCAACTGTTCGCCCACCCACTCCGCCACGGCCGCCCGCGGTTCCATGGGGGCGTGCTGGATGTAGGCAATGTGGTAAGTCTCCCGCAACACCTTGGCTGCCGTTTTGAACGCTTCCTCCGGCGTTCCCCGTTTGTCCGGACGCGATCGCTCGGACGTCTGCGCCCGCAGATGCGCCGAGAGTTCGTCGCTCGAGGGCGCCGTGGTTGTGGCCGTGGTCCACTTGGCAGTCGCGGCCGCCGCCGCACGTGCTTGCTCCGCGGCCATGGAGGTGGGCGCCGCGAACCCGACGAAATCGCCATCTCGCACCACCACCGCGCTGGCCACAGCGCGGGCGGGCGCCAGGTCGATGTCCTGCAACTGCGCGCCGTAGGAAGGGGCCCGCAACATCCGGGCATAGAGCATGCCCGGCCGGGTGACATCGGACGGGTATCGATGCGCGCCCGTCACGATGGCGGCCGCATCGACCCGCGGCACGGGCGTCCCCAACAGACGCCAGCGGGCCACTTCTTTGACCGAGACTCCCGGCGCCAGTTCGCGTTTCAGCGCGTCGGCATGTTTCCCGGAGGCGAGATCGGCGTAGCTGAACTGTTTACCGGATGGAAGTCCCTCCACTTGACCTTCGCGCACCGAAAGGCTCTTGGCGTCCACCTCGAAGGTTGCGGCCGCCGTTTCAAGAAGCAATTGGCGGGCGGCGGCGCCAGCCTTGCGCAAAGCCGGAACGGTGGCCGGCGTGGTGCGGCTGCCGGCGGTGCCGCCATCGTCCGGCCCGGCCGTATCGGCCATGACCAAGGTGATCCGCTGGACGGGCACCTCGAGTTCTTCACCGACAGCCTGAGTCAGTTGCGTGCGGGCGCCTTGACCGACCTCGACCTTGCTGGTGAACACGGTGATCAATCCGTCGGCGCCGATGTGCATGCGTTGGGCCAGCGGCACACTGCGTTCGCCTCCGCCACCCCCGCGCCCCGCGCGCTGGGCCAGCCCCGACGGCACCGCTACGGACAGGACCAGTCCAGCGCCGAGGGTGGCGACAAACTCGCGGCGGCTCAGCTCGAAATGATAGAAAGGCCCTTCGCGCAATTCATAACGTTCCGGCTCGGGAAACTCGAGCTCGGGCGTTTCCAAGTCCGGTGGGGATATAAACCGTTTCATTTAGCCTCCGGGAAAGTCTGAGCGGCACGTTGCACGGCTTTAAGAACGTTCACGTAGCCGCAGCAGCGGCAGAGGTTGCCATTGAGCCCGGCCACCATCTGTTCACGCGTGGGACGCGGATTGCGCCGGAGCAAGCCCACCGTTGCCATGATCATGCCGGGCACGCAGTAACCGCATTGCATGGCGCCTTCCGCGACGAACGCCGCCTGCACCGGATGAAGTCCATCGGCCGGCGCCAAACCTTCGATCGTCTCCACCTTGCGCCCCGCCACTTCATCGAGCGTGGTTTGACAAGCCGCCACGGCTTTGCCTTCCAACAACACCGTGCAAGCGCGGCATTGCCCTTCGCCGCATCCGAACTTGGCGCCGGTCAGGCCAAGGTCTTCGCGCAGCACTTCCAGCAAGGTGCGCTTGAGATCGGTGGTGATCCGCTGCGTCTTGCCGTTCACGTCGAACCGCACAGTCGTGGTCATAATCCAAAAGTGGTTCCTGGTTATTCTTTGTCAGTTTCCTGGCTGTTGGTGATCACTCCGTTCAACAGGCCGCCATGATCGCCACCGGACCATGTCCCCGCATAAGTCTTATCGTAGATCAAGACGCGCGCCGAATAACTGTTGCCGCCTGGCAACCCGACATTGTCCAGCGTGAGCACCGGGGTGTCGCCGGCCCACTTCACCAGGATGGGAATGGGCGCCACAAAATCTTTGGTTCCATACTGGATTCGGGCGTTGATGATCCAGGCCTCGCCGCCCAGCTTGTTCACGCTCACAATGGTGTATTTATCCTCTTTTTCCGCCGTCAGTTTGCCGTCCTTGATCCCGCACCAGCGTCCGGCCAAGGTGGCCTTCGTCAGGGTGGTTTTGAATTTCACTTCCAGTTCTTCCTGGGTCAGCTTCGGCTTGGGGGATGCGGAAGCGGGGGGCGTGTCGGAGGTGGTGGGCTTGGGGGCATCCTGTGCGGACACGCGGCTGGCGGCGCCTGGGGGGAGGCCCAGGACGAGGGCGATCAGGATGGCCCCGGCCGCCAGCAGGCCGATGGAAAACGGGAAAGCTGATTTCAGTTTCATAGTGGTCATCGTGGGAGAGGGCGCCTGGCCAGGCGCGAGCGAAGTTGCGGCTGCCTGCCGAAGGGGTTGGGCCTCGGCTCCAAGGTTGGATCGACCTTTCCGGGCATGACCAGGGTGGGAATGCTCATGGCTGGCGACAGATTCATGACTGTCAAAAGCGGCGAAGGTTTCAACGATTTTCCGGCGTTATTCTGTGCTGGCCCCTGGCTTGCGGGGTGCTTACCATCCGCGCAGCGGCATGGACAACGGATGGATGATTGAGGTGGAAAACCTCACCAAGCGCTACCCGGGACGGGTCGCAGTAGCTGGCGTATCGTTCACAGTGGCCCGTGGGGAGATCGTGGGGTTACTGGGCCGGAACGGCGCGGGCAAGAGCACGATCATGCGCGTGCTGTCCGGCTTTATGCCGGCCACCACCGGCACCGTGCGGGTGGCGGGCTACGACGTGTTTCATCAAGCCGATGAAGTGCGCCGTTGCATCGGTTACATGCCCGAAAACAATCCGCTCCTGCGCGACATGCGGGTGCGGGAATATCTGAAGTTTCGGGCCAGCCTCAAGGGCTTGCGCCGGGCGGTGGCTCGCGAACGGATCGACCTGGTGCTGCAGCAGTGCGGGCTCATGGACGTCCAAAAGCGCATCATCGGGCATTTATCCAAAGGGTATCAGCAGCGGGTGGGGTTGGCGGATGCGCTCGTGCACCAGCCGCAACTCATCATCCTGGACGAACCGACCATCGGATTGGACCCGAACCAGATCCGGGCGGTGCGCCAGCTGATCAAGGATCTGGGCGGCCAACACACCGTGTTGATCTCGACGCACATTCTTCCGGAAGTAGAAATGATGTGCAACCGGGTGTTGATCCTCCATGAAGGGGAGATCCTGGCCCATGACACACCCGATAACCTGCAACAGATCATGAGCCAGGGCGGACAGGTCATCGCCGAGATCGTGGCGCCGCAGGACGAACTGCATGCCTGCTGGGAATCGATGGCGGAGGTGGAACAGTTCGATTTGTCGGCCGCCGAAGGCGAGTACGTGCGTTGTGCCCTGACCGCCCGGCCGGGGGTGGATCTGCGCCCGCAGGTGTATGCCCTGGCTTGCGAACGCGGCTGGAAACTGCGCGAACTTTCCCGCAGCCGTTATTCGCTGGAGGATATCTTCGTGCGTGTCACGCGCACGGATGGAGAGGAGACCTGAGGGGTGCGCGCTTACTTGACATTGGTGCGGCGGGAGCTCAGCTCTTTTTTCATTTCCTGGACGGGTTACATCATCATTGCCGGGGTTGTTTTTCTGATTGGCTTCAGCTTCGCCAGTCTGCTGCGGGGCTTGAATGCGGAGGCGACGCCGGTGCCGGTAACGCAACTGTTCTATGAGACGCTGTATTTTTGGCTGGTGTTATTGATCGTGGCGCCGCTGATCACGATGCGCTCCTTTGCCATGGAAAAAGCCACCGGAACCTATGAAACGCTGATGACGACGCCGGTCGGCGACGCCCAGGTTGTGCTGGCCAAGTTTACGGGTGCGCTGGTGTTTTATCTGATTCTCTGGCTACCCCTGGTGGCGTGCATCTGGATCGTGCGTTTGTACAGCAACGACCCGAGCGCTTTCGAGCCCGGCAGCGTGGCTACCACCTATCTGGGTATTTTTCTCCTGGGTTGTCTTTATATGTCCTTGGGGATCTTTGCTTCCGCGCTGACGCGCAGCCAGATCATCTCCGCCATGGTCACCTTTGCCATGGGGATCGCCCTGTTCATGGTGAGTTTTCTGGGGAAATCCGTAGGAGCCCAAACCAGCTGGCAAAGCCGCGTGGTGGGTTATTTCGGGCTGATGGAGCACATGCGCGATTTTGCGCACGGCATTATCGATAGCCGCCCGGTCGTGATGAGCCTGTCCTTGACGGCCTTCTTCTTGTTCCTGACCTGGAAATCGGTGGAAAGCCGCCGGTGGCGGTAACATGAACAACGCGGCGCCTCCCAGCTTTTCCCGCAGCCGGAAGTGGATCATCAGCCTGAATCTTTTCCTGATGATCAGCGCGGTGGCGGCGCTGTTAGTCATGACCAACTATCTGGCGGCGCGTCATCACGCGCGCTGGTCATGGTCCGCGCAGGCGCAAGCTGAATTGTCTCCACTGTCGCAAATGGTGTTGGCTGGAGTGACCAACCCGGTGAAAATCACCCTCTACATGCGCAGGGAAGAGCCGCTCTATGAACTCTGCTGGAACCTGCTCAAGATTTATCGACTGACCAATGACCGGATCCAACTCGATGCGGTGGATTACGACACGGAACCTGGAGCGGCGGAATTGGTCAAATCCCGCTGCAAGCTGGGCCGGACGGACCGGGACATGGTGATCTTCGAGTGCCAGGGCCGCCCGCCCAAGTATGTTTACCAGGGTGAATTGTCCGATCTGGACATGCAAGCGTTGCTGTCCGGCCAGGGCGAAATCCGGCGAACCCATTTCAAAGGTGAACTCTTATTCACCTCCGCCATCATGACCGTGATCAACCCCCGCTCTTCCAAGGCTTACTTCCTGGAAGGACACGGGGAACACGACCCCGAAAGCGAAGAAGGCCAGATGGGTTACTCAAAGTTTGCCGGAGTGCTGCGCGAAAACAACGTGGTGTTCGAGAAACTCAACCTGGCCGGCCCCACGGAGGTGCCTCCCGATTGCAACCTCCTGATCGTGGCCGGCGCACGCGCGGCTCTCCAAAAAGATGTGCTCGAAAAGATCGACCGTTACCTCAAGAACGGCGGGCGCATGTTGGTGCTGTTTTTCCCGTACGCGGCCTGGCCGCGATCGATTGGACTCGAAGCCACCCTCGCCGACTGGGGAGTGGCAGTGGGTCGGCACGTCGTGCAGGATGAGAAAAACGCCGTCCAAGCAAACAAGAGCGACATGGTGGTGTCCAGCTTCAGCTCACATCCGGTCGTGAAAAAACTTTACGGCTACCAACTTTACATGGTCTTGCCACGGCTGATCGACAAGTCACCCACTGCGGCGGACGGCGCCTCGGCCCCGCAAGTCGACCCCCTGGTTTACACGGGCCCGCAGGGCCGGATCATCACTGATATTCGTCCGGGCGGCGTGATCGTTCCCGCCGAGGGCGATTTGCGCGGCAATGTGCCGCTAATGGTGGCGGTGGAAAAGGGCGGGGTCCGCAACGTCACCGCCGAACGCGGCACGACCCGCATGATTGTGGCGGGCGATTCACTTTTCCTGAACAACGCCAACCTGGAAACCGAAGGCAACCATCCCTTCGCCAGCTACGCGGTGAACTGGCTGCTGGCGCGGGATGAATTGCTGGTGAACGTGCCGGCCCAGCGCATCGTCGATTACAAGCTGACGATGACCGCCGCCCAGATGTCCGGCGCCCGTTGGCTGCTGTTGGGGGCGATGCCCGGCGCGGTGTTGATCTTGGGCGCGCTGGTCTGGTTACGGCGACGACGCTAAGTGATGAACTGGAAACCAACCTGGATCCTGCTCGGTCTGGCGGCGATGCTGTTTGCTTTCATCGTCTTGTTCGAGCGGCATGTGCCCGAGGCCCAGCCCCCGCCCGCCCGGCTGTTCTCATTCCGGGCCGGGG
>DATLUX010000286.1:0-24451 GCA_035577805.1 Verrucomicrobiia bacterium
AAGTGCTGCCGCTTCGCGGCAGTGGATGGATAACGATCTTCAGAGCTGCAAAGTGTAACCCATGTGTGTGCCTAAAGTGGCACCCATGTCTATGCCCGCTGCCCACCCCGGCCCTCTCCCCGTTGAGGGGAGAGGGAGCAGGTTCCTGGCCCCAATGCGCGTGCACGTCATGTGCAGGTGTTTGCTACCCATGAAGCGGAGCCATCGCCAATGCTCGGTTTTCAGTTTCCAATGTTTCCAATTCTCGGTTGCGGCCCCATTGGAAATCGGTAATCGAAAATTGAAAATCGGAACAACCTTGCCCAGCATTGGGCTTGTGAACTCGAGTGCGAAAATCCATCTCACTTACTATCTGGAAGTCATTTCTTCGTGGTGTTATTGGGCCGAGCCCGCCTGGGCCGAACTCAAAAGGCGTTACGCCAATGAATTGGAGTTTAGTTGGAAGATTTCATTGCTGGACCCTTCCGGTCTGCCCCGCTCACGCGAGCAGACGGATTGGTTTTATCGCCGCAGCGGCCCGATCGTGCGTTCGCCATTCATGCTCAACTCCGGCTGGTTCGACCCGAGCCTGCGCGAATACGAAGCCCCTAATTTCCTCGCCGAAGCTGCCAAGGATTTTGGCGTGACCGACGACCGCGTGCGCCTGGCCCTGGCGCACGCCGGGTTGCGCGAGGGGTTGCCCGTGGGTCAATGGGAAATCTCCGGACCGATCGCCGCCCAAGCCGCCGGCGCCCCCGAGGCTGCTCTGCTCGCCAAGGCCAAATCCCCCGAGATCAAGAAGCGTGTCCAGGCGACCACAGCCGAGTTTCACGCCTTGCAAGTCACCCAACGACCCACCTTCGTGTTGCAGAGCAACATCGGCGATCGCGTCGTGTTGTCTGGTTTAGTCACCGTCGCGCCCATCGCCGCGGCCATCGACGCCATGCTCAGCGATGCGGCGGCTTATGCTTCCCACGCCGCCCACTTCGGCACTACACCGCCGTAAATGAGCGGCCGGCCCGCAGCCGGATTCTCTTTTCTCCGCGCGCCGGTTCCGTGATGCTGGCGGCATGCCTGACCTGCGCGGCAAGACCCTGTTTATTACTGGTGCCAGCCGGGGCATCGGCAAGGCCATCGCTCTGCGCGCCGCGCGGGACGGCGCCAATGTTGCCATCGCCGCCAAGACCACGGAGCCGCATCCCAAACTGCCCGGCACCATTCACACGGCGGCAGCCGAGATCGAGGCAGCCGGCGGCCGGGCCCTAGCCTGCGCCGTGGACGTGCGGTTTCCCGAGCAGATTGAGAAGGCCGTGCAACAAACCGTGGCGACGTTCGGCGGTCTGGATGTCCTCGTCAACAACGCCAGCGCCATCAGCCTGACCCCAACGCTGGACACGCCGATCAAACGGTTCGATCTGATGCAACAGGTGAATGTCCGAGCCACCTTTGCCTGTGCGCAGGCTTGCCTTCCGCATCTGCGCCAGGCCGCCAACCCGCATATCCTCACGCTATCACCGCCATTGAATCTGGATCCCAAATGGTTCGCGCCGCATCTGGCTTATACGCTCAGTAAATATGGAATGAGCCTGTGCGTTCTGGGTCTGGCCGAGGAATTCAAGGGCGTCGCCGTCAATGCGCTTTGGCCGCGCACCATTATCGCTACGGCCGCCATCCAGAATCTGCTGGGCGGCGAGGCCGCCCTGCGCCAGGCGCGTCGTCCTGAGATGATGGCGGACGCCGCCTGGCATATCCTGACCCGCCCGAGCCGCGAATGCACCGGCAACTTTTTTATCGATGAAATGGTGTTGCGCCAGGCTGGGGTGGAGAATTTCGACGGTTATGCCGTCACGCCTGGCGCGCAACTAATCAATGACCTGTTCCTGTGAGTTGGTTGCTGCTGTTAGTTGCTAGTTGTTAGTTGTTAGTTGTTAGTTGTTAGTTGTTGGCTATTGGCTATTGGTTATTCGGCGATTGGCGATTGGCAAGGCAGCGAGCTTCTGCAAGACTCGCGCGCCATGAAATCCGCCCGCGCTCGCGCCCGCGCCAGTGTTCGCAG
Organism: Verrucomicrobiia bacterium; assembly: GCA_035577805.1. GTDB lineage: Bacteria > Verrucomicrobiota > Verrucomicrobiia > Limisphaerales > JADJPG01 > DATLUX01. The sequence goes on from DATLUX010000286.1 coordinate 2,036, forward strand.
CCGTTCCCCACGCCGCGCCGCCCGGCGCTGCGTATTGGGCATCGATTTCGGGACGCTCTCAGGGCGGGCCCTGCTGGTGGACGCGGAGACCGGAGAGGAGATCGCCACCGCGGTGCATGAATATGGCGATGGGGTGATCGAAGAAACGCTGCCCGGTGATCGCACGCGCTTGCCGCCCGACACCGCGCTGCAGAATCCGGCCGACTACCTCGCCGTCTTGCACAAGGCGGTTCCAAAGGTGCTGCGGCAGGGGCGTGTGCGGGCCGATCAGGTGCTGGGGATCGGCACCGATTTTACTTCCTGCACGGTGCTGCCCACCAGGGCTGACGGCACTCCGCTCTGCCTGGACAAACGTTGGCGCCGAAATCCCCACGCCTGGGTCAAGCTCTGGAAGCATCATGCCGCCCAACCGGAAGCGGATTACATCAACGAACTGGGCCGCGAGACCAACGAGTTTTTCCTGAATGCCTACGGCGGCCGTTACTCGAGCGAATGGTTCTTCTCCAAGATTCTGGAGACGCTCAATCAGGCGCGGGATGTTTACGAAACGGCCGGCCGCTTCCTGGAGGCCGGTGATTGGATCGTCTGGCAGTTGACCGGCCAGGAGCGCCGTTGTGTGTCGGCCGCCGGTTTCAAAGCGATGTGGGTTTATCCGGCGGCGCCCGAGGCGGTGCCGGCGCCGGCTCCAGCAGGTGCGCCACGCGGCCCGACCGGCGCTTACACGTATCCGGGCACGGAGTTTTTCTTCGGCCTGCATCCGTTGTTGGCCAATGTGGTGACGGAAAAGCTGGCCACGGAATTATGGCCGCTGGGCAGCAACGCGGGCGGCTTGACCGCTCCGATGGCCAAGCGGATGGGATTACGAGCGGGCACGCCAGTCGCCGTGGGAAACATCGATGCGCATGTGGCGGTGCCGGCTTGCGGGGTCACGACCCCGGGCCAGTTAGTGATGATCCTGGGCACCTCCACCTGCCACCTGCTGCTCAGCGAACAACGGCGCGAAGTCGAAGGCCTGTGCGGCGTGGTGGAAAACGGGGTGATTCCCGGACTTTGGGGTTATGAAGCCGGCCAGGCGGGCGTGGGCGATTTGTTCGCCTGGTACATGGCTCATGGGGTGCCGGCTTCCGTTCATGAGGACGCCCGGAAAGCGCGCACCACCGTCTATCAACTGCTCGAGAAACGGGCCGCCCAACTCAAACCCGGCGAAAGCGGGTTGTTGGCTCTCGATTGGTGGAATGGCTGTCGTTCGGTGCTGATGGATTCCAATCTGAGCGGACTGTTGCTGGGCGCCACGCTGGGGACACGACCGCACGAAATTTACCGTGCGCTGATCGAAGCCACGGCGTTTGGCACGCGCCAGATCATCGAGGCGTTCACCAGCAAAGGCGTGGCCATCGATTCCTTGCATGCCTGCGGCGGCCTCGCGCAGAAGAATCCGCTTCTGCTGCAGATCTACGCGGACGTCACGGGCCGGCCCATCCGGATGGCAGCTTCTCCACAGACCTGCGCGCTGGGCGCGGCCATGCATGGGGCGGTTGCCGCCGGTCTTTATCCGGATCTGCACGCTGCCGCCCAGAAGATGGTCCGCCCGGGCGCCGAGACCTATCAACCCAACGCCCAGACCCGCGCGGTCTACGATCAGCTTTACGCCGAGTATACACGTCTTCACGATTGGCTCGGTCGCGCGGCCGATAGTCCGATGAAAGTGTTGAAGAAATTGCGCGCGGCCGCTCTCCGTCCGCCTCCGGAAGCCGACGAAGCCATGCCGACCGCGCTTTTTGCCCGACGCGAGGCATGAGACCTCCGACCAGTCCGGAGCAGGCGACAACATCGTCGAGCCCTGAGCAGTCCGAGCCGCGCACGGCGTGGCCGACGCGGGCGCCGCGTCTGGAGTCCATCGATTTATTGCGGGGTTTGGTGATGGTGTTGATGGCGTTGGATCACACGCGGGACTTCTTTCATCGCGGCGCGTTGCACGGCATCGAACCCATGGCGCTGGCGACCACCACGCTCCCGCTTTATTTCACCCGCTGGATCACACATTTTTGCGCGCCGGTCTTCGTTTTCCTGGCGGGCGCAGGCGCATTTTTGTCCATGGGCCGCGGCAAGACCAAGAGTGATCTCTCCTGGTTTCTGGTCTCGCGGGGCCTCTGGCTGGTGCTGTTGGAATTGACCTGGGTGCAATGGTGCGGATGGACCTTCGCCGTCAACTGGCATGTCCACTGGTTTTTGGTGATCTGGGCGATTGGCTGGTCGATGATCATTCTGGCGGGTTTGATCCATCTGCCCAGGCCGATCATCCTGGCCTTCGGCTTAATGATGATCGTTGGGCACAACGCGTTGGACGCGATCAAGCCAGCCAGTTGGGGACGCGCGGACTGGCTTTGGCAAATCCTGCATGCCGGAGGCCAGTTCGAATTCAATGCTCTGCCCGGTTTTCATTTCGGAGCCGGTTACCCGCTCATCCCATGGATCGGCGTGATGGCGACCGGATTCTGCTTCGGCGGGCTGATGGAGTTGGACCAGAAAACCCGGCGCCGCTGGCTGTGGTGGCTTGGGGGCGGACTGAGCGCGGGCTTCGTGCTGTTGCGTTTGACCAACTGGTATGGGGACCTCAGGCCATGGTCGGCTCAGGCATCGCTGACCAAAACCATTCTGGCTTTTCTCGATTGCCACAAGTATCCGCCCTCGCTGTGTTATCTCTTAATGACGTTGGGGCCGGCGCTGCTGGTGTTGGCCTGGATCGATGGTCCGGCGCCGAGGTTGCTCCAGCCGCTCCTGGTTTTCGGACGCGTCCCGCTGTTTTATTATCTGCTGCATCTGCCGCTGCTTCACGCCATGGCCGTGTTGTTGAGTTTGATCGTTTATGGCCACGCCGATTGGCTCTCTGGCAATCCTCACGCGCCGGTGCCGGACAACGCCGGGTTTGGTCTGCCGGTCACGTATGGGGTCTGGATCATCGCGGTGCTCTTGCTTTACCCGCTGTGCCGTTGGTTCGCCGAATTAAAGCGTCGCCGTCGCGACGCGTGGCTGAGTTACCTGTGAGCAAGGTGAGCAGAATCCAACAGGCGGCTTGCCCAAAGTGGCACAACGCCGTGTCACCTCCCCTGCCCTCTGGTTGTTTTGGCCGCCCGAATCGGCCCGGTTGCGCCGGGTGGTCGGCTTCGTTGGTTCAACTCCGTTGGCGGTTGCTCAAATTTTATTCATCGAACCACCGACGAATTCTCATCGTTCTTTAGTCCGGCCGGACTCCAGGCGGTACGCCACCTGCACCGGAGCCGCCGAATGCGAAACGTAGTCAGTCCAGTCACGAGCACCCGGCGCCGTTTTCTGAAGCGTTCCCTGCATGGCTTGAGTGTCACCGCGCTTCTGGGCGGGACTCCGCGCGGTTGGATCGGCGCAGTCTTCGCCAGCGATGCGCCTGAGACCGCGCGCCTGCGGTGCGGCATTATTGCCCTGACGGATTGTTCGCCGTTTGTGATTGGGGTAGAGAAGGGTTTCTTCAAGAAACAGGGGCTGGAGGTCACCGTTGCCAAAGGGGCCAACTGGGCCGCCATTCGCGACGCTTTGGCCACTGGTGATAATCAGTTTACCCACATGCTGCTGGGCATGCCCATCGCCTCCACCATGGGATTGTTGGGCTCGCCCAAAAAGCCCATGATCATTCCCTGGCTGGTCAACCGCAACGGACAAGCCATCACCCTGAAGGCAGAGTGGAAAGGCAAGGTGGCGGCCGATCCCAAGGCGCTCCATCCCATGGTCGGCAAAGCCAAGAAGCTCGGGGAACCGCTGACCTTCGCGATGACCTTTCCGCCCGGCACCCACGCCATGTGGATCCGCTATTATCTGGCGGCCGGCGGCATCAACCCGGACAAGGACACTTCCTTCGTCACGGTGCCGCCTGCGCAGATGGTGGCCAACATGCGCATCGGCAAGATGGACGGCTTTTGCGTGGGCGAACCGTGGAACGCCCGCGCCATTGCCGACAAGATCGGGTTCACCTCCGTCACCACGCAGGAAATTTGGAAAGATCATCCGGAGAAAGTCTGCGCCTTTGCCCTCGAATTCGCGGAAAAGAATCCGCGCACCGTCAAAGCGGTGCTGAAAGGTTTGCAGGAAGCCAGCGTGTGGCTCGATGACCTCAACCATCGCCCGGAACAATGTGCGATCGTGAGCAAACCCAATTACATCAATTGCGACAAGGAAATCATCCTGGGCCGTTTGCTGGGCCGACTGGATTACGGAGATGGCCGCGCAGTCACCGACGAGTTTCCGATGCACTTCAGCAAACGCAACTGCAACTATCCGCAACCGGCTTATGTGAAGTGGTGGCTCACGCAGTTTCGGCGTTGGGGCATGGTGCCGGCCGCGCCCGACTACGAGGCGATCGCCCAACAAGTTGTCCGGCCCGACCTCTATAGCGAAGCCATGAAAGAGATCGGCTATGCCCACGGCGGGCAGGATGATTCGCCCTGGACGCTGTTTGATGGGGTCAAGTTTGATCCCAAGGCGGATCTGGAAGCGTATGCGAAGGGTTTCGCGGTGCATAGCATGAAGACCTAGGTGTTTTGAGTGATCCTCATTATGGTTCAGGGTTCCCCGGTTTCCGGTCGGGTGGTTGGTCCATGGGTTCAGGGTTCGTTAGCGAGCCGGGAATCGGGAGCCCTCAACCAGGGAGGATAGCCAATAGCCGATAGCCGATAGCCAACAGCGCGAACAGGCGATCACCAAATCGACCCCCATAGGCATGAACCAATCAACGACCAAGCCGTTCCGCCGCGCAGTACAGTTGTTCGCCAAGCTGCAACTCAGTTGGCTCTTGCTTCCGTTACTTGGCTTCCTGATCGCGTTGGGCTTCTGGCAACTGCTCAGCTCGACCGTCGCCAAGGAGATGCCATCCCCGAGCCGGACGTGGCTGGAGAGCAAGGACTATTTGCTGCGGCCGTTCGAGAAGCGAGGGGAGATGGACCAGGGGATTCTGCGTTTCACATGGTATTCGCTGGTGCTGGTGATGAAAGGTTATGCGATCGCGTTGCTGGTGGGCACGCCGATCGGTTTTCTGCTCGGGTTATCAAAAACCTTCACGCGCATCTTTGATCCGATCATCCAGGTGTTGCGTCCGGTCTCGCCGCTGGCCTGGTTGCCATTGGGGCTGGTGCTGTTTTTGGGCGCCGGCAAGCAAGCATCGGAACTGGGCGCCCTCTTCACCATTGCCATCTGTGCGATGTGGCCGACGGTGTTGAACACAGCGGTCGGCGTGCGCTCGATCCCGCAAGATTACCTGAATGTGGCCCGCGTGCTGAAGTTGTCGCGGGCCAAGACGCTGTTTCATGTGCTGTTGCCGGCCACGTTGCCTTACATGTTCACCGGGTTCCGCTTGAGTCTGGGCATTGCCTGGCTGGTCATCGTCGCGGCGGAAATGTTGACCGGCCGCCCGGGGGTGGGGGGATTCTTGTGGCAGGAATACAACGCGCTGAACTATTCCCGAATCATCCTGTGCATTCTGACGATCGGGTTTGTCGGCTTCGCCCTCGACCGGCTGATGAGCCTGGTGGAGTGTCGGTTCAAGACGGCATGAATCCTTTTCTGGCGGTTAATCAGGTCAGCAAAAGTTTCGGGGCGACGCACGTGCTGCGCGACGTGAACCTGACGCTGGCTCGAGGTGAATTCGTCGCCATCGTCGGTTATTCGGGGTCGGGCAAGACGACCCTCATTTCGTTGCTGGCCGGTTTGGTGCGGCCCGACGCGGGAACGATCACGTTGAACGACCTGCCCATCACTGGACCGGGCCCGGACCGCGGCGTGGTTTTCCAGAACTATTCACTGCTCCCATGGCTGACCGTGTTTGAGAACATTTACCTGGCGGTCGATCAATGTTTCCCCAACTGGTCACCGGCGAAGAAGGTGGTGCACGCCGATCAGCACATCGGTTTGGTGAACCTGGTGGCAGCGCGCGACCAGCGGCCGGGCGAACTTTCCGGTGGCATGCGCCAGCGGGTCAGTGTTGCCCGCGCTCTGGCGATGGATCCCTTGCTGCTCCTGCTCGATGAGCCGTTGGGCGCGCTCGATGCGCTCACCCGCGCCACCCTGCAGGATGAGATTTCGCGCATTTGGGAAACGGCCCACAAGACGGTGGTCTTGATCACCAACGATCCGGACGAAGGCATCTATTTGGCGGACCGCATTATTCCCTTAACTCCGGGGCCGGGCGCCACCCTGGGCCCCACCTGGACGGTGGACCTGCCCCGCCCGCGGGATCGACGCGCGTTGAATCATGAGCCACGGTTCAAGGAGATCCGGGGGGAACTGATCAACTACCTGGCCAGCACCCGCCAACCACAGCACACGGAGGTCTTTCGCAAGCTCGTCTTGCCCGACATCGAACCGGAAGATTTGTCCGTGCCGCCCCCGTTGCTCGGAGGCCGGCGCCGTCCGATCCGGCGCCAGGAAATCAAGCGTGAGAACGTCACGATGTAATCCAACGCCGCTTCTCCCTCCCTCTCCCCTCAACGGGGAGAGGGCCGGGGTGAGGGGTGAGAAAGCCAGAGATCGCCATCACGCCGGAGAGTTTTTTAACGCGATAGATCGCTGAACCGGCATGAGCGAGCATCTGGTGATCGACGGATTGGCCAAGAGTTATCCGACGGCGCGGGGCCGGGCGGTGATCGTGAAGAACTTCAACCTCCGGATCAAGAAAGGGGAATTTGTCACGCTCATCGGCCATTCCGGTTGCGGGAAGTCGACGGTGCTTTCGATGATCGCCGGGCTCAGTCCGATTTCGGAAGGAGGCATCATTCTGGCCGGCAAAGAACTGGTTGGGCCCGGCCCGGATCGCGGGGTGGTCTTTCAATCGCCCTGTTTATTGCCGTGGCGGACGGCCTACGAGAACGTGCGTCTGGGAGTCGATCAGGTATTCTACACGGCCACCTCCGAAGAACGTCATCAGATCGTCGAGTATTACCTCACGGTGGTCGGTCTGGGCGACAGCCTGCAGCGGCGGCCCCATGAATTATCGCAAGGCATGCGCCAGCGCGTCGGCATTGCCCGCGCGTTTGCGCTCGCCCCGCGCATGCTCCTGCTGGACGAACCGTTCGGCATGCTCGATACGCTGACCCGCCTCGAGCTTCAACAGGTCCTCCTCCGTCTGTGGCGGCGCACCGCCCTCACCGCGTTGATGGTCACTCACGATGTCGATGAAGCGTTGTTCCTGTCCGATCGCGTGGTGTGCATGACCGATGGACCCGAAGCGGAGGTCGGCGAGATCCTGGCGGTCCCCTTCGCCCGCCCGCGCGAACGCAGCCGTTTGCTTGAGGACCCGGTTTACTACGAACTGCGCGAACATCTCATGTCGTTCCTGAACGAACGCGCGCATCGCCGGGGGGCGGTTTTGCCCTCCAAGCCGGAGACCGCCGAGGAACCGCCCGCGCCCCCGCCCCCGTCCGGCGGGCTCATCGCCCTGGACGGCCTTCGAAACCCGATCTGATTTGTTCTTGGCATCTGTCTGGCAATCTATGGTTCGTCAATCAACTTGACCGCTCGCCCGCCGATCGCAAACCATCCACCTATCTGTTCCGCGCCATTCCCTCATGATCCTGCATCCTGATCCATGGTCTCTGACGTCCACTTCACGCGGCATGATCGTTCGCGCCCTCGCCTTGGGCGTGGCGGCCACCGCTTCGGCCCAATACGCTCCGCCTCCACCTCCGCAGCCGTTTCCTGGGTTTCTCAACGAATACCTGCGCCAGGATGATCCGTACATGGCGCGTTGGGATTTTGGCGGTTCTCTGCGGTTGCGTTACGAATTCAAGGATGGATTCGGCATAGCCGGGACGCCCGGCTCCGCCGATTTTCGGGATCATGGGGCGGACGTTTCCAACAGTTACCTGCTGTCGCGCTTGCGGGTGCGGGCCGGTTACACTGATAAATGGTGGGGCGCCTTGGTCGAAGGCCGCAGCAGTCTGGCCGCAGATGACGATCGTTTCGCTTCCACCGGGCCCGTGCCCAAGGAGGGTCATGGGCCGGAATCGGACACCATCGATCTGCATCAGGCCTATATCACGGTGGGCAATCACAAGGAGTTTCCGTTATCGTTGAAAGTGGGCCGGCAGGAATTGATTTACGGGGAGGAACGTATCATCGGCGCGTACGGCTGGAACAATATTGGGCGCGTGTTCGACGCGGCCAAGCTGCGCTGGCAGAACGAATGGTTCTGGGTCGACCTGTTCAGCAGCCGCGTGGTCATCCCCGAGGATGGCCGTTTCAATGTGGCTAACGATTATGATTGGTTCTCGGGGTTCTACGCGTCGTCCACGCAAATTCCGAAACACACGGTGGATTTGTATTTCCTTTCGCGCAACGCCTCGCCACAGGCGGCCACGGCTGAGCCTCACCCACAAGCGCCGCAACCCAGCGCGCGCGATATCTACACCTTGGGCGTTCGGTTCAAATCATTACCCGGGCAACTCGGTTCGTGGGATTACACGCTGGATTTGATCGGGCAGCTTGGCAACTTCCGCGACACCCGAGCGGGAGCGCCGACCAGTCGGCTCGACCACGAGGCGTATGCCGTGGTGGCCCAAGGTGGTTACACCTTCACCAACTTCTGGGCCACTCCGCGCCTGGGCCTCGAGTACGCCCATGGATCAGGCGACGACAACCCCACCGACGGCAAACATGGCACCTTCGAGAATCTGTTTCCCACCAACCATAAGTTCTATGGGTATATGGACTTCTTTTCACTGCAGAACGTCCATGATATCCGCGGCATTTTTCAACTCAAACCGCACCCACAGGTCAGTGTGGCGCTGGAAGGACATCTCTTCTGGCTGGCGGACACGTCGGATAGTTTCTACACCGCAGCCGGCACCCCTCGCGGCGGCGCCGGGCCCACGGCCGGCACGGGCTATGGGGTTAACCCCAATTATAGCAACTTCGTCGGGTCGGAATTGGACGTAATCGCCGGCTGGGCCGTAACACGCTTCGCCCAACTCGAAGCTGGTTACGGCCACTTTTTCCACGGCGATTACATCGAGCAAAGTCTGTCCGCTCCCACCCATGGCTCCCGCGACGCCGATTGGCTTTTTGTGCAACTGAATTTCACGTTCTAACGAGGCAGAGCCTCAGATCGGCAAGGCGAGCACGATTCTTTGCAAAAGATGGAGTGCCTCGCTGGTAACTCAATGCCGTTCTGCCCGCACCAACTCCACGCGTTTGGCGTGAGAATCGCACAGGTTTTTTGCATGCCTGCCAGGCCGGCGGCCTCAGAAGGGTCGTGGTACAGGAAGTGCATGGTGTCGCCAGAAACAGCAAGCAGCCGGAGGCGCCTATGCATGATTTCTGGTCTGGAACACGGAAGCTGGCAGCCCTATCGATTGGCATCTCTTGGATCTGGCTGAACGTGGGAGCTGGCGACGTCGGTGCGGTGGAACGCTTCGTGAATCTGAACAGCGTCACTCCGATTTCGCCCTATCTCACCTGGGCCAGTGCGGCGCGCACGATCCAGGAGGCCGTCGACGTGGCAGATGATGGCGATGAAATCGTGGTGACCAACGGGGTTTATCAGACCGGGGGGCGCCTGATCGCTGAGGTGAAGACGACGAACCGGCTGGCGGTTGTTAAGCCCATCACCGTGCGAAGTGTCAATGGGCCGGCTGTGACGGTGATTAAAGGTTACCAGGTTCCAGGCAGCACCAATGGCGCCGATGCCATGCGCTGCGTTTACCTGACGGACGGGGCAAGGTTAGTCGGATTCACGTTGACTGGCGGAGCGACGACGCTGACCAACGCCATCGACGACCACCGGCATCAAAGTGGCGGTGGGGTCTGGTGCGCCTCCGCGAGTGTGGTCGTGTCCAACTGCGTGATCGTCGGGAATGCCGCGCATGGGAACGGAGGTGGCGCCTATGCTGGAACCCTTCAAGCCTGTCGAGTTAGCGGCAATTCCGCCTACCTGGGGGGCGGCGTTTTTGCCGGCACGCTGGACAACTGCACGCTGGACCACAACGCGGCGAGCGGAGGGGGCGGCGCGGCTTCGGCGATTCTCACCGGTTCCGTCATCGCAATGAATGTTGCCTATACTGGTGGTGGGACGTATTTGGCCATCGTGCACAACTGCACGCTCAGCAGCAATTCCGCCTCTCTGGGCGGCGCCGCCTATGACGGTGTCCTTGGCAGCTGCGCCATCGATAGCAATTCAGCCGGCTATGGCGGCGGCGCGTATTCTGGAACGCTCAACAACTGCACGCTTGTTGGCAACACCGCTTCGTGGTTTGGAGGTGGCTACTACGATGGCCTGGGTGTTGGCACGGTGAACAATTGCATCGTTTATCATAACGTGACGCTAATCGGTAGCCCAAACTATCTAGGCGGGATCTTCAACTATTCCTGCACAACACCACTCCCTCCGACGGGGATGGGCAACATCACTGAGGAGCCGCAGTTAGCCAGCATTTCACATTTGAGCGCGGCCTCTCCCTGCGTGCGCGCCGGCAGTTACGCCTATGTCAACGGCGTGGATCTGGACGGAGAAGCCTGGGCTAATCCGCCATCCATCGGCTGCGACGAGCTTCACCCAGCCACCAACGCCGTGCCGCTGACCGTCGCTATCGCCGCCAGCTTTACCAACGTCGCCACCAGGTTCGAAGTCACGTTCAGTGCCCTGATTTACGGGCCCACCAGCGGCAGTTGGTGGGATTTCGGAGATGGAACCGTGGTGAGCAACCAGCCATACGCCGCTCACGGTTGGAGTGCATCGGGGAATTATTTAGTAACGTTATGGGCCTATCAGGAAGGTCTTTCGAGGGCAACGAACGCCACGCTCGATGTGCAGGTCCTGAAACAGCCGGTGCACTATGTGGCCGAGAGAAATGCGAGTCCGGTGGCTCCCTACCGAACCTGGGCAACCGCGGCGACAAACATTCAAGACGCGGTGGATGCGGCCTCGGTGATAGGTGCGCTGGTGCTGGTGAGCAATGGGGTTTACCGGACAGGCGGCCGTGTGGCCGGCGGGTGCTCCAACCGCCTCGCAGTGACCACACCACTGGCGGTGCGGAGCGTGAACGGGCCTGACAAAACGGTGATCGAAGGGCGACCGGCCCCCGGCACCACCAATGGCGACCTGGCCGTTCGCTGTGTTTATCTGGGTCCTGGCTCGTCATTGACGGGCTTTACGCTCACCAATGGAGCCACGCGCCGGTTCAACCATTTGGGCGGTTTCATACCTGAGCAGAGTGGCGGTGGCGTTTGGTGCGCGTCATCCAGTGCCATGGTTTCCGACTGTGTACTGACCGGTAACTCGGCTTACGAACGCGGCGGCGGAGCGGCCGGTGGCACTTTGAACAACTGTCTGTTCTCCAACAACCGGGCCTGGGCGGGCGGCGGAGCGGCTAATAGCACGTTGAACAACTGCACTCTCAGTGCCAACGCAGCTGATAACGGCGGCGGCACGTCCGGCGGCGTGCTCAACAATTGCATTGTCTACCACAATGTTGTTCACGCGAACGAAACCAACTATGCAGGAGGAACCATCAACTACTCATGCCTGGCACCCCTCCCAGCAGATGGCGTGGGCAACTTTTCTGATCCACCACTTTTCGTGGACCAAGCGGCCGGCGATTTCCGGCTCCAACCCAGTTCTCCGTGCATCAACGCCGGCTTCAACGGTGCTGCGCCTGCGGGATCGGATTTGGATGGGAACCCGCGCGTCGTCGGCAGGACGGTCGATGTCGGGTCATACGAATTCCAAGCGCCGCAGTCGACCATCTCTTACGCCTGGCTCCATCAATATGGACTCCCCATCAACGCTTCGACCGATGGAGCGGACGCGGATAGCGACCAGTTCAACAACTGGCAGGAGTGGCGGGCGGGCACCAACCCGACCAACGCCCTGTCCGCTCTACGATTCTTGCCGCTGAAACCAATCGGACCGGACCTGGTAGTGACCTGGCAGAGCGTGGCCGGACATAGCTATTTTCTGGAGGGGAGCAGCAACACAGAGCCGATGATAAGTTTCCAGCGCTTGGCCAGCTTTTCGCCAACGTCGGGTACCACCACCAGTTTTATCCACACCAACGCGGCCCGTTCGGGCGCTTTACTCTATCGAGTGGGAGTCGACTAGACTTGCTCAGGTAGTCGATTCGCCGTGTTGGCAGCAGTCGAGGCACCAGCGCCGCAGTCAATTTTGCCTGCTTGAGTCCGGGACTCCGCCGACCAGCGTCTGGGTTGAGGCCGGTTTGGCGTCTTCTTCGGCCAAGTCGATCGTGACGGGAGGGATGTTCCAGATCTTTTCGCAATACTCGCGGATGGAGCGGTCGGAGGAGAAGTAACCGAGACGCGTGACATTAAGGATGGACGCGCGGGTCCATTGTTCCTGGTCGCGGTAGGCGGCGCTGACTTCTTCCTGGCAAGCGACGTAGGCCGCGTAATCGGCCAACAACATGTAGGTGTCGGATTGGAGCAGGTGATCCACCAAGGGATGAAACAAGCCGGGGTCCCGCGGCGAAAAGAAGCCCGAGGCGATTAGGTCGATGACTTCGCGCAGTTCGGGGTTGGCTTCGTAATAGGCCCGCGGCTGATAACCGTCGGCGCGCAATTGCTGCACCTCGGGCGCAGTCAAGCCAAAGAGGAAAAAGTTATCGGCTCCCACCCGCTCGCGGATCTCGGTATTGGCGCCGTCCAAAGTGCCGATGGTCAGCGCGCCGTTGAGCGCGAACTTCATGTTGCCGGTGCCGGATGCTTCTTTGCCGGCAGTACTGATTTGCTCCGACAACTCGGCGGCGGGATAGACGCGGGCGGTGTTTTTGACGTTGAGGTCCGGCAGGAACACCACCGTGAGCAGACCGCGCGCCTGCGGGTCGTTATTCACCGCCTCCGCCACCGCGTTGATCAACTTGATGATCAGCTTGGCCATGAAATAGCCCGGGGCGGCTTTGCCGCCAAAGATGAAGGTGCGCGGCGGAAACGACTCGGCGGAGAGCAGCCCGCGGCGCAGACGGACAAACAACGTCAGGATGTGCAGCAGGTTCAGGTGTTGCCGTTTGTATTCGTGAAATCGTTTCACCTGGATGTCAAAGAGGGAGTTCGGAGCCACCTCGATGCCGGTGCGCGCTTTGAGGAATGACGCCAGGTCCGCTTTGTTGGCCAGTTTGATCCGGCGCCATTCCTTGCGGAAACCGCGATCGTCGGCCAACGGCTCCAAACGGCGCAACGCTTCCAAGTCCTTGACCCAGCCGCCGCCGATCTGGCGGGTGAGCAGCTCGGCGAGACGCGGATTACTCAGGACCATAAAGCGGCGCGGGGTAATTCCATTGGTGACGTTGGTGAACCGTTGGGGAGCAAGCTCACAGAAGTCGCGAAAGATCCCTTGTTTGAGCAAATCGCTGTGTAATTGGGCGACGCCGTTGATGGTATGGCTGCCGACGCACGCCAGGTGGGCCATGCGCACGTAACGTTCGCCGGATTCGTCGATCAAGGAGAGCCGCGCGGCCCGGGCCTCGTCGTTGGGAAAGCGCCGGCGAACCTCCTGGAGGAACCGGTAGTTGATCTCATAGATGATGGCCAAGTGACGTGGCAGCAGGCTTCCAAACAACGGAACGCTCCAGCGCTCGAGGGCTTCCGGCAGCAACGTGTGATTCGTGTAACCGAAAGTCTGCTGCGTAATGTCCCAGGCCTCATCCCAGCCCATCTGATATTCGTCCACCAGCAGACGCATCAATTCGGCCACAGCGATGGCCGGATGCGTGTCGTTGAGTTGCACGGCGAACTTGCGATGGAACTCGGCCAGGTTGCGGGACCGCTGGAAATAGAGCCGCAGCATGTCCTGCAACGCGCAGGAGGCGAAGAAATATTGCTGCTGCAACCGCAGCTGTTTGCCTTGAGGCGATTCATCATTCGGATAGAGCACCTTGGTGATGTTTTCCGAAACGATCTTCTCCAGGACCGCTCCATAATAATCGCCGGTGTTAAAGGCCTGGAAATCGAACGAATGCGTCGCCTCAGCCTTCCACAAGCGCAGCAAATTGACCGTGTTCGTCTGGTAACCCAGCACCGGCGTGTCATAGGCCACCCCGCGCACCACTCGGTCTGGAATCCAGCGCACCCGATACCTCCCGTTCTCCTCATACGGCTCGGTGCGTCCCCCGAAGGGCACGTCAAAACAAATCTCCGGACGCGGAATTTCCCACGGATTTCCCAACATCAACCATTTGTCGGACATCTCGACCTGCCAGCCGTCCCGGATCATCTGTTTGAAGATGCCGAACTCGTAACGGATCCCGTACCCGATGGAGGGGATCTGCAGGGTGGCGAGAGAATCGAGGAAACAAGCGGCCAACCGGCCCAAGCCGCCATTGCCCAACCCGGGTTCCTCCTCCTGCTCCAGCAACTCGTCCAGATCGAGTCCAACCTCCTGCATCGCCTGCCGGACCTCGCTGAAAATGCCGAGGTTGACTAAGTTATTGCCCAGTTGCGGACCCATTAGGAACTCGGCGGACAGATAGCAGACGGTGCGGCTGTGCCGATGGAGATAGGTGCTGGCCGTATTGATCCAACGTTGCAGCAACCGCTCCCGCACCGTGTAAGCCAGCGCCATATAATTGTCGTGCGGCGTGGTCACTTCCGGGAAACGAGCCTGGAGATAATACAAGTTGTCCCGAAACGCGCGCGCGATCGTCGTAGGATGGAGCCCCGTGCGAGTGTCCTCCGGACAATTGCCGGGACCGCGGTCGGTGGAGGCAGATGCAACCCTCCTGTTCATAAGCTGTGAATGCCCACATCATCCGCCGCGCCCGACCATTGTCAATGCCCAGGAACAGTGCGCAGTGCGCAGTGCGCAGTGCGCAGTTTTCAATGCCCAAGTTCGAGCACCAGGAACCAGGAACCAGGAACCGGGAACCAGGAACCGCGAACCGTGAACCGTGAACCCCAAACCCCGAACCCCAAACCCCGAACCGTCGTCGAACCGGATTGCTTTGACAGTGGCGATCAGCTGCGACTACTCTTCCAGTCCTGCCCCCGGGGAACTCCTTTGTACGCCGCTCAGCGAGGAGCCATGGGCACGCGATGCCGAGATTGCTTCCAAGAACAACCCGCGCGTGCCAGAGGATCCGAAGCAGGATCACGATCAGAATGCCGGCCCGCGCGTGGGTTTGGGTTTGGATGGGCACGCTCAGTGTCTTCGTGTGGCCTCAGCCTTTACCCGGCCAAGCGATCCCGGCCGATTCGACGCTCTCCAATCGATTCGAGGCGTATCTCCGTGCGCTTCCGGCCCCGGTCCGGCACTTCGAGGGCTTGAGCGAAGCGCAGCAACGCGAACGACTCGAACAGGAACGGCATTATCCCGAGCTGGCCCTCGAAAAGGCCGAGGGCCGCTGGTTTGCGGTGCTGCTCTCGCTCAAGCCGGAAAATTCACTCGCCATCACGACGCGGTTTCAGACCTGGAATGGCTTCATGGATTTCCTGGAGGAACGCGAGGCCCTCGTGGACGTATGGGCTTACGGTGAGGGCGGACCGACGACGGCCCGTCGTTTGGAGGCGTCGGAATTGGCGGCGCTGAAGCAGCAACCGCGGGAACAGCCTACGTTCCTGACCGTGACGTACCGCGACCCGGCCAGCAACGAACTGGTCAACGAACGGGTTGAGTTCGGCTTTCAAGCCGCCGAACAGGCTTTCCAGGCCAGCCAGAGGTACCGCCAGCAACGGGAGCTGCAATTGGCATCCCGCCAGGTGCTAAGCGTGCGCGACGCCGAAGGCCGTCTTAACGCGCACAGCCAATGGGAAGCCATCGTGGCGGCGAGGGCGGCCCAGCGGCTACCGCTGACGGACGCCCCCGCCGAACCCACCAATCGCTATGATCTCTTTGTCGCTTTCGAATACGAAGTCGATGAAGCGAATCACTTCACCCGGGCCCGGCGCGTTTACCGCGAGAGCGAGGTCCAACGACGCGTGGTGCGCGATCCGGTTCATCAATATGTGCAAACTCTCCTCCTCCAGCCCGCGGGCCAAAAGGAAGGACGCGAGGTGCGCGCGTATCGGGTGCGCCCGCTCACCGACGAACTCGAGCCGGTGATCAGCCCCGTCCCTGGCCAGGAGGCGGTCGAACTGCGCGTGGTCAACCCCAACGAACCGGACGTGCGCAAGTGGAACGTGGTGGAATTCGGCGAACCGGAATTATTGCAGCAGTCGGCGTTGGCGCACTTCAGTTTGATCAATGCGCACCTGGAACGGCGGCGCAAGGCCCTGGCGGTCAAGAAGTCGACCTTGGATTTGTTCGCTGAACCGGTGTTTGCCGGGCTCAGCGTGGGCGGCGGGCTGGCAGGTGTCGGGGTGCCGCTCGGGGAAGCGGCTCGCCTCGGCTACAACAGCCTGGTCACGCCCTGGTACATCCCGGAGGTTCCCAGCGTCAAGCAGATGCGCGAGCTCTTCCAGATCATGGCCGCGCACGAGCGGCATCCCCAACTCAAAACCAAGCCCAAGGTCTTCCTGGAAGAAAAAGATATCCGGGTGCTGCGCGCCGCCGCCAAGGATCTGACGGATGCGGATGTGGTGGATTACATGCAACGGATCCGCGAAGAAGATCTGAAAGGCATGTTGCGCATTGCCAAGATGCAGCAGTGGGATGCGCGTCTGGTCAATTTGCTTTCCATCATCGCGGACGCCGGCAAAGTCAGCGGTTGGACGGACGAACCGGGGTGGCAGCGGGAGGTCTTCAACAGCATCTACTTTTCGGTCACCGGCGAGATCAGCATCAAGAACATCATCGCGGTACTGGCCGGCGGCAAGGTGGCGACGCCGGCCTCGGGCGTTTCGCTCAAACAATTGAGCGAAGGCGATGGGCCGGCGGCCGCCTGGTGGCAATACTTGAATTTCACGGTGGACGTCCGCGCGGTGCTCAACACGATCTTTCGCCTGTGTCATCGCGACCTGGCCGACAAGGAACTCAAGAAACCGTTTCCGTACGCGCCACGCATGACGGACCTGGTCGCCTACGAAGTCCGCATCTTCGGCTTCCCGCTCCTCATCTTCTACAAACGCGGCCAGCTCAAGAAGGACGAAGCGGCTTTCCAGAATGATTATGCGTACGGCCTGCTGGGGGCCCGGATCGTTGAGCATTTTCCCACCCGCGAAGACATGGACGCCGAGATCCGGGCCGGGCGCATGGTGCCCTTGGGTTATGTGCGCGTGCCGACCGGCCGGGCCTGGAAGGAAACCAGTCTGGCGGTTTTCGCCCATCGCGTCGCGGAAGGAAAGTACCGCGGCAAGACCACCATCATCCTCTATGGGCTCAAAGCTTACGGCGACCACTCGGTCTTAATTGAACGAGAATATCAACGCTTCAAACAACTCGAGAAAGGATTGTCCGAAGGCGCAGTGATCGAACAAATCGTTGACGCCGAAGACCGCGGCCAACTGGCGGCGGCGGATCTGGAGCCGATGCTTTATCTGGGCCCGGAGGCGGAGGCCAAAATTTATTCCTCCTTGCTCAGCAACCTGCTGGAATGGCAGCGAGGAGTGCGGCGACGCGCCTGGGGATTGCCGATCACGGCCGGCGAATCGAACGCGTTGGCCGGCGCCGCTCGGGAAATGGAAAAGCGCGGGATCCGACGGGATCCACAGGACGATCCGTTGATCGGCGTGGACCGTTATCATAGCAGTTTCCTCTATAAAAAAGTCGTGAACGGCCGTTGGCGGCTCATGCGGCTGGCCAGCCTGCCCAGCTTGGAAGCCACGCAGCGCGAGCAACGCAAAGCCGAGGAAGGCTGGCGCGTGGAACAGTTGCGTCGCGACGGGTTGCTCGACGGCCAGGGCGTTGTCCTGCTCCATTCCGTGCGCGAGATCGATGGACGCCGCGAACTCGGCCCGCTGCTCAGCGATGCCAACGGCGAAGTGGTCGGCGCGGGCGTCCGTCGCGGGAGCAATGCAGTTGCCGAGATCCTCGAGCGCATCCAGGAACTGCCGGTGGCCGATCAGGCGCGTCTGCAATGGAATCATTTCGCCACCACGCTGCTCGATCTGGACACCGATCAGAATGGGAAACCGGAGCAATTGTTCGTGAGCGTGCAATTCCCGACGCAAAAGGAAGTCCGCAACGAAGGCATCAACCCGCTGAGCGGCGAACGCGAGACCCGCGTTTACCGCGAGGCCAGGTTGATCCGCGTGGTGACGGATCGGCGCGTGGTGGAGCTGGAGTATGACCCGGCCGGAGTGGAAACGCAGAGCCGCGCGTCCGTCAATGCCGGCAGCCGTCAGGAGCCGCGGCCGGGGACCTTGCTGGAAGAAACGCGCACGTTGGAATCGTGGGCGCGCGACGGGACCGGGCCCAATCTGGATCCGCATCAACCGCGATTGTCCAAGCTCAAACTAAATCATGTCACCGGGCAGGCGGCACGGGAGACGTACGGGCTGTTCCCGTTGCCCGTGGTGGTGGCGGACGACCAGTTGATTACGAGCAATCGGTACACCAGCCAGGGGTTGTTCCAATCCGCCGCCGTGGTGGAAAACGGCACCAACGCCGAACAGTTCGATCGAGCGACTCTGGTCAGGCTGCTGGAGCCGGTGCCAGGCCGGGCTCGCTTCGCCCTGACGGCCACCGCGACGACTCCGGCCACCTACCGCGCTCTGCAAGCAGGAGGGTTCCAAACAACCGTGCAACAAGTCGATTTGGTGAAAGGCGGCTCGCGCACGCGCTGGTTCGACCAGGCGCATTTTGGCCGGAGCGCCGGCGAATCATTTGTGGATCCGTTCGATGGCACGGCATCGTTTGCCGTCTCCGTCACGCCGGAATATCGTGATGATTTCTATGCTGGATTGATTCCCTTCAAGAATACCGTGCGCAGTTCGGGCGGCATTCTCCTGGCGGAGGTGCAAGCCACGGCCTACGACCCGCTCACGCGACGGCTCGCGGCTACCGAAGTGGATCATACCGGTCAACGTTGCACCAAGGTGTGGGATTACCGTTGGGAAAACCCGATCGAGATCCAAACGAGCTTGCGCCGAACCCGCGTTGAATATGATCGGGCGGAAACCACTTGCGCGGGCGCAACGGTCGCGCTGAGGACGGATGAACCTCTCGGGGCGTTCGCCGGCCGATTTGATGTGGGCGCGGGCACGTGGTGGATCGAGCGTGTGGATTGGTATCGGGCCGGCATCAGCAATCGCACCAGCGCGGAGATCCTAAGCAGGTTCGGCAAATTGATCGTGTCGTTCGCGGGCGACATTTTCGAGGCGCGTCCCGGTTACGACAGCGACGGCATCCCTCGCACCAATCAAGTGACGCGCCGAAGCCGGGCGGCCGGCCAGCTCGACCAACTGGATCGAGTGGAGGATAATTTCGTCTGGCGCGCCGGCGAACGCGAGGCCCGCGTGCAAACCTTTCGAGAAGGCGCGCTCTACGACGAATTTCGAACGATCACAGACTCGGCCGGCCGCCTTAGGCTTGACCGCATCAAGACGTTGCCCGGCCTGCAACTGCTGACCAGCCTGAGCTATGACGGCGCCTCAGATCGAGTGGCGCGCGCCGAGGATTTCCAAAACGATGAGCTGCGCGTGACGCGTCTGCCGGGTCTGGAACAGGCCGGGCCGGGGGCGGACTGGATCCTTCCAGTGGAGATCCGGCCCGCCTGGGGCCTGATGGCGACTCAGACCTTTCTTCTTGGCGAACCGTTGGGCCGCCCGCTCTCGACGGTGTACGAAAATGGCGAGCACGTGGAAGTTCGCGCCTGGTTCACAGACAGCGCGGTCCCCAGAATTTCGGAGATTATGGACCGGCGGAATCGGCCGCGGGAACGTTTGGTGAGCGCCAACGAGCTGGGCACCGATCAGGGCCTGCCCTTCGAAATCATCACGCGATCCGCGATCAGCTTTTGGGGGCAAACCGGCCAGGGCGCGAAGGAGGCGTTTCTTCGCGGAACCGAGATCGCGCTCTTTAAGGATTCAGCCGAAGAACGGACCTACTACGATTTGAGCCGGCGGTGGGCGATCCCGTGGTTCAGTTACGATCCGCACGGGCTGGCGGGGATTGGGGTGAATCTTCGAGGGATTCCACGCACCAACGTGCTCCGGGTCTACCAGGCGCGGGTGCGTTCGGTCGAAACGACTCCGGACAACACGAACGTCACCTCGCCCGTCTTGGAGTTAGTGGCGGCGGATTTGCGGGGCCTCTTCTACCATAAGCTCACTACCCAGAACATTGATCGCACCGGCAAGGTCCTGGACGAAGTCGTCGGCCGCATTCCCAACCTCGCGGCGTACTCGGAGGCGACGATTTTCGGGGCGCCCGTGCGCCAGATCAAACGGATGCGTTATCGCTATGAGCCAGGATGGATGGTGGAACAAACCGGGGCCGCGCCACCAACCCGCGGACCGCCTGAAGAGCCTGGCGCAGGCCCGGGAATGGGACGGGTCCTGGTCTTCACCACGAATACACCCGCGCCAGCCGACCGGGCGTTCCGCGTCAACGACGGCTCCTGGCGCGAGCGTCCGACCCAGGTCGAAGCGGTGCAACGCTCCACCGAAAGCGCCACGGAATTATCGGAAGTAAACTTCCGAGCGGTGTTTCGCCGGAGCCATTCACCGCGCGACTTGGAGCGCAATCCCTATCTGCCTGATGAAACGGACGCGTGGACGTCCTGGATCAGCACAGAATACAAGGCCTACGGGCAAGCGCTGTTCGATGTGGAATCGATCTATGATTCGCAAGGGCGCCTGCGCGCCGGACGCGCCACCAAAACAACACGGGACGGCAAACCTGCCGTCAAGATGGCCTATTCCCTGACCGCGCCGCCATCCGATGGGTGGACGGAGCCTGGTTTATCGACCGGAGTCAGGCTCATCGCTCTGGATGCCAAAGGACGCCGCGATTTCTCCGGATGCGACTTCGTGTATTGCCATCTGGCGAACGCGAGCAACGTGACGATGGCGGTGACCGACGAGCGGGGAGTGCGGATCATGGCAGGAAACGGGCCGCCGGATTGGGAGCGGCACCGGGTCACACGCTGGCTGCCTGACAGCACGCGGGTCCGCTGGTTGCCGGAGGCCCGGGCGCCCCGGCAAGGCGCGGTGGTTGATGCGCCGGCCTTTCTGGTGGGGGGCGAACGACTCTACATCGTGTCGATGGCGGACCTGGCTTTGGCGGGACTGGATGTGCATCGCATCAAATCATTCGAACTGTCGTTGGAACGCGCTGGAGCCGGCCCCGTGCGAGTCACTGGCCTTGCTCGACTGGAACGGGGGGACTCATTCAGCGCGGATCCCGAGCCGGAGCCCGCTTTCCATCAAGCGATCGAGCATACCAGCGGGCTTCGTTCCCTGGTGCAGGAGCCGATGCACCGGACCAAAGCAGCGATTTATGGCGGCCACGGTCTCGGGGCGGTCGTTCAGTTCAATGGACTGCCGGTGGCACACCTTCGACCGCGGGCCAGCAACGTGGAGTACCCGCACTCGGTCCTGGTTGATAACTCGGACACGGAGGCCACCAGGCCGCTTTATGCTTTAGCGGCGGAGGAGGGTCGGTTCATCGAACAGTACCAGTTGTTAAAGCTGGGTGATGCCCAGGTGTATTCGATCGTTCCGGGCTTCGAATTGCCGCGCCTCGAGGTTTATAGCGGCGCTGCCCTCGAGGATGAAATCACGCCCGGCTATATCGCGTACGGAAACAATTACGAGGTGGGCATCCGTTATGCCCAGGGGCGCGGGATGCTGGGACGCTTCGTCGCAGGACTGCACAACCGGATCGTCGCCAATCCGTTCAGGTTCGGCGGCGATCTTTTGCTCAAAGTCGTCACGGGCGGCGACACTCGCCTGGAACTTGACAGCCACCTGGACTTCGGCGCCTTGCAAAACGCGGACGCTCAAGTTCGGGAAATCAACGAACTGCCGACCTTGGCTCAGGCGCTGCTGGCGTCGCGGCCGGTGCCTTGGTTGTCCGCAACATCCGCGGCCCCCGCCACTGCCGCGGCGGCTGTGCCGGCGGCGGCCATGCCGGCGCCGGATTGGCGAGCGCTGGGTTTGACTCTTGGTCGGTTGCGTCTGCTCTACCCCGCCACCGGCTTGGTCCCGACGGCCTTGGACACGGAAGCCGAACAGTATGTCGATACCGTGCACGAAGCGGACATCATCATGTTGGCGGCGAAAATGGGTGAAGTGGTGATGGCCACCGAGCTGTTGGGCTTTTATTGGGACAAAGCGCAGGGCGGCCAAGTGCCCCTGCACGAGTCCTACGATGCGGTCGGCGGAACCGCCATGACGACGGATTTGAAGTATCGGCGCGCGGTCCATTCCCGCCGCACCGCCGAAGCGCAATTGGCCATGGCGGAGGCAGC
This sequence comes from Verrucomicrobiia bacterium, assembly GCA_035577805.1. Lineage (GTDB taxonomy): Bacteria > Verrucomicrobiota > Verrucomicrobiia > Limisphaerales > JADJPG01 > DATLUX01. The sequence goes on from DATLUX010000286.1 coordinate 24,349, forward strand.
CTTCCAAGTAGGCGTGATCACGGCTGACCCGCAGTGGTTGACTCTGGGTAGAAATCTCACCGCACTCGTCTTGAACGAATTTCGTCCTGGCGTGGTCATCGGC
>DATLUX010000287.1:0-9991 GCA_035577805.1 Verrucomicrobiia bacterium
GAAGGTTTGATATCCCGATGGATGACGCCTTTCTGGTGCGCGTGCTGGATGGCCTGGCATACCTGGGTGAATAATTTGAGCCGGTCTGCCGTGGGAACACTTTTCTCGTCACAAAACTCAGTGATCTTGATGCCGCGCACAAGCTCCATGACGAAATAAGGCCGGCCCGTGTCAGTCGCGCCGGCATCGAGGACTTTGGCGATGTTTGGATGGTCCATCAGCGCCAAGGCCTGCCGCTCAGCTTCGAAGCGGGCGATGACTTGTTTGGTGTCCATGCCCAGCTTGATGACCTTGAGCGCGACTCGGCGGCGGACGGGCTCAGTCTGCTCGGCCATATAGACCACCCCGCAGCCGCCTTCGCCGATTTGTTGAAGGAGTTTGTAGCGACCAATGCGGTCGCCAGGTTTTTCGGTGATGGGGACGACAGTGGCCTTGGGCTGTTCAGGCAGAAAGCCCTCGCCAGATTCGTCCGCACGGAGCAGGGCTCGGACTCTCGCGAGCAGAACAGCGTCTTTGCCACACGCACTCGTCAGAAAGCGAAGCCGTTCTTCGGTGGGCGTGATGTCCAGCGCCTGCTCGAAGATTTCCTTTTCGCGATTGGATTGATCCGCGATGGCCATAATGCAAATCGTTCCTGCATCCAACAGTGCGACGCGCCGGACGGTTTTGGGCCAAAAACCTCAGAGAGTTTTCTTCAATTCCTCATAAAGCCAGGCGCGGGCGTAGGCCCAAGTTCGCTTGGCCGTGCGTTCGGGAATTTCCAACAGCCGCGCCGCCTCGACATTCGGCAGACCGGCAAAGAAACGCAGCTTGATCAGTTGCGCGCCGAGCGGATCACGTGCCGCCAGTTTCTCCAACGCCTCGTCCACCGCCAGCAAATGCCCCTCGTCGCTCAAGATCGCAACGTCGAGAGTGGTCATGTCAATGCGCTGCAATTCGCCGCCGTGTTTGACGCGCCGCTTGCGCCGGGCGTTTTCGACGAGGATGCGCCGCATTGCCTCGGCTGCTACGGCGAAGAAATGGCCGCGGCCATTCCACTGCTGGTTTGCCCCGCCGGTGAGACGCAACCACGCCTCATGCACCAGAGCCGTAGGTTGCAAGGTCTGGCCTGGCCTTTCGTCGGCCATCTTGTGGGCGGCAAGTTTGCGCAGTTCCTCGTAAACCAAAGGGAGCAATTCATCCGCAGCCCTCCCATCGCCGTGCTGAATGGCTTCGAGGATGCGCGTGACATCGCTCATGGATGAAGGCAAATGCTATCAAGCCGTGTCCGTGACAGCAAAGACTATTGGACACCAAGCACCAGGACGCTGCAGGGCCAGAACGAGGTTTCTTCACTCGGATCAAGAACGGTGCCAGAACGGCGAATGGATGAGAAGAATTGCGGAACGATGGAGCGAGCGAAGGGATTCGAACCCTCGACATTCACCTTGGCAAGGTGACGCTCTACCAGACTGAGCTACGCTCGCTTCCGTGTAGCGGCTTGCACGTTAGGCGGTGATGCCCAGAGAGGCAAGTCTAAGTTTTTCCGGGAAGCGTTTGGCCATTTGGCAGTCGGTGGGGTCGAGTCCGGCTTGAACCTCTTGGCATGGCTTGGGGGCGTTCCACGCCCTGACGTTCTACCAGACTGAGCTACGCTCGCTTCCAGAACGCGACGAGGACGTTAAATCAAGTCCCAAGGTTTGCAAGTCCCATTGGGGGATACCTACTGTCTGTCCCCGAGCCGGGCATTCGCATTCTTCATAGGAAATTGCCGGCTCGCCGGGGACGGTTCGTCCTACGTAGCGGTTCTTGGGACAAGCCCTACCTAAAGAGGTAAAAGACGGGCGGCACTTCAATTCAGAGCTGCCGGGCTCGGCTTGGACAACCGGAACCATCGTCGACCGCCGCTCGTCGCCAGGTCCACGGCATAATCGCTCCCACGAATGACGACCGGCTCGGGCACTTGGGCCCAAGGACCAGGAACGGGCCCCTCGGTCGAAGATTCCAGCCGATAACTCGCCGCGTTGGTGGTCCAAGTCAGCCGCAAGGTTCCTGTCTCCATTCGTCGAGACACCAGCCGTGGCGGCGGCACAAACTTGGTTGCGTACCAGTTGTGCCTCATGAGATCGCGAAAGTTGGCGTCCCCCAGTTCGATCTCCGCAATCATCACCGAACCCGTCAGCGTAGTTAGGCGGATGGCGCCCTGTAAGTCGGCCCAGATATAGAAGTCCGGCGGCACGGCGCGGTATTCGTTCCCGGGCATTTCCGTGAGGATCCCAGAAAAGGCGGGTGACTCGTGCAAACTGTCTGCAAACATCTCGTATTGGAGCTCTGTGCCGGGCTGGAAGGACCCTGGGATCGCCGTAAACCGGAACAGGGAGAAGGGAGGGCCCTGTGCCGTAAAGTAGTACAGGAACGGCAGGGTGCTAAACTCGTGAGTGAACGACTCGCCGGTTCGGAGCAACAGTTGAGCCCACGCGCCCGCGCTGTTCATGACGAGCGCAACCACCAACACGACGCGAGTGCAAATCGGCTTCATGACCTGACCGATGAACTTGGATATCCTGATGGATCCACCACCGAAGGCAAGAACGATGGTGGCACGATTGAACGACACGCTTGCCCTGCAAAGGCCAAGGCCACGTTAGGGCCGTGCCAACACTACCCTGAACCCGATGTCGGTGTTTGCGACAGTCTGTTGCATTCTAGAACGACTCGCAGATCGACAAGACCAGCCCCCGCTGCTCCAAGCTCCTCCGCGAATGACGCGTTCCGTTCCCGGAATACCCCTCGGATCAACGACGGCAGAGCTCGGGTACTGGCCGTACCCATCAAGGCACATCTCGAATACGTTCCCGTATAGATCATGCACGCCGGTCGGGGTAGGCAGCTTCTGGCCTCCGGGCTTGAGAGATTGAGAGGCGGTGGATGCTCGGTTAGACGACGCGGCAGATCTTTCGTCAACCCTACATAGAGTTGCCCTGTTTCTGACCGGAGCACGTATACCACCACCTTGAAAGTGGAACGAGCGAAGGGATTCTTGCCACGTTTCAGTGGCGAACCATCGACATTCAGCCCGTCAAACGGGCCGAGCCTTGGCAAGGCTTGGGGCGTCCGACGCCCTGACGCTCTACCAGACTGAGCTACTTGAAAGCGTCAGGCCCGCTGAGCCACCGCGCGTTCATGTCCGGTCCTTCTGGCTCTTCAATGACGGCCGCTGGAAAAACGGTGGGGCAATTGAAACGAATTGGATTCCCGAGATTGTGGCATTCTTGAAGAAACAAGGTGGGCAAGCCGGGCATCTTCGATGATTTCTTTAACCGCCGAGCTGGCGGACCATCCAAGCAATGACAAGTAGCCGGCATGGAGGGGTGAATCGTCTGCTCGCGGACGGCTCATCTGTCCTTTTGTCCATTCGCCAAAGACCTAGGGTTCGGCTTCGCTCAGTTCGGTCTTTTAGGGTTCTCGATGGAGAATCGCAGCACATTCTCTCTGATCGGACACAAAGTCGAGCGGCGCGCTGGCGGCGCGTTGGCCCAATTGAACCAACGCGCCGCACGAAACTGAAGGGGTGGTCACTTGCCCGGCGTGGCCAAGAGCATGACGCCGCGGCCATCGTTGAGCGTGGCCTGGAAGAGCACTTCTCCGGCCTCGTTGTTGATCGCGCCGGAGGTGGTCGTGGGGATCGGCGCGGGCGGCACGACAAGCTGCGGCGAGGCCAACTCGTCGACCGTGCCCAGGCCAGGGATGGTTGTGCCGGTCCTGGCGATCACACTGAGCACTCCGCGCGACCACTGGAACAGGCCAGTATCATTAAAGCCATCGCCATCCACGTCCGTATCAACCACCCCGCCAAAGGCGATCTCGCCCTGGTCGTTGATGTGCACGTTGCCGCCGACAATACTGGCATTGACCAGGTGCCCGCCGCCGGGCATCGGATCGCCGGGCCGGGCGATCGACGTGACCTGGCCGGCTGAATAGAGAAAAACGCCAATGCTCTGGTTGGCGTCCGGTGGCGGTGTGAGGTCGCCGACAAAGACGATCTGGCCCACGTTGTTCATCACATCGTGGAAGGCCCCGCGGAAGTTGCCTCCGCCCGGCGCGGGATCGCCCTGGTGGACAATCGTTCGAATTTCTCCGCTGCTGGCCTTCTTCACGTACACGCCGGTGAAGGTGCTGATCAGATCGGCTTGCGGCGGGAAACCCGGGATCACGGATTCCTCCCCGGCGATGTGCGCTTGGAATGACACGTCGCCGGCGTTGTTGATCCATGGTTCGCCCGCCAGGTCGAACGTGCCGCCGCCAGGCGCCGCATCGCCAGGACTGACCACGCTGGTGATATCGCCATTGGCGTCGGCCCGGAATACACCGATCCCCAAGCCGACATACGATTCACCGTTGTCGGGCACGTTGTGCACGCCTTGAGCCGTGGCAATGATGCCAGGGAATACGACGTCACCGCGGTTGTTGATGGTCGGTTGGAAGGATGCTCCCTGGAACGTGCCGCCGCCAGGCGCCGGGGTCACGTAAGGAGTCACCACCGGCGCCACGCTCTGGCTGGTGTGCGAGTAGCGATAAAGACCGGCGTTGACCCCGAAGGGTGAAGTGAAGGGCTGCAGCAAGAACGTAAAGACCATGTCCCCCGGATCGTTTAGGCCAACGGGTCCAAGAAACCCGAACTCGAATGTGCCGCCGCCAGGCACGGCGCCGCCGGTGCGGCCCAATTCAATGATGCGCCCTTTGTGCCCAAGAAAGACCCCTTCACCACCGGTGCTAACGTCGGCGCCGAAGGCCATGTCGCCATGGTTGTTCAGACCGCCCGGCTCGAAATCATTAACGTAGGTCCCACCCGCCGGAGCGGGATCACCGAGGGTTTTAACCAGACTAAACGTGTAGCCTGCAGGCGCGGCGTGTGCGGTCGGAGTTGACGTCTGCAGGGCCAAAACGGCCGCTGCCAGCGCTGATGCCAGCGTCATCGCGCTGGAGGTTGGAATGAGGTGCTTAGAGTTCATGGTTTTGTCCTTTCTATTTTCAGGCGCATTGCCTTGGTTCTGCTTGTTCCTTCCGGTTTGGGCAGAGCGCTTCTTGATTTTTCGCCGGCCGTGTTTGAAGACGGCACGACGTCTTGTGGTTCTTTCGGCCACCGCGTGCGGAATCCCCTCGCTCTTTCCCATGCCCGAACACGAGTAGCCTTTTCTGGCTATCTTGGGTGTTCGCTCCCCAGAACAATGGCGAATTGGGTTTCTCGGTCAATGCATTTTTGCATTAATTTCTGAGCCGGGCATTTTGCTTGGCGGATACCGCGTCCCAAGCGCCGGCGCGCGAGTGAAATCATTCGGCGAACGCCTACTTGCCAAAACTATGAGTGACCCCCTAATTGGTGGAGTCGAAAAACGGGAGATTGTCATTGCTGATTATGATCCGCTCTGGCCCGAGAAATTTCAGAAACATGCCGCCATCCTCTCACGTGCTTTGGGAGCGAAGGCGCGTTTGATTGAACATGTCGGTTCCACTTCGGTGCCCGGCCTCGCGGCCAAGCCGATCATTGACATCACCGTAGTGGTGGAGGATTCCGACGATGAGGCTGGCTATCTGCCTGCCTTGCTGGCTGCCGGGTATGTCCTGCGCGTCCGTGAACCGAACTGGTACCAGCACCGGATGTTCAGGACTCCAGGATTGGATGTCCACGTCCACGTTTTTTCTTCCGGCTGCGTGGAAGTGAGTCGCATGATCGCCTTCCGGGATCGTCTTCGGAGAAATGCGGAGGACAGACTCCTCTACGAGTCCGTGAAGCGGAGATTCGCACAGGAGGACTGGCCCGACATGAACGCTTACGCGCGAGCCAAGACCCAGGTCGTGGAAGAGATCACCACGAAGGCATTACAGGAGGTCGCCAACGGGGCCGAACCGCTGCAGTGAACCGTTCGACGGGCTCAGGGCCGGCAGGTGGCAAGTGAAACATCGACCGAAGAGAGTTGCTGAATGGTTCGTTCTGGCGGTCATGGCACCTTCTTACAAAGGCGGCCGGGGCAAGAGAAGATGAACGCTCAGGTCGTCGACCGCTTTGACCAGCATTTCATTGAGATCCTTCCGGCCAGGTTTCAGCACGCTGCCATCGCAGAGGGCGACGTTTCCGATCGTGCCATGGCCATAGCGAGCTTTGTTGAGCCAGTATGACCTGCCCATCGGAGCGTCAAAGACAGGATGCAGGCCGGAGCCGCATCGGCTGGTGGCGGGCCCACAACTAATATGGCGGTCTGTGATCAGAACATGTTCCTGGGTCATATCCCAGGGCAGGATGGAGCCGAAAGTGGACGGGCCACGCGGACCGTGAGTATTGGAGCCGGCATCCACGCCGATACTGTAACTGCACGCGTCGTTCTGAAAATTCGGATGGAGAAAACCTCCGAGGGAGTTGCCCGTGAAATCGTCGGCTGGATGAGCCTCCTTGTCGCCAGGACAGGCCAGCACTTTGGGGTTCAGTAATTCGTTTGAGATCCAGGCGTACTGAAACCAGGCGTTGTTCTGGAGCCCGCTGGTGTGATCTTTGGTCCCGCCATCGATCGCCTCAATGCGCCAGGGCAAGGTTGTCTTCTCACTGTCGTTCACCCAGACGATAAAGGCCAAAGCGATTTGTTTCTGGTTGCTCGCACACGCGGCCAGCGCGGCTTTCGCTTTTGCCTTGGCCAAGGCGGGGAGTAATAAACCGGCCAGGATGGCAATGATCGCGATGACGACCAACAATTCGATCAAGGTAAAGGCCTGACGGCCCGTGAACTTTATCTTTCGCATCGTTGGCCTTTGTTGCGATGCAGACCTGCCGCTGAGCAACGCCTGCATTCTTCGTTTCCATGGACTATGCGAGTATTTAGTCATTCCCGGCCGACTTTGCCAAGGCGAAAGCCACAGCAGCCCGCGCTGTTGATGCAGAAGTTGCCCGCGCAGGAAAACTAACGCATTCAACCGCCTGATTCCGCGTCGCCACAGCCCCCTCGTGATGTGTCGCCAACTCAATGGATTGATTTCTCTCTCAGCCCGGCTACCCTCCGGGATGCCAATATGACACCGGCCGATCAAGAATCCGGCCAACGAGAGGAAAACAACGCAGTAAGTACGTTTACGTCTTTCGATGGAACCCGAATTGCCTATCGTGACGAGGGCGAGGGGCCAAGCGTCATCCTCCTGCATGGATTTGGGGTGGATGGGCTCGGCCAGTTCGGGAACTTCGACCGTATTCTCCCGTTGCTGAACCGCCGGCAAGAAATGTTCCGAGAAGCGTTCGGTGGAACGGGTCCGCTTCCCAATCCTCCGCCCGAAGGCAGGTCCGGCTTGGTCCGCGCACTCCGGGTGGCCGGTGCGCGCGTCATCCTGCCCGACATGCGCGGTTTCGGCGCTTCCGACAAACCGCGGGAGCAAGTCGCCTACGCGGATTCAGCGATGGCCCGCGACGTCGTAGCTCTGATTGAGCACCTTCGTCTGGATGCCGCTGACGTGCTCGGTTTTTCCATGGGGTCCGGTACCGCCGCTCGGTTGCTGGTGTTGCGTCCGCCCCAACTGAAATCGGCCATTCTTGCCGGAATTGGTGATTACATCATCGAAGAAACTCCGTTGGAATTTCCTAAGCATTGGCCGGTCCCAGACTCTGTCCCCCGTCCGCTGACTACTCGGGTGTGGGCGGAGGAAGGGGCAAAAATCCTGGAGCAAGGAGAAATCGTCCCCGGACACCTGGCCTCGGCAAGCCTCATCGCGGCTCGGGCGACCGGCGCCGATCCAAAAGTTCTGGCCGCCGTCATTCGCGGTGCCGTTGCCCCGACTTTGCCCCCCGAAGCACTCCGGAAGGTCGACCTACCGGTTTTGATCCTCAATGGGAAAACCGACGCGGCCAATCAAAAGATTGCCGGGCTTCTCAAAGAAATCCAAACCGCACGCCACGCGGCCTGTGAAGGGGACCACCTCTCCACCCCTTACGAGCCCACGTTTCATCAGGAGGTGATCGAATTTTTCAAGGAACAATGGGGGCATCGCACCCAACAGCATGGCCAGGCGACACCGCGTAACCGCGTCTTATGAGCCTCGCGATTGCACTGGTATGTGACTACTGATCGCCATGATCCAATCCATCGCTTTCCTGGTTTACGCGGTGAGCGATATCAAACGGGCCCGGCATTTCTATGAGGAAGTCCTGGGCTTGAAACTCACCCACGAAGCTAGCGGGGAGTGGCTCGAGTATGATGTGGGTGACACAACATTCGCCATCAGCGCGGCGGACGCGGATCATCCCGTGCCGGTTCGTGGCGCAACGGTGGCCTTCGAGGTTTCAGACTTGGATGCTGCCGTTGCGCGACTGCATAAAGGTGGCGTGCCCTTTCGGCAGGAGGTTGCCGAGACGTCCGTGTGTCGCTTCGCCATTGTTCTGGACCCCGACGGCAACGAAGTTATCCTTCACAAGAGAAAAGCGGCGAGGTGAGTTTTGTGCGGCCGCGTCGCAGAGGCCGACGGTTCCGCCCAGCACTTCATGACCATGAAAACAATAATTCACGGAATTCTCGGGCTGGTCCTGTGCAGCGCAGTTTTTTCGTGTGCCGGCACGACGGCTTCAGCGCAAATCGTCGTCAATGGCGGATTTGAAGATATTCCGCTCAACGACCCCGTGCATAGCGCGGGCGAGTCGTTCGGGGGATGGACGGTCGGTATTGGCTACGCCGGCGTCACGTATGAGGAGCCCGGGACGGCTTACGCCGGGTTGCTCTCGTTGGGCTTGGTTCCGGCGTCTTCGGTCTATCAGGACATCCCCACGGTGCCCGGCGTGGTGTATGAAGTGTCGTTCTGGCAGTCATTTTATGGCGGGTCCATGTTGCCCATGTTTTGCGTGCGATGGGACGACGAGGCCGTCTACGGGGAGGCCTCGCGGAACGCTTGGGGACAGGCCCGACATACGTTCACCGCCACTGGCGCCACGACTCGGCTGTCGCTCGGAACGATTAATACCGATTTATCCTACGACGAGGTTAGCGTGGTGCCGGTCTTCCCACCCTTGAGCATCGCCCGAACGGCGGAGGCCCGGTTCGAACTCAGTTGGGCGACCAACCATGTCGGCTACTCTTTGGAGTCGACCGCGGCGCTTCCGGCAGCCGCTTGGGCGCCCGTCCCAGACAGCATTGCCCTCAGCGGCGATCGTTTTACGGTGGTCGTGAGCGGCGACGAGCAGGCGCGCTATTTTCGACTCCGCAAAGTTCTGTAACACACCAGATGGTGGTGCGGTTGGAGCCAAGTTTGGAGCGCAAGTAAAGGCGGCCGGGGGTTAGCTTGAAGGTATGGCTCTCGAATATCCAAGCCCCAACGAAGTCACACGGTGCCGATGGACGCCACGAGCGCTTAAGGTGCTCTCGACGGCAAAAGAGATTGCGGCACCTTCTGGCCACATCGAGGCATCGGATTTGTTGCTGGCTTTTGAATCCGCGGCTTTGGCCTATGGAGATAACGTCGCGTCACAGGCACTGTCTCGCGTTGGTGTTCTCCCTTCGATTGCCCTGCAAGCCCGCGCACCAGAAGCGTGTCCCCCGAATAGGTATGTCTCGGTCGCAGACTTTGGACCCTCTTTGTCCTCGGTTTTCCCAAGATTGGTGATTGAGGAGGCCACCGCGATGGGAGATGATTACGTCGGCATTGAGCACTTGCTTCTATTCTTGGCCAGAGTTGGTGTGCCCGGAGTTGAGTTACCATATGAGCGGATTCGTTCGGCCATCCTTGATCTTTTGGGGAAGAGCTAACAAGGCGGCTCCACCGAACCCGGCGGAGGCGCCACTGTTTCATCCCGGACGCCGTCGTCGCCGGGTCGGTGAGCCGGGACGTTAGTTGCCGCTTCACGTGCATGGCTATTCACGATCCACCGATGCGGCATCCGACTTTCAGACTCACACGGTTTGCCGCGGTCGTTGCCTGCATTTTCTTTCTCCCCGCAGTTGGGCTTTCGCCCGGTCCTGGCAGTAGTCTTGGGATGCCGTGGCCGGTG
>DATLUX010000288.1:0-4108 GCA_035577805.1 Verrucomicrobiia bacterium
CTCGAACAAGCCGGATTTGGAGGAACCAGTTTGCTGAGCATGCTCATTTTCCAAGGTAGTTTCTGGAAAGGATGGCAGTCGATGCTTTCACTCGTGGAGGTGCTGGCCCTGGTCACCATTTGCGGATTCGCCGCCATCCTGCTGCGCAAGCGCTTCCGCCGCGGCTCCGCTGTGGCTTTGCTGTTGGCCAGCTTGGGCGCGGTATTTTCCATGCCGGCTCCGGCGGCGGCCACAGAATTTCGCAAGGGCGCCAGCGCCGAAATCGCCAAAGATGAAACCGTGAAAGGCGATCTATATTTCACCGGGCAGCAACTCAGCGTCGACGGCACCGTGGACGGCGATCTTTACGTCTGGGGACAGGAAGTTACGATCCGCGGCCACGTCACCGGCGATGTTTTTGCCTTCGTTCAGACGGCGCGCATTGACGGTCAGGTAGATGGCAGCGTACGCGGCTTCTGCAACAACATCACGATCTCCGGCACCGTGGACCGCAGCCTGATGGCATGGGCGCAGGTGATTCATGTGGACAATCGGGGATCGGTCGGCCGCAGCATTACTTCCTTCTCGCAAACCCTCAGCCTCGACGGCAAAGTCGGGCGCGACATGCTGCTTTTTAACCAGTCGACGCGCATTGCCGGCACGGTTGGCGGAAACGTCAAAGAGCGAGGCGAATCGCTCACGATCGAGGAAAACGCGCAGGTCGATGGTTCGTTCCAGTTCGAAGGTGAGAAAGAACCCATCGTTTCCAAGTCCGCAAAACTCGCTTCACCGGTTCAATTCACCCATCACGTCAAGAAGCGCGAGGAATTTAGCAAGCACTCCGCAGTGTGGGCGGGATTTCTGGCGGCGGCATTTGTGCTGTTTGGCTTGGTGCTGTTCCGCGTGATGCCGCAATTTTCGCTGGACGCCACTCGCGCCGCGGAAAGCTACGGCGCTTCCATCGGACTCGGCGTGCTGGTGATGTTTGCGGTGCCCATCGCTTCGCTGATCGCCTGCGTGACTTTTGTCGGTTTGTTCGTCGGCCTTTCCACCTTTGTGTTGTGGCTGATTGCGCTCTACGCCGCGCAAACCGTGGTCGGCGCAGTGATCGGCCAGTGGATTCTCGGCCGCGCTGCGGATATTTGGGGCCGCATCGGCCGCATGGCCCTGGGCGTTGTGATCATTCGCGCCATTACGTTACTGCCGCACCTTGGATGGTGGATCAAGTTGGGCGTTCTGCTGTGGGGTATGGGCGCAATTTCCCTGGGGCTGTATCGTCGCTTCCAGCCGCCGGCCGCGGCGCAACCGGCGTACGTTCCGCCACCGATGGCTCCGACCGCCAGCGCTCCCGCGATCTGAGAATTTTTTGACCGAAACCTAACTCTTCTCTGCAAAACAGTTGCAAATCAATGGGTGCGGACGGACTGGGCGGCGAAGTCCGGGCTGGAGTTCGGCCCGAGATACAGCGCGCTGGTGGAGATGGTGTTGCCGACCGGGATGGCGGTGATGGTTTGCGCGCCATCGATGCTCAGCCGGCCCGGATTGGTGCGGACCAGCTGATTGCTGGTGATGCCGAAGAAGGGTGGCAGAGCAGTGCCCGTTACGCTGAAGTCGGGACTTACAGCATTCGCCATGGTCGCGGTGATGCGGCTGAAGCGGAGCGCAAATGAGACGGTGGATGCGGCACCGGGCGTGGTGCCGGACGGCGCGGTGTACGCAGTCACCGGAAACAAAACAGTCATTCCGGGATGAATCGAGGTGATGCTGGTGGATCCGTCAAAACCGTTGGCGGGAAGAGTCGGGTTGCCGAGCCCTTTGTCCACGATGACGAAAGGCTCGACGGTGCCGGCAAGCGTGACGACCATCTGATCGCCAAGGCCGAGCGCACCATCCAAAACACTATTGCTGAGTGCGAAGACGCTGTCGGTGGCGACGAGTGAGAATGTGTGGCTGATAGTGTCGGGAACAGTCGTGACCACGCCTTCGATCAAATCGCCCGAATCAATAATTGGCTGAAAGAATGTAGCGGTGATGGTGCCATCGGAATTCAAAACGGCGTCCATCACGGCGACCTGATTGGTCTGCACGCAGCTGGAGTTCTGCGCGGCGCAGTCGAATACCGTCGAGGAATTGGTGCTGGCGGTGATGCTCCCGCGGGTGGAAGTCTGAATGGTAATGGAAGTGGAAGTCGCACCGGTGACCAGGCCCAGGATGTCGTCAAGATGAGAAAGCTGGGTTGACGCAAGATTGGTGGCGGAAGCAGCGGGCGGAAGAGTTGACGCGGAAAAGACATTCGCGACGGTCAGATCCACGGCAGTGATGGTTTGCCCGGTTCGCGTAAGCGCGTTCCCGAGATTCACGTTGAGCGCGATGCCGGTCAGTGCGTTGTCAACGATGTTGAGATTCGTGGAGATTGTGGCGCTGCCGGGAAGCCCTCCCTTCACCGTGGTCAGAGTAGCGTTGGCACAGCCTTGTACTCCGGGGTCGGATTGGGTGCAGAAAGTAACCAGAGGAGCGGAGAACGTGACGGTCAGCTGATTGTAGCTGCCGAAGGGAATCGAGATGTTGGAGGCAATAAGCGTGGAATCGCTGGTGACGCGATTGAACTCGGCGATATAGCTGGCGGAATTGAGATGGATCGCGACCGGGCTGCCTCCGCCGGAGGGAGTGAGCGTAAGCCCCGTGATGGTCGCGGTGAAGGCTTGGAGGGAGAGCGCGTCGGTTGGCGGCGGCGGAGTGGCGGTGAGGACAACGGAAACAGAGCCGCCGGTGGAGCAATTGGAGATGCAGCCGCCACCAGGAGTGCCACTGCAGGAAGCAAGTGCAGATCCGATCAGGACGAGAAGAACTGCTTTCGAGGCCAGGCGCATCAGGACTACCCCATTTTGTGGATTCCGCGCCGCCGATGACCGGGACGGCCAGCGCGGTGGTTTTTTCTCGATTCTCGAAACCGTACTGTTTGCTTTCCAATGTACGCCGGAGCGGTACGGCGCCGGGCGCGGTAATCGGTGGTACTTGCCCAATCGCGTAAGGGGAAGAGAAGGGCTCCCTCAGAGGACTCCAGATCAAAGGTAAGGGTGACGCGGCTCGGGAGAGAATGAGGAGCTCTGCTAGCCTGGCCTGGTATTTACGCACGCGGGGATGCCAAAGGAGATAGACAGGAGTGCAAGTATGAATACGCACCCACAAGAACGAGCACAATGCTCCCGAGAAAACCAGAGCATAACGGGGTCAAACGGCAACGCGGGCCTGTGTTTTTCGGTTTCCGTCTTGCCCATAATGTATCGGTGTAAGCTACGGTAGTTTGGAGGGTGAAGATGGTTCTTGTTGTTGGTGCCACCGGTCTAGTAGGAAATGAAATATGCCGGAGACTAGCGATGCGAGGCGAAAGCGTCAGGGCTCTGGTTCGCGCGACGAGTCCCAAGAACAGGGTGGAGACCCTGCGGTCGTGCAATGTCGAAATACTAGTGGGCGATCTAAAAGACTATGAGTCCATCAGCCTCTCATGCCAGGGAGTCGATGCCGTGATCTCGACGGCGTCGTCGACACTATCGCGGCAAGCCGGAGACTCCATTGAGTCGGTGGATGCTGCCGGACAGATGAACTTAGTCAAGGCGGCCAAAGCCGCGAAGGTGGAGCGGTTCGTGTTCCTGTCGTTTCGCCATTCACCCCACATTTCCTTTCCGCTGGGCGAGGCCAAGCACGAAGTCGAGAAGGCCATCGCGAGCATGAACTTTACCGTGATCCAGGCAAGTTGGTTCATGGAGTTATGGCTAAGCCCAGCTTTAGGTTTCGACTATGCAAATCTAACGGCTCGTATTTATGGGCCAGGCAGCAACCCGATCAGCTGGGTTTCGTTTCTAGACGTGGCCGAAATGTGCACCCTGGCCCTGCGAAATCCAGATGCTGGGAGGAAAACGATCGAGTTTGGCGGGCCCGAAGCGATCAGTCCGCTCGAGGTTGTGGCTCGTTTTGAAAAGATCGGCGGAAGGCCGTTCCAGATCGAACACGTTCCGGAAACCTTGCTCCGCGCACAGTTTGCGCAAGCGACCGATTCGATGCAAAAGAGTTTCGCGGCGCTGATGCTCCAGTACGTGTCAGGTGATGCCATGAATATGGGCTCGATTGT
>DATLUX010000289.1:0-32867 GCA_035577805.1 Verrucomicrobiia bacterium
AGCTCCGGCCACTGGTCCGGGGTGCCTATCTTGACATCAGGGTGTTCCTCGCCCCGCAGCATGTAATCCGACATCTCACGCCAGTGATGTGCAAACGCCCGAAGAGCCTCTCGCGGATGCGCAATCTTGCCGCGACTGACATAGTCCGTGGGCAAATCGCCGCTGATCGCCCACCATCCCACCCAACCCGGTGCCTTCTTGGACTGGACCGCCCAGACCGCGACGTAGGGATGAAGATGAAAGGCTGGATACTCGCCAACGCCGAGATGATCAACTCCCTCGCGCTCCAGATACTCCTGCACAACCTTCCGTTGTGACGCAATCCAAGTGTCTTCAGACTTCGACATGGCATCACGGCTCACGGGCCAAACGCCGCGGGTGAGCGACCGCCGCCGACAGGGGCGGTGGAGCGCTCGAGGAATTCCGAATTCTCGCCCAGCGTCGAGCGGAAGCGGGAGGCGGCGGTTCGTCTCCACCCGCAAGGTTAGGCGACCTCTTCATGCTCTCAAAGTAAATCTCGGATGGGTGGCGAATGCATCACACAACTCGGAATACTCCTCCTGAGTAATGGTGAACGGCTTCCATTCCGTGCCTCCGCTCATGCCTTTGTCGTTGATGCCTTTCATGAACTCTCGATTCAAGTCGTCGAGACTGGGGACGACGTGCTGAACCGTCAAAGCGTAATTAATCGGCGAGAGCCGCAACGCGAACTCATCCAAGGGCGCGTGCTGCCAAGGACCAGCGGTCGGAGCAGGCGCAGGCCGAGATTTGAAACGCACGTCGCGCATGTTGCCTAACGTCGCTGCTCAGTGACGCGCCGCCAAGCGTGTCCAGAATGAAACCGAGGCGCAATCGGCGCGTTCACTGGAGCAGCCTGGTTAGCCGATGGGCCCGTCGAAATCATCGGAACCAAGTCAGTAAGATCCAGGTCAAGACCTCCAGCAACAAAAGGCCGCCGAGCCAGGCAAAGATTAACCGAATGTCAGCGGGTACTTTGGATTCTGACACGTGGTGTTTCATGCTCACGGTCCCGGCTAATGCTGGTTCGTTTATCCGGGCGCTTAATTTTCGCAATTCCTTTCAACTCGTAAGTGGTTCAACCCAACCTCCTCAATTAATACGACTGCCAGTTCGGTTAATCAAAGCAAAACCACGCATTCTTGCGAAAACTACCGCCCCACCAACCTGATTGCGCGAATGCTTTATGGCTGCGGATTGCGAGTCAGCGAACCCCTTAACCTCCGGATCAAAGACGTCGATCTCCATCGCTGTCGCCCGGACTCGTGAGGCCGCGGTTAATCTCCGGCGCACAAGGGTTGCGTCCAGGCCACCTCCATTTCGTCGAGGCCGAACCCGTTCAGTTTCTTCTTGGATGAGATGACCTTGGCCCGCACGTAAAGTTCGTCGCCGTGCAGTTGGTAGCGGGCGCTCACGCCTTCCACCACGCCCAGTAAGGCACCGATGTCGCTGCTGTATTCGCGCGTGACCAGGAAGACGCTGTCCTTGGGACGGGGCCCGGGTTGGCTGGTGGGATCGAATCCGCGCAATGTTCCGATGAATTGCGTGCGGTAGCTGACGCCAGGTTCGGGCTCAATCTCGAGAGCCAATTCGGTTGCGGTGCGGCGCACGTCTTTGAGGCGCACGCCGGTGCTGGCGTAGAAATCGCCCTCTTCCATGGCCTTGATCAGGTCGGCGGGCTGGAGATGTTCAGCGCGCACCATGATCCAGCCCCGGCCGGGGTTGCTGTTGGTGCGGGCAACCGTGTGATAACGGTGGGCGTCATCCACCGCTAATCCGTAGAGCGGGCCGGCCTTAAGCTGGGAAAGGCGGAAGGCCAGCAGGATATCCCAGACCCGTTCCACGCTGGCGTGATGTTCATCACCATCGTTGTGGATGGCCGGATGGCCGTTATAAACCTCAAAGAAACGTTCGCCCCGAAGCGGCAGCAGATCTTCCGCCGTAATCGCCCAACCGAAATTGGGATGATTCACATGCACCACCATGGGACGGCCGGTGCGTCTCCGTTGCTCCAGCGCGGCATCCACCGTCC
Source organism: Verrucomicrobiia bacterium (assembly GCA_035577805.1). Classification (GTDB taxonomy): domain Bacteria; phylum Verrucomicrobiota; class Verrucomicrobiia; order Limisphaerales; family JADJPG01; genus DATLUX01. Next base: position 2,051 of record DATLUX010000289.1, read on the forward strand.
GCTGCAGAACATCCGTCACGTTGCTGCCGCCTTGCGGATGGATCAGATGCCGCAAATTCGAAAGGTTGAGGTGAAGTGGAAGTGTCCGGTATTTGTCGGAGATCTCCTCGCCCGGCAGCAGCAGGAAACGATCGGGTTCGTTAAATAGTTTGCGAAATTCCTTGAAGGTCTTTAGGCGCACCATCTGCGTCGACTGCAGCGGCCGAAAGTCCACCCATTTCTCGCCGAACCGGGCGCGGTAATTGGCCAAGGCCAAGCGCCGGACGGCATTGGTGATCGGCAACCATTTGGTCCCCTCCTGAAAGACGTTATGATCGGAAAGAGCAAGGAACTGGTACCCATTGCGTTTATACCAATCCACCACGCTCTCCGGGAAATCATCGCCGTCGCTCCAGAAGGTATGAGTATGAAGGTTGCCTCGCCACCAACGCGCCGCCTGGGCCTCTGCTCCATGGCTGGGACACGCCTGAAGCAACGCCACGCCCAGCGCCAGAAGGATCGCCAGACGGATAGTCCGGAGAGCGAAGACCCGGCCATGACACAAACACCCGGAGATCATCCCAGTTCCTGGTCGGGCGCCAGGGCACGTGGCGGCCCCAGGATCACAGCCGCCACGATAGCGGCGCGTTGCGAGGTCCGTCCGCGCAACAAGCCCAGCGCCTGGCGCACGGCCGGCGCCGCTTCCTTTCTAGTCGCTGTCTGCTTGTGGATCGTAACCTGATCGTGCACGCGCCTGAGTTGTTCAGCAACCCGATCCTCCAGCCGGCTGGCCCGTTGATAGGCCCGGCTGGACTGTTCGAGACCCGGCATCTGCACCGGCAGACCCCGTTGCATGTCGGGATCCTCGGCTGGCACCGGTCGGCGCGCCAACGGCGGTGGCTGGCGCGGGGCCGGCGGCGGAGCCGTCACCGTTGCCGGAACTGCCGGACGGTTCAGCGGCGGCGGCGCCACCGGAGGCGGAGGCGGTCTGACGGGCATTTCACCTTGCAGGATACGGCGTAATTCCTCTTCCCAACTTGCGGCTCGAGACGGCTCGACGGTCGGCCGAGCCCCCGGCCGAGGCGGGTGCGCGCCCGGGGGCAGCCGCGGCGGTTGGCCAGGCCAGGATGGAGGTTCATCCTCCTCCAAACGATTATTGCGGGCCTTCCACCATTCGAGCAGAAGGTAGACAACAAAAATAAGCGCGAGAAAGATAAGCTGCTTCATATTGGCGCGTTTCGAGCAGGTCGGCCTGAGGATCGGTTAGGTCTTGGGCGGCCCGCCCCCTCCAGCGCCGCCGCTGATGCTGTCACGCATCCCGGTATCGGCTTGAATGTTTTTCATCCGATAATAATCCATGATGCCGAGGTTGCCGGAGCGAAACGCCTCCGCCATGGCCAGGGGAACCTGGGCCTCGGCTTCCACGACGCGGGAGCGCATTTCCTGGACGCGGGCCACGTTCTCCTGTTCGAGGGCAACGGCGGCGGCGCGGCGAACTTCCGCCTGGGCCTGGGCGATGAGTTTGTTGGCCTCGGCTTGTTCGGCCTGCAGTTTGGCGCCCACGTTCTCGCCTACATCGACGTCCGCGATGTCGATGGAAAGGATTTCGAAGGCGGTATTGCTGTCGAGGGCCTTATCGAGAACCGTCTTGGAAATGCGGTCTGGATTCTCCAGGACATCTTTATAGCTCTGGGACGAACCGATGGTAGTGACGATGCCTTCGCCCACGCGCGCGATGATGGTCTCTTCGGTAGCGCCGCCGACGAAACGTTCGAGGTTCGTGCGCACGGTGACGCGCGCTTTGGCTTTGATCACGATGCCGTCCTTGGCCACCGCATCAATGGTGACCTTGCCTGAACCGGCGGCTGGACAGTCAATCACCTTCGGGTTGACGGAAGTTTTGACGGCCTCCAGCACGGTTTTGCCTGTGCCTTTGGTGGCCAGGTCGATGGCACAGGCCCGGTCGAAATCCAGATGAATCCCGGCCTTGCGCGCCGCAATCAAGGCTTGAATGACCATCACCGCGTTGCCGCCAGCCAGGAAATGCGTGGACAGATCGTCAATCGTCATCTCCAGCCCCGATTTGATGGCCGTAATGCGGGTATCGACGAGCAATCCCACCGGCACACTGCGCATACGCAGGAAGATCAGTTCCATGAAAGTGACGCGCGCACCGGCCGCCATCGAGCGCAGCCAAATGAAGAAGAAGTTAAATATGAGGATCGCCGCGATGAGCAGGACGAGCAGCACGACCCCGCCCACGAAGAGTTTCCAAAGGGCGATTCCGCCCTCGACCGGTTGCGCGAACAGATGGTGGAGTTGGTTCATGAGGTGTTTGGTTTCCGTTCCGGCGGACTGGCTAGGGGGCAGCGCGGACGACCACGCGCAGGCCTTCGATGGCCACGACTTTGATCGGCGTCCCTTTCTCGATCAATTGCCCTTCGCTCACGACATCCACGCGACGGCCGTTAATCAGGGCGGCGCCGGATGGCCGCAACTGAGTCACGGCCGTGCCCATCTGCTGGAGAAGCTCCGGGTGTTCGTTACGCATGTTCCCGGATACTCCCTTCAACATGATCCGGCGTCCAAGCCGGGTGGTTGGGAAAACTCTAATCCAAAGACAGAAGCCGGCGACCAGCGCGCCGACGGTGCCCAGCAGGATCCAAGTGCCGGTCTCGGCGCCGAACCGCGCGTAGGCCAGGACAATGCCGACCAGCAGACAACAACCGCCAATCACGCCCGCGATCAAGCCTGGCAACACTGTTTCCAGCAGCAGAAGAACGCCACCCAGGATCAACAGCGTGAGGATCAGATCCATCGCGGCGAGCATAGGAACCCTGCAAAACGATTGGGAAGCTCAAAGTTGGGAAAGTCCTGAGGATTGCCAGCGCCGGCGCGCCCGCGTATAAGGCCCTTATGCACGCCTCGCCTTTCCCAGGCTCATTTCGGGTCGCCCTCCGACTGACCTGCGCCATAACCCTGACCTCGCTCCTGCTCAGCCCCGGCTCCGCAGAAACCGTCAAGGACCGCGAGGGAGCCGTCCGCGATGACAAGGCCGCCCTCGAGAACGATGCGCGCTGGATCTACAACGATTACGAGAAAGGCTTTGCCGAAGCCAAACGCACCGGCAAACCGCTTTTGGTGGTGTTGCGTTGTGTGCCGTGCCTGGCCTGTGCCGGGATTGATGCGCAAGTCTTGCTGCAGGAAACCGACTTGGTCCCTTTGCTCAATCAGTTCGTCTGCGTGCGCGTCATCAATGCCAATGCCCTTGATCTGAGCTTGTTCCAATTTGATTATGATCTCTCCTTCTCCGCCTTGTTCTTTAATGCCGACCGGTCCATCTACGGCCGCTACGGTTCCTGGTCGCACCAAAAGAATGCCCAGGACAAAACCACGGCCAGCTTCAAACGCGCGCTCGAAAGCGTCCTTGAACTCCATCGCGGTTACCCGGCCAGTAAAACTGGCCTGGCCGGCAAACAAGGAGGCTCCACGCCCTTCAAAACCCCGGTCGAACTGCCCGGCCTGCTCGGCAAATACAAGCTCGACCTCAACTGGAATGGAAAGGTCGTTCCCAGTTGCGTTCATTGCCATCAGATCGGCGACGCCTTCCGCGTTTCTTACCGCGACAAAGGCCAGTCCATCCCGCTCGATTGGATCTATCCCTGTCCGGTACCGGAGACCATCGGCCTCACCCTGGCCGCCGACCAGGCCGCTCGGGTCGAGGCGATCGCCCCCAACTCCATCGCCGCCCGCAGCGGATTACAGCCAGGCGATGACATCGTCCTGATCGCGGGCCAACGGCCCATCTCCACCGCCGATGTCAGCTGGGCCCTCCATCGTTTCCCCAACGAAGGGTCTCCGACCGTGGTCGTCCGCCGGGCGGGAAGCGAACAAACCCTCACCCTCGCTCTCAGTTCCAACTGGCGAATGCAATCCGACATTTCCCGGCGAGTCGGCACCTGGCCGATGCGCGGCATGGTCACCGGCGGATTGGTCCTGGAAGATCTCACCGACGACGAACGGACCCGGCGCGAACTGTCCAAGGATTCCATGGCGCTGTTGGTCAAGTTCGTGGGGGAATATGGCAAACATGCCGCCGCCAAGAAGGCCGGCTTCCAGAAAGGGGACGTGATCGTGACCATCGGCGAGTTTAAAACTCGCGCCTCCGAGAGCGAATTAATCGGCCGCCTGCTGCAAGACCGAAAACCGGGCGAGAAGGTAAAAACCGCTGTGCTCCGAGCTGGCGAACGAGTTGAACTCGAGTTGCCGATGCAATAGCGAAAGAGGAGCCAAAGAAGCAGGGCGGAACGGCGCGCCCGAGCACCGGCTAACCCAAGTTCGTCACTCGGCGAAGCCGAAATGGGGAATTGCTGGGGTTTTCGAAGATCACCCCAATCCCAGGCGGGCTAACAACTCGGCGACCAGGCGATCCGGTCGACTCCGCAGCCCGTTCGTGTGACCGCGAGCGCGCGTATGAATCAAAGGGTCGAGGGTCAAGCTGGCCGGGTTTGTTTAACCGCAAAGAGCCGGCCCGAACGATAAGGGCGGATGAAATCCGTCAGGCGCCCGGCTTCGCGGTCGGTGACATCAATGGGAATGATGGAAAAGCGCCCGGCACCGTCGGTCCCGTGCGCAAAGTTGTTTCAGACGCGCGCCGTCAATTCTTCGTGGCCGCATAGGCGTGTTTTAGGTGCGTAGTTCTGGTTTAAGACACCAAATAGCCGTTTCGACGCCGGCCAATTACGTTTAGAACGCCTAGTTAACGTATAAAACGCCTAGTTAATGTTTAAGACGCCTAAAATAGCGCTAAGAAACTCTATTCACTGCTTAAAGCACCTATTCCATTTTTAAGGCACCTTAAGAACAATGGCCACGTCTGTGCAGCGTCCGTGAACGCGTTTCGCCCGGAATAGGTGTCCTAAAAATTGTAAAGAGTGCGATGAATTCTGATTTTGTGCTCCGAATAGCGCGAGAATCGACTGGAGTGGATGGCGCGGACGCATCAGCGCTTGCCCGATTCATCAGGCCAGAGGGACAGGAAGTTCGCGGCTCAACCGGTTGGGGTCGTGTTGTCCACGTCGAGTTCGCGGACGCGTTTGCGGTCGCGTTCGGCCTGGACGGCGGTGCGAAGTTGTTCGCGCACGGCGGCCACGCTGGCGATGGCGCGCAGCACGATAGAGGGCGTGGTGGCGTCGGAGCTCACCAGTGTCAAATTGCCGAGACCCAGCAGGCGCAAGAAAAGGGGCTGTTCCAGCACGTAATCCTTGACGCGGTACAGCTCAACTTCCTCCAGCCGGCGCGTGAGGATTCCGCGGTGGATCTTGAGCCGCTGCGTCGTGAGTTCGTAAACCGTGGTCCGAGTCGTCCACCAGCGGATCAACCACAGACCAAGCGGAATGACCAAGGCGGCAGCGGAAAGTCCGCCCGTGAAAGGAACGCCCGCCAGCGCCGCGGCCGCCAGCAGCACGCAAAAGAAATAAAACCAGAAGTGGACCCATTGCGAGGTATAACCTTTCCACAAGTCCGCCTCCGCGGGAGACGCGGCTGGGGGAGAGATTTGGTCAGGCATATTAGTTCAGCCGAAACTAGAGGAGGTCCTCGGCAAATGCAACTGGGGTGGACACTGGAGGCCGTAGCCTCCATCAGCGAGGCCCGGGCATAATCGCGATGCGATAGAATCGTTGCGGTTCCTGGAGTGTCCGCTGGTCATGGACGCAGACGATGGACCCGGTGCCGCGCACTGGAGAGCCTAGAGGTATCCAGTCGGCGCTTAAATCCGTGCTGAAAAGGGGCTGATAGGTTCTGTCTGGCGCAGTGCTCCAGCAAAGTTCGACCTCTTCGCCGAGGTGAATGCTGACGACCGGCAGGCGCGTGGCCTGGACTTCGCGGTGCGCCAAACCGGTCCAACAATCAGCACAGATGCAGTGGCAAGGAGCGTAGGAGATGGTCGCGGCCCCGTCGAGTTGGAGGGTGTCTGTGTTCGTGACGACCAGATAATTGATCGTGACGAGGTTGGGGACGAACAAGGGAAACTCCGTTCGATAACGAAATTGCAAACCACGTTCGGTGCTGACGCCATTGGTTAGCAGTGGAAAGAAGCCTGGCTGGAAATTGTGATCCAGGAACGTCAATTGAACAGTGCGCGCGCCCGGATCGCTGTGGAGCAAAACAAACGTCTGGCTGTCATTCGGCAGCGGATAAGAGAGTTCACCGGCAAAGCCACCTTCTTCGACATAAGTGCCGGATTGAATTTCGTAGAGCACGTCGTGCGCTGACGCTTGCGCGTGCGCCGGAGAGCCGGTGAGCAGCAAGAGCAAGAGGCCGGTCAACCCTGTCGAAATGTGTGGCGCAGTGTTCATAGTGGTAGCGGCGCTTTACGAGCGCCGACTTTTGATCTCATTTTGTATTATTCGGCAGTCATAGACCGCAGCGACAGCAGAATGCGCTTCTAAGATGCACCCGCGGTCTTCCGATAGGCCGTCGGGACCGTTCTCACCCCTCACCCCGCCCTCTCCCCGTTGAAGGGAGAGGGAGTCGCGTCTGTGTATCGCCGCGGGGCCTGTTCGCCCTGTTCACGCGAGCAATTCGCGGATCACTTCCCCATGCACATCGGTGAGTCGCCGGTCGATTCCGCCGTGGCGCACGGTCAGTTTCTCGTGATTGATCCCGAGCAGATGCAACACGGTGGCGTGAATATCGTAGACGGTAGTGGGATGAGCGCGATCGAGGGGTTTGTAGCCCCAGGCGTCGCTTTCGCCATGCACGATGCCGCCTTTGATGCCGCCCCCGCACAACCAGTTGGTGAAAACGTAAGGGTTATGATCCCGGCCCTGGCCGCCCTGCGAACTGGGCATGCGCCCAAATTCAGTGGTCCACAAGATGATCGTATCGTCGAGCAACCCGCGTTGTTTGAGGTCCTGGATTAACGCGGAGGCGCCGCGGGCGAATCCCATGGCCAGCGGGCCGTGATCCCGGCGCACATCCTCGTGCGAATCCCAGTTGCGCCGTGGAAATCCATTGTCGTTGCCGCTCCAGATCTGCACGAAACGGACGCCGCGTTCGATCAGGCGGCGGGCGACCAGACATTTGCGTCCGAAATAATCGCGTTCCTCCGGCGCATTGATCTCCTTGGGCCAGTTTCTCGTGGTGCGATCGATGCCGTACAGATCGAGCAGACTGTCCGGTTCCTGGGAAATGTCCAAAGCCTCCGGCGCAGACAGCTGCATGCGCGCCGCCAGTTCATAACTGCGGATGCGCGCTTCCAGACGGGCATCTTCTTCCCGGACGGCGGCGTGTTCCCGGTTGAGACGGGCCAGGACGGTCTGGGCGGCCGTTTCACTGCGCGGGTTGATGAAGCCGCCGGCGTTACCCGGAAACAGGTCCGTGATGGGGTTGGTTTGGCCCGGGTAGATGACAGTGCCGGCGTGTTGCGCGGGGAGGAAGGCTGAATCCCAGTTCTTGGGACCGTTGGAAGCAAACCCGCGATGATCGGGCAGCACCACGAAGGTAGGCAGATTTTCGTTGGAACTGCCAAGACCGTAGCTGACCCAACAGCCCATGCCGGGGAAGCCGGGCAATTGAAATCCAGTGGCTTGCAGATAGGTGGCCTGACTATGCACGCCGGTTTTGCCGACCAGGTTGTGGATAAAAGCGATATCGTCGGCTACCAGACCCAACTCGGCCACCACGTCGCTGATCATTTTGCCGCTCTGCCCGTAGGGACGAAAGGGCCAGATTGGTTTCATCCATGGCCCCAGCCCGTTCTGAAACGCTTCGACTGGCTCGCCAAAATCGCTCTTTTCACCGTCGCGTTTCACCAACTCAGGCTTGAAATCGAACAGATCGATGTGACTGGCGGCGCCGGCCATGAACATTTGGATGACGCGTTTGGCCCGGGGCCGATGATGCGGGATGGGGCTGTGCGCGGCGGGTTTGGCGTCCGGAGCCGAGGCCGCCGCTGTGATCGGGGCCTGGGTTTGGCCGAGCAGGCATCCTTCGCCATCAAGCAGACTGGCCAGCGCAATGCCGCCAAGGCCGCCGCCCGAGCGCCAGAGGAATTCACGGCGCGTCAGCGCCCGCCTCACCTGCGGGCTGTGCGCAGGACAGAGATGGAAAGGTGAATCGTTGCGCATCATCAGTCCACGAACGTAAATTCGTTGAGATTAAACAGGACACGGCAAAGGTTGGTGAGCCCAAATTCGCCGGCGTAGCTGGTCAAGACTTCCTGGGCAGCTGGACTGGGGTCACGGCCCGTCGCTTCGGTATAAGCCCGCGCCACCTTGGCGGGCAGGTCGCCCGGTTGTTCCTGAAGTTTGGCGGCGAAATGTTTCGACATGGTCAAAACGAGGGAGTTGTTCAAGAGCGCCAAGGCTTGCAGCGGGGAAACACTCTCGTTGCGGCGCGCCACTTGCATCGAGGGATCAGCGCAATCCAGGGTGTTCATGAACGGCTGCGGTTGAGAACGAACGATAAACCGGTAAATGGACCGGCGGTGCGTTTTTGCATCCTCCGGATTGGAGAGGTGATATTCGTAATGAGGCGAATGTTCCGGTTTATCGATGACAAAATCCTGGAAACTTGGTCCGCCCATCTTGAGATCGAGGCAGCCGGCCACCAAAAGCATCGCATCGCGAACTGCTTCGGCTTCCAATTTCCGCCGGGTCTGTCTCCAGAGGTAACGGTTGTCGGGATCGAGGGCGGCGGCCGAGTCGGCAGCAGTGGTGGCCCCCTGGCTTTGCTGTTGGTAGGTGGCGCTGGTCACGATGAGCCGATGCAGTTGTTTGAGCGATTGGCCTTGATCACGGAACGTGCTGGCCAGCCAATCGAGCAACTCGGGATGGGTCGGCACCGCGCCCATATGACCGAAATCGTTGGGTGTCTCCACCAAGCCATGGCCGAAATGATATTGCCAGACCCGGTTGACGATACTGCGCCAGCTCAGCGGATTACGTGGGTCGGTCAGCCAGCGGGCCAGCGCGGCGCGCCGATCACCTTCGGTATGATCTTTGGGCAGGTCGAAAGTGGCGGGCAACGTTGCCACGGCCGGCAAGGCGGCCGGTTCAACCAGATCACCCGGCTTTTGCACATTGCCCCGAAGCAAGATGTGGATAGGCCGCGGTTTACCTCCGGTGGCGCCGGTTCCGGTGAAGGATCCGCTCCCAGTGTGCACGGCGCCGACGTAAGCCGTTTGCAGCGGGGGCAACTTTTCCAAGGCGGCCTTGGTCGCACCCGCGTCACGTTCGAGCTGCGCGAGTTGGTCAGCTTCGGCCGATGGCGTGGCTTGGGCTAGAAGGTCCTGGCGTTGCTGGCGCAACAACGCGGCTTCGCCCGAATCCTTGGCGCCCAGTCCCGGATACCAGCCATCGGTGAGGTTATTGCGCTGCCAACGGGCCGGAGCCTCGATGGAATCGAGCGCCGTGACGGCGGCGCCCCGCGCGGCGTTGTGACCGTCGGCCGTCAGAGCCGTCAATTCGGCGAGGGCGAAGATGTAATCGTCCTGGCGCAACGCCAGTTGGGTGGCGGTGACCCGGATGTAACGGCCGGCACGTCCGTGTGCGTCATAACTCGGCGCGTTGAGCTTGGGGTTGGGGAAATCAGCCGACGTCTGGTCGGCCACCAGCGTGACGCCCGACTGGAAAGCGGGGTCCTCGGAGAGCTCCATGCGGAAACGCACGGGAAAACCGAATCCTTCGCCGATGTGGTTGAAGTCATCCTTGCAGGGATGAAGGGTGAGACTGCCCAGCGGGATGGATCGGCCCAGGTCGATCTGAACCCACTTGGTGACATCCGGAGATTTCTCGATGTTGCTGTGATAGCCGTAGGCGGCGCCGTTGTTCGCGGCTTGCTCAGCGGCGGCCAGTTTTTTGTCGAGTTCTTTCAGGGCGTCCCCGGCTCGAGCCACGATTTTGTCCTCCAAGGTTTTCTGTTGGCGGGCCAGGTTTTGTTGGCGGGCTTCCAACTCGGCGCGTTGCTGGGCGACAGCCGGGTCGGGGTCATATTTTTTGTTGGTGCGATCGATGGCGGCGAAGACGGCCTGGAGGCGGTAATAATCGGCCTGGGCGATGGGATCGAACTTATGATCGTGGCATTGGGCGCATTGCACCGTGAGGCTGTTGAAGGTTTGCATGGTGTTCATCACCATATCGTCGCGATCGAGGTGACGCGCGATCTTGCCGTCGATCTTGGTTTCCGGCACCTCCTCGTGGCCGATCAGATCCCAGGGACCGGCGGCGATGAAACCGAGGGCTTCGATGCCATCGCGGGTGCCGGGGAATAACACGTCTCCGGCCAGTTGTTCCTGAACGAACCGCGCATAAGGTTTGTCCTCGTTGAACGCCCGGATGACATAATCCCGGTACGGCCAGGCGTTCGGGCGCGGTTTGTCTTTGTCGTAACCGTGGGTTTCGCCGTAGTGAACGACATCGAGCCAATGGCGCGCCCAACGTTCGCCGTAGCGCGGGGAGTCGAGCAGATGATCCACCAGCTTGGCGTAAGCACGGGGGCCGGGGTCAGCCACGAACGCGTCGATTTGCTCAGGCGTGGGCGGCAAGCCGGTCAGATCAAAGTAAAGCCGGCGAATCAACGTGCGCCGATCGGCAGGTGGCGCCCGCTGAAGCCCCTTTTCGTCCAGCTTCGCGCGGACGAAGGCGTCAATCGGGTTGGCGTCTGCAGGGTTGGACGCGCTGAAATGCGGGATGGCCGGTTGTTGGAGTGGTTGCAGTGACCACAGCCTGGCTTTGGTCGAAGACGTGAGTTCGGCTCCCAGGCTCGTGTAGGTCAGGAGGCAGAGCGAGGCCGCCAGGCTAGATCCCCAGTTTTGTGCGCTCATTCGACGCGTGTTCATCAGGCTAGTTGCTGCGGCACCACACGAGTCATTGATTATTTCCAATCGGCGCGTTCTGGCAAGATTACTTGGGGAACAAGTTGGCTGAAGGGCGCATCGCGATTAAATCCTGCCTCCGAGTCGTCTCCTCGTAATCGTAATCCTCCTGGTAATCGATTAGGGGATTACGATTACGATTACGAGTTGGCGCGTGAGGTCTTCGACGTTCGCCGGTCGGACAAGATGGGCCTGGACGGGCTGTGACCCAATGACGTTGGTCATGCCGGAACTCCCGTCGGGCGCTGTTGGAATCTGAAACGCTCGGAGTGACGCGATGAATCTAAAGAAAATGTGCCTTTATGGCGGAGGTTTGGCCGGACTGGTTTACGGGACGACGGCTGTATCCACTGTTTACACCGACGCTCCGTGGAGTTTGCAGCTGTTCATCGCTGTTGGAGTAACGCTGATTGGCTTGTCGGCCGGCTATATCGTCGGCTGTTGCGTTGGCGAGGCTCGTCCGTGGAGTGAATCGAAGCGCGAACGCTGAGCCGGTAACCGCGAACCCGGACAAGTTTTGAGGCGCAGGGAGGCTTGGGGACCGGTTGGACTGCACGCAAAGAAAAGGGTCTCGGCCTCTCTGCGTCGAAGCGGGTTGTTCACGCGGCGTGGCCGCCGCGGTAAAGCCGTGGCACACGATAGGTAATCGCAGTCAACACTTCCCAGGGCACCGTGCGACACCAGCCGGCCAAATCGGCGGCCGTGATGGTAGCGTTGCCCTGCTGGCCGATCAGGACGGCTTCATCTCCGGGCGCCGCGGACGGAACACGGGAAACATCAACCATCATTTGATCCATCGTGATGCGCCCCAAAACATGACAAGGCAACCCGCCGACCAGCACGCGGGCACGGCTGCTGCCGGCCCGTAGGTACCCGTCGCCGTAGCCAGCACTGAGAGTGGCCACACGCATGGGACGGCGCGCCGTAAAAGCGCGTCCGTAACTCAAGGAAGTTCCACGCTGGATGTCTTTCACGAGGGTAACGCGGCATTTGAAGGACAGGGCCGGATGAAACGGGGCGTGGCTGGCGCCGGGGGTAGCGCGCCGGCTTTGCGGGCGCACGCCGTAAACCAGCAAGCCGGGCCGCACGAGATTGTAGTTGGTGCGCGGCTCATGCAAGAGGCCGGCGCTGTTGTTGGCGTGGACGAGCGGAATGCGCAGGCCGTCGCGTTTGGCTCGCCCGATCAGCTTTTGGAACACCTGCGCTTGTTGGCGGGAGAAATTCGTGTCGTCTTCGGCGGCGGCGTAGTGGGTGTAAACTCCTTCCAGAGCAAGTCCTGGCAGGCGCTGGATGGCCTGAAGGAGCTCGAGGGCGGCGGCCGGGGCGGCGCCGAGCCGGCCCATGCCCGTGTCGATCTTGACATGGACGGGCACGGTTTTGTGTTGGCGCACCGCCGCGGCGCTGAACGCGGCGGCCTCGACCTGGGTGGAGAGGGTGGGCCTCACGTCCTCGCGCACCGCCGCTTCCACTTCGTCGGGCAAACACGCGCCCAACATCAGGATGGGCCACCCTTGGCCAACGCTGCGAATCGTGCGGGCCTCGGCGAGATTCGCGACGCCAAAGATGTCCGTGCCACTCTGCATGAGGAGAGCGGCGATTTGTTTGAGTCCGTGGCCGTAAGCGTCCGCCTTAACTACCGTCATGATCTGGACGCGCGGTCCGACTCGATGCCGAATCCAGGCGAGGTTATGGCGGAGGGCGTCGAGATCCACTTCCGCCCAGCAGCGCAGGCAGGTTTTCATGGCGCGTTGGCGGGGTCGGTGAGAGGCCGCGGCGGGGGCGCTTTCACGAAATTGGTTTCACGGAGGTAGATGGGTTGAAGGACGTCTCCGGACACAAAATCCGTCCGCGTGGCGGCAAGTTGGCCGATGGCCGCGGCGTCCGGCAGGAGGACTTGGAGTTGGGGCCAGCGTCTGGCGAGATCGGAATCGCCGGCCGCGGGATCTTTTTGGACGAGGGCATCTGCTTCCAGAGCGGAGATCAAGCGCAAGGGCAACTCGATCTGAACGGAATGAGATTCGATTCGATAGGAAGCGGTATAGAACTCATTGCGCTGGGCATCGATCAGGAGATGCACGCGGCCGCGCAGCCCGGTCGTGTGGGCTTGCTGTGCCAAAGCCTCGACGCTGCTGAGACCCAGGAGGCGCACGCCGCGGGCGAGTTGCCAGCCCTGGGCCACAGCGATGGCCGTGCGGATGCCCGCGTAGGAGCCCGGGCCCAAGCCCACGGCCACACATTCGATCTCTTCGCGCTGCGTTTGCGCTTCTTCCAAAGCCTGCTGGATGAGGGCGAATGCCCGCGTATTCCGACCACCCTGCTCGGCCGCCTGACCGCGAACGATCGAGCGGTCCAGCACCGCCACACTCCGGAGTTCGGACGAAAATTCAATCGCCAAGATCTTCATAGATGATCTGGCGTTGTTGCTCGCCCGTGCACAGCAGGCGGACGAACCGTCGTCGGCCGGGGGTGGTTGAACTTTCTTCTGCTTTGGACATGGCCGACCAGGCGGGCCAGCGATCAATCCATTCCACCACCGTGACGCCGGCCGGGTTGAGGAGATATTCTTCGAGGCCGGCGCGGGCGATTTGTTCTGCCGTCTCGAGTCGGTACAGATCCAAGTGAGCCAAGGGCAGGCGGCCGGCGCTGTATTCGTGGACGAGCGAGAAGGTGGGAGACAGCACGCGCGTGAGAATGCCGAGGCCGCGGGCGATGCCCTTGACCAATTGCGTTTTGCCGGAGCCCAGTTCGCCGCTTAAGCCGATGATCCAGCCCGGGCGCGCCGATTGTCCCCACTGTTCGCCCAACGCCATGGTTTGCTCCGGGCTATGCGAAATGAGAGTAGCCATGAGCGGTCAGCGGCCGCACGCCGTCCTTGTCGCGGAGACGCAACCCTGGCTCAGCTGTGATCTTGCCGATGCAGGTCAGCGGCAAGGCGGGGAACGCTTGCTTCCAGGCGTCCAGCAACGGCACGGCGTCACGACTGAGCGCGGTGAAAAGGAGTTCGAAATCTTCGCCGTCGGTGAGTGCGGCCAGCAGCGGCGGTTTGGCGGCGGACTCTCCGGCCGTCTGCCGTTTGGCGGCCCTGCTGATGGGGATGGCGCTGGTGAGCAGTTCGGCGCCGACTTGGCCGGCGCGCAACAGGTGGCGCAGGTCCGTGGCTAAACCGTCGCTGAGATCAATCATGGCATGGATGGAAAAGTGTTCGACCAGCCAGCGCGCTTCTCGTAAACGCGGCTCAAACTCGAGATGCCGCCCGGCCAGGGAACCGCCCAATTGACCCGTCACGAACAAGGCGTCACCGGGTTTGGAGCCCGTGCGGTGCACGCATTGGTCGCGCCGGACGGATCCCAGCAGCGCGACGGAAATGAGGATGCGCTCCGGGTTGGTGGTGGTTTCGCCGCCGACAATCGCGACCTGATGCAGTTCGGCCACCGCGTTCAAGCCGGTGTAGATCGCCGTCACGTAGCCGGGGTCGAAGTTGGGCGGAAGCGCCAGTGTAATGACAGCCGCCGTGGGCGTGCCGGCCATCGCGGCGATGTCACTTAGGCAACGAGCCAGCGCTTTGTGTCCAACCTGCTCGGGCCGCGTGGCGCGTGTGAAATGAACCCCTTCGACCACCGCGTCGGTTTTGAACAGGATCCAACGATCAGGCAGCCCGAAGTCCAGCACCGCACAGTCGTCACCAGGTCCGGTGACCACAGTGGCGTTGGTGGGCAGGGAGGCGGTCAGCCGTTGGATGAGGTCCAGTTCGGTCATCACGTGATCAAGTAGCCGACGAAATTGATGGCATTGAAGCAGGCGTGGGCGGCCATCGGGGCCAGCAGATTGTCGGTTTTGTCGTAGAGCAGCGCGAACACCACGCCGACAAAGGACAGCGGCACCAGAGCCATCAGGTTGCCGTGGATAAAACCGAAGAGCAGGGAGCTGCCGACCACAGCGAAGTGCGGATGAATGATTTGTTTCAGATAACGGTAAAGGATGCCCCGAAACAGGATCTCTTCCGCCATGGGGGCCAGGACGATGGCCGCAAACCCGAACAGGATGCGTTGGCCGGGCGTCACGCTCACTCGCAACACTTGGATCGTCGGCTGGATCTCCGGCGTCTCCTGAATAAACCGGAGAAGCGCCGTGGAAATTCTGATGAGCAGATCGGCGCCCACCACCACCAGCACGGCCGTGACGAGGCCGAAAAGCAAGGTCCGCTTAAGCCTGGGCTTGCGCCACCCAAGAAAGTCGCTCCAGCTGGTTCCGTGACGGCGCAGGAAGAAATGAGTTAAAAGCAAGGTGGCGCCCTGAAAGAAAATGTTGCTGATCACGAAGCTGCCAAACTTGCGTTGGGCGATGTTCAGGTGCGCGCCGTAATGGTTGAGCGCTTGCGTAGCCAGCATCCCCAAGGCCAGGCTTCCCAGCAGTCCCGCGCCCAAAAGCAGGATTTCCTCCAGTTGCCAGCCCCGCTCTGGTAGCTCCGGCGGCACCGCCGGAGGCAATTCGTTGGGGAGCTCAGTCTGCATCCAGGGAAAGTAGGAAGATCCCAGGCGAATGCCAACCTTACGATTTGCGACTTCCCGCCTTCGCCCTGCGGGCTACCCGCCTTCGCCCTGCGGGCTACGGCGTGGCAAGGCGGCGTGGCGGGCGGCGTGGCAGGCCGCCAGCCCGTTTCCGCTTTCGCTTTCCGCTTTCCGCTTTCCGCTTTCCGCTTTTCCTTATGCGGCTTTCTGTCGCAAATCGAGGAACGGCTGGAGACCAGCGACGAGGGCATCACCCGTGAAAGGTTTGGGAATGAAAGTAAGGACGCCGAGTTGGCGGGCTTTCTCCATATCGTCCTGGCGGGAATCTGCGCTCAACATGACCACGGGAATTCCCTTGGTGGCCGGATTGGCTTTGAGGGCGCCCAACGCCTCCAAGCCGTCCATGAGTGGCATGGTGGCATCGAGCAAGATCAAGTCCGGCTGTTCGCGTTCGGCCTTTTCGATGCCTTCCTGGCCATTCACCGCGGTCAACACCTCGACGTTGAGGGGTTTGAGCGTTTTGGTCACCACCATGTGGACCATTCGGGAATCGTCGATGCTAAGGATTTTTTTGGGCATACCCTTTGAGCTAAGTTCCGGGACGGATCACCAGGAGCCGGGCCAGCGGACGGACCCCAGAATTCCCGGTGACCTCGATTCCACCAAAGCTGGGCGAGAGAACGGATGTGGTCATTGACAAAGCTCTTCTGCCTATCGGCTCCCGGGGACGGGAGATTAGAACAAAATTCCTTGCTCAGTCCCCAGTCCCCAGTGCCTAGTGCCCAGTGCCCGGTGGCCAGCCCAGTGCCCCAGCCCAGTGCCTCAGTTCTCAGTGCCTCAGTTCTCGGTGCCTCAGTTCTCGGTGCTTACGACTGAGAACTGGGCACTGGGCACTGGGCACCCGTTCAGCCGTCGTTGGGCACCCAGCCTTTGCCGGGGATGAACTCCCGGCTGCCGGAATGCGAGCGGCAACCGGCGAGGGCAAGGCCTGCGGCCAGGAGCAAGGCGAGGAGTGGAAGCCAGGACTTAACGATTTTCATAGAGCAGATTCTAAAGAGGATTGCCTCGCGGGCAAGTCTGACCCAAAGTAGCAGCACGAGCCGTTCCGCCATGGCAAAGGCGCATCAATCACTGAAGGGACAGTTGCTCCTCGATAGCGGGGGACTTCGCGGCTCCTTCTTCCATCGCAGCGTGATTCTGGTTTGTCAGCATGACGCTGAAGGAGCCTTTGGTTTAATACTCAATCGCGTCACGGGTAACAAGGTCGGGGAGGCGCTGGTGGCCAAGTTGCCCGAGCAACTCAAACAAATGTCCCTCTTTCTGGGCGGACCAGTTCAACCGCAGGCGTTGAGTTTCCTCCATAGCGATTCGTATCTGCCCGATGCCAATGTCATGCCGAACCTGAGTCTGGGTCATTCATTGGACGGTCTGGTGGAGGTGAGCGATTCCTATTCGCCCTCGCGGCAGCTCAAGATCTTTGCCGGCTACGCCGGCTGGAGTTCGGGCCAGCTGGATGAGGAGATGAAACGCAATACGTGGCTGACTCATCCCGCCTCCCTGGACCTCGTCTTTTGTGCCGAGCCGGCCGATCTGTGGAGAGTGATCCTGACCGAAAAAGGTTGGCGCTACAAAATCATCGCGGACGCGCCTGATGATCTGTCCTGGAACTGACCGGATTGGTTTTCTCAGACGCCGCCCAGGGGTGTGAAACCATCACTCGAAACGCTCAGGCTGCTGCTGCCGTGGCTGGTTGGGGGGATCATCCCGTTCTTTTTCCTGCTCGTTTACGCGGGCAGTTGTTTTAGCCGTCTCACGGCTCTCCGAACGCGAAGCGCCCGGCATCTCCAGGAAATTCGTGAGGCGCTCCGCACCCGGTTGACGTTGGCGGAACGGCTTCTCCAACGCGCAAAACAAGACTCCGACGTCAGCGCCGGCACCGAGTGGCAGCGAACGGAGGAGAACGCGCGCCGGCTGGCCGCTTGGTTAACCGATGAAACCGCCCCTCGGCCGGACGCCGGATTGTCCGCGTCGGCAGAACCCCTGCGTGAGGCACTACAGCAGTTCGAGGACGGCCTGCGGACCTTCTTGCGAAAGGGCAGCGGAGGCAACTCCAAGGCGGTGGACGTCGTTGATCCCGGATGGAAAAGGGAACTTGCCGACAACGAGGCGGCCTTGCTGTTGGCGGCCAGCCAGTATAACCAGGCCGTGGACGATTTGATGCGGAAGCGGACGGCGTTTCCGGAACGATGGCTCGGCACCTTCGTTGGATGCGGACCGCTGGAACGTTTCCCGATGGGGGAAGGGGAACGGTTGCCCGCATCACAGCGGCGGGATTGAATGGTTACGCCGCTCGGCTTTGGGGTGGCCCAGTCTGGTCGAGGGCTTTAAGAAACTTCGCCTGAGTCGTCTGCCACGAGTTCTCTTCTTTAAACCCTTTCAGATCGAGGCGGTCCAGGTAGTTCTCGCCTGCGCGCATGAGCCGGATTTCTTGCGCGGCCAGCTCTTGGAAACCGGCCTGGTCGTAAGGCGGGGCGTAGCGGACGAATTCACCAAAGAGCGGGCGATAGTTTGGAATTTCGTAGGCGACGACCGGAGTGCCCGCGATGATACTTTCTCCGATGACGCGGGGGCTGCCCTCGTGTTTGCTCGGCATAAGGAAACAACGGCTGGCTTTGAACAGCCGGATCTTTTCTTCCTCGCTGACAAAGCCGGAGAAACTGACTTGTTTGGTGAGTTGCCGTGTGGCGATGGCGGGGGCGAGCGCCTCGCGGATATTGCCGATAAGGACGGCCCGGAAGTCGGGGAATTGTGCGGCTAAAAACGCGAGGGTGGCCAGAAGGTCATCGATTCCTTTCTGCCGGTGCACGCGTCCGATCCAAACGGCATCGTATTCACGTTTCGGGGTTGGGACGGCTTTCGTCTGATCCACTTCCAGTCCGTAGGAGACAGGTGTCATCTCGTCTTCGCGCAGGCCGAGCCTGGCCAGCCGCGGCCGCATCAGCGGATGCAGATAAAACAAATGCCGCCGAAGGTCGGTGCGGCGGGCGCGGCGGCTGGAGCAGAATCGGCGCAGCGAATATTCCTGGCTTGCCCAATAGTGAAGCGACGCCAGGCGCTTGGGATCGACATCCGGCCGCCCGCGCGTGAGGATTTGGTGCAGAGTGGGTGCTTCCATGTGCAGCACCATGAATTGTCGTCGGGACACGGACCGGATGGCGGGCAGCACATCGAACCAATAATCGCTCACCGCATAGACGCAGTCTTCGGGTTGAATCTGGCGCAGCAACGGCAGGGTCCCGCGATAGCGCCCGTAGAAATCGCGAAACATCGCGATCTGTCCGCCCAGGGCCGATTGATCGACCTTTTTCAGCTTGGCTTGATCGGTCAGCGTGACGGACCCGGGTAGTTTATGGGCGGCGAGCACTTCACGCAGCGCCTGACCGCCAAAGAAATTGAGATCATAACCTGCCCGCGCCGCGCCTTCCGCCAGTTTGAGGAAATGGATGTCGCCCCCGGCGATGCCCGTGCTGAAGACGCCGTTGGCAATCAGATGCAGGCGCATGAACGCAGTGACCTTTCGCTATCCATGAACCTGACCCTCGGGAACTCGAAACTCTTGGCCTTCTCACCCCTCACCCCGGCCCTCTCCCCGTTGAGGGGAGAGGGAGCAGGGTTCATGGCCCCAATGCGCGTGCAGCTCATGTGCAGGTGGAAGCTCTCCATGAACCGACCCTCAGGTAGCAGCCGACGTCAGGAGGCTCACTCTGCCCCAACGCGTCCTCCGGGAAAAAGATCAGAGCCTCGTTACCTCGGCTGCTACGTGAGATTGGATTGGGTTCATGGGCCCAATGCGCGTCCAAAAGTTGGAGGTCCGTCCTACCCATGAACAGACCCTCACCCGGCCTTGCGGCCACCCTCTCCCACTCGCCTCGGCGAAGCCTCCGGCGTAGCCAGGGTCGGATGGGAAAGGGGCTGGGGGTGAGGGCTCTTTTCAGTCGAATGTTCATGGCCCCAATGCGCGTGCACATGACATGCAGGTGGAAGCTACCCATGAACCTTCGTCCGTCTCGATAGGCGGAGTCCGGACGTTTCTTGCTCTTACTCTTACTTTTACTCTTACTCTCACGTTGGAGGTCGGAGCTCTCCACGAACCTGACCTTCGGGAACTCGCAACGCTTGGCCTTCTCACCCCTCACCCTGCCCTCTCCCCGTTGAGGGGAGAGGGTATTCCTGTGGTCAGCGTGACATTGAACTGAACGTTGAACGTTGAATTGAATGTTGAACGCCTTTTTTCCCGTGCCATTCATTGTTTGAGGGTTTGTTTCACCTGCAGGTCAGCCACAAGCCGGCGGTTGTGTTTCTGCGATTTGTAGGTGCGCATCCCCCAGAGGACGCCCAGCAGGCTGGCGGGGCTCGCCAACAAATGCCACAGCCAGCGAGGGTCTCCATCGCGGAATAATCCCCACAACGCATGATAGGCCGGTCCGAGGATCGAGACACAATAGAAGGCCGCCAGCCACGGAGGCACCGGCGGCTTTTCTTTCATCCAATTGACCGGCATCGCCTCCTGCACGCGCAGGAAATGGACGGTGGCCCGGCGCCGTTTGCGGATGAACCCGACAAGATCCTGGACGTAATAATGGTGAACGCCCCGTCCGCGCAGGCGCAACCACTCGCGGCGTCCTGCCTTCATCAAATGCAAGGCCACGTGAGTATCCTGGAACTGCTCATTGGCTTTCACCGACTGAAGATCGGCGCGTCGGAAGATGAAACCATTGGCGCCGAGGGGATAGCTCAGCGATTCGCCGGGCAGCGTCCAGCGCTCGATTTCCCCCTCGCGCATGAGGAGTTGGGGCGTCGTGGTCAGGAGCCAGCAGATTGGATCGCTGATGTGCAGTCGGTGGGTTAAATAAGCGCAGAACGCGCTCATCTTGGGGGACGGCAGATAATAACTTTCCAGGCCCAAGGCTTGCGGGTTCTTCTGCAGCCCTTGCACCGCCAGTTCCAGGAAATCCGGGTGGGTCAGTTCGTTATCGGCGTCGACGAAGAGGATGTATTCGCCGGTGGCCTGGCTCAGGGCGAGGCGTTTGCCCTCCTCCATGTTGTGGCCGGGATCGTCGATCACCGTGGCACCGTGGCGCTGCGCAATCTCGCGCGTGTTATCCCGGCTGAAGGCGTCGGCGATCAGGATCTCGATTTGTTGGCGGGGATAAGTTTGCCGGCTGATGGAACACAGGCAATTGTCCAGCAACGTCCCTGCGTTCAAGGTGGGCACGACGACGCTGATTCGAGGCGGGGAACGGTTGATCAGGAGCTGATCTGGCGCTTCAGTTCGCATGGTCGCGTGACGTCATTTCTCGCTGGGGTGGCCGCGCGGTCGGTGGATCGGTTGACCGACCGGGGCGGACACGCTCTGGCGAGATTGTCGGCAGGATGGCCTTGTTGAACAGGGATTTCTTTGAGGAATCAGCCACAAGCCTGCAGCACAGCCTGGTGCGCCTCCTCCACCGTGATCGAGGCCATACAACGGCGCAGTTCCTCCGCGGTGCCTTGGATGGGCCGGCCGTCGTAGCGGTAATAGTCCAGGTTACGGCCGTCGACGACGGGATTGCGCAGGAGCCAATAAGGATTTTGCCAGGGGACATTGGTGGGATTAAGCGTGGGCGCCTCGATCACAATTTGGTTGGGAACCTTCATGGCCGCGGCCAGATGCATCAACACCGTATCGACGCTAAGGAAAGCATGACAATGACGAAGCAAGGCGGCCGCCTGCCGGAAATTGGAGGTCGCCGGCGCCAGGAGGAGCCTGCGCGGATTTTCGCGCAACAGTTGGGCATGTTCTTGGTGCTCGTTCGGTCCTCCGAACAACAGGATAGCCAGGTCTGGCCGCGCTTCGTGCAACCGCCGGATCAACGCTTGCCAGTGCGCAAAGGGCCACCGTTTGAGATGCAGGTTTTTGGTGGAGCCCGATCCGATGTGAAAACCGATCCGGCGGCGGTCGGTCAATTGATGTTTCCCGATATAACCGGCGGCCCACTGCTCATCCGCGGCGGACAAATACACCTCGTAATCATGCGAGGCGAGCAACGGCTTCTTGCCCAGGAGACCGAGCAGGCGGTGGTTGTTTTCCACGCTGTGGACAGCGTAATCCTGCGGCACCGTTCGGTTTACCAGCAGGCGATCGAGCAGCCCATGGTTTTCGTATTCGTGGCTCAGGCGTTGGCGCGCGTTGAGGAAGCGGGCCACCAGCCGATAATGAATCCGGCCCAGGGTATGGACATTGATGGAGATGTCGAATCGCTCCCGCCGCAAGCGGTTCAGAAAAGGAAGGGACTTCCAAGCCCCCTCCTGAATGAGGTTCTTTTGATGAACGCGATTGACGTGCGGATTGCCTTCCAGGAGATCGCGCGATCCGTTCCATAGGACAACCGCCTCGATGATGGCCTCCGGAAAATTGGCTCGGAGTTCGTGCAGGAAAGGCGTGGCGATCAGGGTATCGCCAATGCCGGCCAGCGACAGGACCAGGATCTTTTCCCTGCTCACGGTTTTGGCATGACCCCGCGTCGGCCGGGCACGACGGGCAGCGAGCCGGTGCCGCGGATGATCTGGACCAGCGTTTGTTGCAGGACCAGACGTTCGTCGAGCGCACTGGAGACAAGCCGTTGGTTGCATTGCAAAAGCAAATCCATCGCTTGCACCAGTTCGGCCGCGGTGAATTTGCCGGCTTGCGCCAGTCCCTTATGCAGCGTGTACGGGTGCTGGGCCAGCGGATTGAAACGGCGGTCGGCTGGGAACCGGTCTGCAGGCACTTGCTCCAGTTCGGCTTTAAAACGGTAGTAATCGGCGCCGGCACTGATCCAACCTTCCCGGATCATTTCCTTGAGAAAGATCAGGCTCCGAACCTTGGCTATGAACCCATAAAGCAGGCCGATCTCGGATTTCTGCTTGTCGAATTGCATTTCCCACAGTTCTTGGTCCAGCGTGCGCAACAGCCGGGGCAAATCCCGGTCGCCCAACGCATCGGCCACGGCGAAAGCACGGGCGTGTTTGTTGCGAGTGACGATGGCGGCAACATCCTCGACTTCGACGGCCGGGCGGGTCCCGACGTAGAGGCAGAGCTTTTCGATCTCACTGGCCAGTTGCTGGCTGTGCGGGCCGACGCGAGTGACCAGCTCGGCCATGGCGTCCTCGCTGATCTGTTTCTGGCGCGCTTTGAACGCGCGCCGGGCGGCGGCCTCGGCTTGCCCGGCCCAATCCTTGTCATCGAGCGACCAGGCGGTGAACGACTCGACGGCCCCGAGTTTTTCCAGGGTCTTGTAAAAGGTTTTGCGTTTATCCGTTTTACCCGCGCTGACCAGAAGACGGACGCCTTGCCAGGAGAAGGTTTTCAGTTCTTGAGCAAGGTCAGCGAGCGCTTCGGTGACGGCCTGGGAACCGCTCGTGCGATCGTCTCCCAGGAAGCTGCAGTTTTGGAACCAGACCACCTTGCCGCTGCCGAAGAAGGGCAGGGTCTGGAGCGCTTCGCGCAGGCGGGCGAGGGCTTTGAGGGCTTCGGCGCTGTTGGCGGCCTGGGCATCGATAATCTCGTGGTCCAGGCCGCCCACCTGAGCGGACCATTCCTGATCCAGCTGGCGGGCCCGTTGTTTGACGGCGAAATCGTCGTCGCCGTGGATCAACACCAGCGAGGGGCCAGCCGAGGCGGCACCGGCAGTGGGGTTGGCGGCGGATTTGGCGGCGGCAGCGGCCCGGGGCATGGGCGAGGACGATGGCGGGAGGTTATTCGGATTCGGCTTCGCCGCCGTTTTCGTTGATCTCTTCAAGCCATTTGGACATGTCTTCGACCTGGCTGAAGAGAGTGGAACTGACGAAGAGCGGGCGTTTCTGCGCGGTCACCAGGGCCAGGCAATCGCTGGGCCGGGCGTCGATTTCCAGGATCTTCCGTCCGAGCTCGTTATTCTGTTGCAGAATCAGACGGGCGAAGTAAGTGGAGTTCTTGAGGTCCGTGATGACGGCGCGTTCGACGGTAATGTTGAACCCTTTGAAGATGCTGGCGATCAAATCATGAGTCAGGGGGCGTTCCTTGGGGGTATCCCGCAGGAACATGCCGATGACGGCTCCCATGTTATGCTCGACCTGGATGACGAAGACTTTTTCGTCGTTGCCCACAAAGATCGCGCAGCCGCTGTTCGCCGGGAGGATACCGCGAATATCGACCGGGATCACGTCGTTCTTCATGGGCGTAACTTTATGGTTCGGCAGACAAATACACAAGCGCCGGCTTGCCTTGGCTGGCAGGCGCAAACATACTAACAGGTGTGAATAAACTGGGCCCCGGCCATTAGGCTTTTCGGTTGTTCCGCTGATCTGCATGAACCAGGCCGCGAAGATCCTGATCGTCGACGACAACCCGGTGGTGTTGTTTGGGATGTCGCATCTGCTGGGCTCGGCCGGGTTTGTGGTGGTGCAGGCAACGACGGGAGCCGAAGGCCTGGAACGCGCCAAACAAACCCAACCCGACTTGGTCCTGCTGGATGTGCTGTTGCCCGACTTCAACGGGATCGAGCTTTGCCGCAAGATCAAAGCCGACCCCGCCACCCAGCATCTCTTTGTGGTCCTGCTTTCCTCCTTCGAAACCTCTTCGGACAGCCAAGTGACCGGTTTGGAAGCCGGTGCGGATGGTTATATTGCGCGGCCGATCGAGAACCGCGAACTGCTGGCCCGGGTTCAGGCGATGCTGCGGATCAGCCAGGCGGAGTCGGCCCTGCGCTGTGCCCACGACGAATTGGAACGGCGGGTGGCTGAGCGGACCGCCGAGCTCTCCTTAGCCAACGCCGCCCTGCGCGGCCTGTCGCAACGGCTGGTCGATGTGCAGGAAGCCGAACGCCGATTCGTCACCCGCGAGTTGCATGATGAAATCGGCCAGATGGTCACCAGCTTGAAAATCCTGCTTGAGACTTCCCTGCGGCCCGCCACCCCGGCCGAGCAGCATGGATTGGAGGAAGTGTTGCAGCTGATCAATGATCTGATGGACTACGTGCGCCGGCTTTCGGTGGATCTGCGTCCCCAAATGCTGGATGATCTGGGGTTGCTGACCGCCTTGGAATGGCATTTTAAACGGTACCACAAACAGACCGGCATCCAGGTGCGCTTCAAGCATACCCCGTTCCCGCAACGACTGTCTTCCCGGCTGGAGACGGCCATCTTCCGCATCGCCCAGGAAGCATTGACCAACGTGGCCCGCTACGCCGGAGTCAAAGAAGCCACCGTGCGTCTCTGGAAGAACGACGAACGCGTCCGCATCCAGGTCGACGACCGCGGCGCGGGCTTTCAATGGCCCCTGCCCAATGCCGAACGCGTGGCCACCGGCTTGTCCGGCATGAAAGAACGCGCCGAACTGTTGGGCGGGGAGTTCACCCTCGATTCGGCGCCCGGCCACGGCACGTGTGTCACGGTCGAATTGCCGCTGGAGCCCGCCCAACCGGCTTCGATGCCCGAAGAACAAAACGCATGATCACCATCGCGTTGGCTGAAGATCATCACCTCGTGCGCCAGGGCTTTAAGCTGGTCCTGACCGCCGAATCGGACTTCAAACTCGTTGGAGAAGCGGCCGACGGCCTGGAGGCAGTGCAGTTGGTGCAAAAGAAACAGCCCAATGTGCTGTTGCTGGACTTGATGATCCCGCGCCTGCACGGCTTGGAAGTCACCCGGCAATTACACCGGGAAAGTCCCGCCACTAAGGTCATCATCCTCTCCATGCATGCCGATGAGCCGTACGTCATGGAGGCGTTGCGCAATGGCGCCTTGGGCTACGTTCTCAAGGATTGTACCTCCGCCGATCTGGTGCAGGCGGTGCGGACGGTGGTGACCGGACGCCGTTACCTCAGCCCGGCCCTGGCCGAACGCGCGTTGACCGGCTATGTCGAGCACCCTGGCGTTTCCGAGCTGGACATTTACGAAACCCTGACCAACCGCGAGCGTCTGGTGCTGCAGTTAGCTGCCGAAGGCAAAACCAGCGCCGAAATCGCCGCCGCCCTTTTCATCAGCCCGCGGACCGCCGAGACCCATCGCGCGAACCTCATGCGCAAACTTGGCATGCGTTCCCAAACTGACCTGGTCCGCTTCGCCATCCGCCGGGGCATCATCCCTGCCTAGTAGTCCTAGTCGACCCGGTGCGCCACCGGTCAGACGCAGAAAATACCATCAGGTACGGATGGCGGCTTCCCGGAGGCTGAAATAACTTGGTATACTGTGATTCCAATGTCTCCAAGCGAGGTCGATTACCCAGGGCCTGAGACGGTTCAAAGAAGTTTGGCTGTGCAGGTTTGGGACGAGGAAGCATTTGAAGTGCCGGTGAAAAGGTTGGATCCGGCCTGCGAGCGATTGGAAGACCCGTGGACCCAAGATCCCTGGACCCTGATCGGCGTCGGGGCAGCTGATGACCCGGATCGTTTTCGCATCGAAGCCGAAGCTCGCGACGAAAACGAAGACGTGATCGAGATGTACATCTGAATTTGAATTTGAATTGAAGAACCTTGCCGCGTTGTGCAATCCACGCCTCCTTCCCGTCTTTCCGACCCTGTGAAATTGAATACGTTCGCTCCTTCGTCTTCGCCGCCTCGGCAGCCCTGCGCGTCGGGCGGCGCAGGCGGCGCAGGCGCGTTACGTGAGCCGGCGGAGCCGTCCAACTTGAGCCAGGCCGAGTTGATGCGTTCTCCTCGCGAAGCGTTCGGCCGCTTGGACCGGGCCGGAAATGAAGCGGATGAATTTGTCCAGGCCACCGGCGTGCTGATGCGTACGGTCGTCCTGGCTGACGATCACCCGGTGGTGCGCCAGAGTTTGAAACGGCTTTTGAACCAGCAAGCGGACCTGCGTCTGGTCGGCGAGTCCAACGATGGATTGGAGACCCTCGGGCTCGTGCGCCAATTGCAGCCAGACTTGCTGGTAACGGATTTGATGATGCCCGGGATGAACGGACTGGAAGTGACCCGGCGCATCCGCCTCAGCTTCCCGGCGACCCGGATCGTGGTGATCTCAGTCAACGGTGACGCCCCTTATGTCGCGGGAGCATTCCGCTGTGGGGCCAACGGCTTCGTCCTGAAGACCTCCTGCGGTCGGCATCTCATCCCGGCGATTCGCGCCGTGCTGGCCGGCCGCCGTTATCTTAGTCCTCCACTGGTCGAAGCCGGCTGGGATTGAACCCGGGAAGCCGCTTCCCCGTTTCCGCTTCCCCGTTTCCGCTTTCCGCTTTCCGCTTTCCGCTTTTCCTTCGCTCCTATATAACCTGGGGACGAATGTTGAGAGGGAGCCAGTGAAGAAACGGCCGGCCCCTGCCGGAACCGAGTCGGAGTATGACGGGCCACCGCGGGCATCTTTTCGGCCCGGGGTAGCCTGGGGGGTGCTGGCTTTGTGTTTATTGGCCACGGCGATTGGATGGCGACTTTCCCTCCTTCAAGCAAAGCAGCGGGTGCGGCTGCGCTTTGAAGAACAGGTTTCGCGGGTGACGTCAGCGATCCAAACGCGCCTGGTGAGTTACGAACAAGTGTTGAAAGGGGCGGGGGGGTTATTTGCGGCGAGCCTAGCGGTGGAGCGGGAGGAATGGCGCGAGTATGTGAATAGTCTGGAGATCGGGGCGCGCTATCCGGGCATTCGTTCGCTGGGTTTCATTGCGGACCTCACGGAGGACGAGCGGGACACCTTCGTGGCCAGCAACCGTCTGAGCCGGCCCAACTTCGAGATTACTCCGGCAGGTCGTCGGGGCCGCTACATGGTCGTGCAGTACGTGGAGCCGGAGACGAACAATGCGTCGCGTCTGGGTAACGATGTCAGCACGAATTCGTCCATCCGCGAAGCCGCCGAGCAGGCGCGCCAGAATCATCAAGCTTGGCTGCGGCAGATCGAGCTGGGACATCCTCCGGTCGAGCAACTCGCCGTCACGCGCCGGCTGCAAGGCGCGGACGGCTTGGTCTCAGTCATGTTATTGATGCCGATCTCTCAGCCGGCGACCAATGGAGGACTGCGGGGGCGAAAATTCCAGGGTTGGGTCTTTGGGTCGCTGGTCATTCAGCATTTCATGGACGAGTTCGAACCAGCCAGAAACCCGCTCATAGACTTTGAGTTGTTCGAAGACAGCCGGATCGCCAGCCCGCAGACCCTGCTGTTCGATACGGATGCCATTGTCCAGGGGACAGCCCAGCCGCCGGCGAGTTCCAGCGACAACATGCGGTCCCTGGCGGTGGCCAATCGAAAATGGTCGCTGCAGTTTACCACGCAGCCCGCTTTTGATGATCCGGCCGACTACGCGGAGCCGCGGCTGCTGTTGGTGGGTGGTTTGTGCATCAGCTTTTTGCTTTTTGGCATTACTCGCTCCCTGGCTACCACCCGGCAACGCGCCCTGACCTGGGCCGAGCAAATGACGGAAAAACTCCGCATCCAGGAACGAGCGGTCATTTCCTCGAACAACGGGATCTTTATTACGGACGCCGCCAAACTCGGAAACCCGATTGTGTATGCCAACCCGGCTTTGGAACGAATGACGGGTCATGCGGCGGAGACGCTGCGGGGTGAACCGTTGCAAAAGCTGATCGGCGGTGACGTCGATCAACCCGGCTTAAACACCTTGGAGCAGGCCATGGCAGAAGGCCGGGAATGCCGCGTTGTTCTGCACACGCGCCGGCGCGATGGCTCGTTGTTCTGGAATGAACTAAGCGTCTCGCCCGTGCCTGATGCGGCCGGGGTCGTCAACCATTACGTCTGCATTACCGAAGACATCACCGAACGGAAACGGGCCGAGGAAACCCTCCGGGCCACCAGCGCGCTGCAACGCGCCATCCTGGACAGCGCCGGCTACGCCGTGTTCTCCACTTCGCCGGACGGTTTGATTCGGGTGTTCAACGCTGCGGCCGAACAAATGACCGGTTATAAAGCCACCGAGGTGATCGGCCAGCCCACCTCCAAGCTGATTCATGACTGGTCGGAGCTCGAGGAACGAGCGCGTCTCCTCTCCGAAGAACTGGGCCGGCCAGTGTCGCCCGACTTCGAGGTGTTTGTGGCCAAGGCCCGACTCGGGCAGGCCGATGAACACGAATGGAATTATGTCCGCAAAGACGGCACACGCGTGCCGGTTTTGCTGTCAGTCACACCCGTGCGGGACGAACGGGGCGTCATATTGGGGTTCATGGGTATCGCCAGCGACATCACCGAGCGCAAACGCTCCGAGGCGCAGTTGCAACAGGCCATTCAAGCGGCCGAAACCGCCAACCGGGCCAAAAGCGAATTCCTGGCTAATATGAGCCACGAAATCCGCACACCCATGAACGCCGTGATCGGTATGACCGAACTCGCCCTGGGCACCGACCTGACCCGGGAACAACGCGGCTACCTGGCGGCCGCCCGCAATAGCGCTGCGGACCTCCTGGGCATCATCAATGACATCCTGGATTTTTCCAAGATCGAAGCCGGCAAACTCGAGCTGCATGCGGAACCCTTCGCGGTGCGGGACAGCTTGAGCCTGGCGTTGAAGGCCTTTAGCCTGCGCGCCGCAGAGAAGGGGCTCGAACTAAACCTTCGCGTGGAACCCGACCTGCCCGATCGTTTGGTGGGGGACGTGGGGCGCCTGCGCCAAATCCTCAATAACCTCGTCGCCAATGCCCTCAAGTTCACCCAGCAAGGCGAAATCACCGTCCAAGCCGCCTTGAGCGGGTCCGGCACACGATTCTTTGCCCGACCTACCCGGATCACTCCGGCTGCCTCGGCCAGCCAGGAATGCTTGCTGCACCTGACCGTGACCGATACTGGGATCGGCATCCCGCTCGAAAAACAGCAAAGCATCTTCGAAGCCTTCACCCAGGCGGATGCTTCCGTCACTCGACAATACGGAGGCACTGGCCTGGGCCTGGCCATCTCCAGCAAGTTGTGCCGCTTGATGGGGGGCGAGATCTGGGTGGAGAGCGAGCCGGGGGCGGGAAGCCGGTTCCATTTCACGGCGGCGTTCACGCGCGCGCCGGATGCGCCGACGCCGTTCACTGCCCCAACGGTTCTTCTGCATGCCCCCGTGTTGATCGTGGATAGCCATGCGTCTACCCGCCGGATCCTGGCTGAGTTGCTCACCGGTTGGCAGATGGCCCCGCTCCAAGCTGGCAATGCCCCGCAGGCCCGCGCCGCCCTGACCTCGGCTCAGGCCCGGGCTCAGCCCGTTCGATTTGTCCTGCTTGATGCGCTATTGCCCGATCTCGATGCAGCGACGCTGGCCGCGGAGATCGCCCAGACCCCCACCCCCTCAGCGCCCTCCGTCATCCTCATGCAACCTTCGGTGGGCGCCGCGGCCGAAGCAGAGAAATTTCGGGAGGCGGGAGTGGACACCTTTTTGGTAAAGCCGATCGGGCAGTCGGAGTTGCTCAACGCCCTTTGGCATTGCGCGACCCCGGTGCTGGAGGCGCCCGAAACGCTCTTCCAGGCATCCGCTCCGGCCCTGGAGCTCGGCCGACCTCTGCGGGTGCTCCTGGCCGAAGACAACGCCGTCAATCGCGAACTCGCCACGACCGTTTTGCGCAAAATGGGGCACACGGTGGTCACGGTGGCCAACGGCCAACAGGCTTTGGCCGCGTGGGAGACCGGCCCGTTCCAGCTCATCCTCATGGATGTGCAGATGCCGGGCATGGACGGCATTGAAGCCACTCAATTGATTCGCCAACGGGAAACGGCCAGCGGCCAGCACGTTCCCATCATTGGCCTCACTGCCCACGCCATGATGGGTGATCGCGAACAAGCGTTAGCCGCCGGCATGGACGAGTATATCACCAAACCGCTTCAGATCCGGGACCTCGCCAAAGCTATCCGGGTCCATACCGAGGCCAAGACGACGTCTTCACCCGACAAACCGGTCTTTCGAGCTGACACGCTCCTGAAATCCCTCGGGGGCGACGAATCGGCTCTTCGCCGATTGGTGTCCATCTACCTGGATACCACGCCGCCCTTGACCCGGAAGTTGCGCGATTCGTTGATGCACCGCGATCTGCCGGCCTTTCTGCACGCCGCTCACACCTTGAAGGGTTCCCTGGCCCATCTGGACGCCGCCGAAGCAAGCGCTCTCGCCGCAGCGCTGGAAGCCAAAGCCCGGGCCGGCAACCTGGAAGGCTCCGACAGCCTGGTCACCGAGCTGGAAACTCACGTCGCTCACCTCCAGAACCTCGTCGGGGATTGGCTCAAGGAACACTGAAGGAAAAGCGGAAAGCGGAAGGGGGAAAAGCGGAAGAGGGAAAAGCGGAAAGCGGAAAGCGGAAAGCCGAAACCTGCCTATTGCCTATTGCCGAGTGTCATAGGTCGAATCCCAGCAACCAGCAAGGCGAGGACGATTCTTTGCAAGACTTGGGCGCCTTGGAGTGCCTTGCCGCTCTGAGGCCCCGCCTCGTTAGTTCTAGTAGTCACCAGGAACCAGGAACCAGGAACCAGGAAC
>DATLUX010000290.1:0-10635 GCA_035577805.1 Verrucomicrobiia bacterium
CCGGCTCAATACCAAGGCGGCCTCCAACGATTGTCTCCCCTTGGCAGCTTAACCAAGCTGGGTTCGTATCTAGCCTCCTAGGGATAATGACGCGAAAAACCCAGGCCGGCTGCAGCTGCGAAGAATTCTGTCGCACGCCCGACCCCCAGCAGGGTGCATTCGGATACTGCCCCCTCCCTGGGATCGCGGCCCCGCACATGCGGGGCCGCTTCGAGATGGGGATCGGAGGAAGCGTTGAACAGTCCATGGCCCCCGAGCCGGCGGAGGCTGAAGCGTCCCGCCTACACGCGGCACCGCGTTCCGATGCGCGTAGGAGCGCGGCCTTTAGGCCGCTTGAATGGGGATCGGAGGAAGCGTTGAACAGTCCATAGCCCCCGAGCCGGCGGAGGCTGAAGCGGTCCCGCCTACACGCGGCACCGCGTTCCGATGCGGGTTGGAGCGCGGCCTCTAGGGCAATGCCTGAATACGCCCCCGCCCCCCATTGCCCCTCGTTGCAAACATTGCCACTGGCGCCCGGCTTGCGTCTTCAATTCGATTGGCACATGCTCGGTTCCGTGGATACAGCTTCCATGGCCATGGCGATGGCGATGCTAGCCGATGGGTTTGGCGGATGGGAAATCATCCTCATCCTGTCGGTGGTCCTAATCCTATTTGCAGCCGAGCAGCTTCCTAAAATCATGCGAGGGCTGGATCGAGGCGCCTTCGAGTTCAAGAAAAGAACCGAAGAAGTCTTGGAACAGAAAGAGAGCGGACTTGTTTATGAAGCGCTTACCGTTGAAAACCGCACTGCTGAATTTGTCTATCCAGAAAAAGAGAGTCCGAATGTACTCCGCGAGATGACACTTTTACTCGCTCAAGGCTTTGGCGTCGGCCGGATTCCATTTGCGCCGGGCACATTTGGATCGCTCCTTGGCCTAGTCTGGGTCGCGGCCCTGGTCGCGACGGGCAATTACTGGCTGTACGTGGCAGGAACGCTCGCGGGGCTGGCCCTCTCTGTGCCGGTGTGCGGCGCCGCGGAAAAAATCCTCAAACAAAAAGACCCGCCGTCGGTGGTTCTCGACGAGATCGTGGCGCTGCCGATTTGTTTTCTGGTGATCGTGACGCAAGCCTGGGTAAGTCGAGGCAAGGTTCCGCCGGTCGAATGGTTTCTTACCGGACCCAATTTAGTTTGGACCGTTTTGATCTTCGTGTTGTTCCGTTTGTTTGACATCGTCAAGCCGTGGCCGGTCGGTCAAAGCCAGCGTCTGCCTGGGGGCTGGGGTGTAACGGTGGATGATCTGCTAGCGGCCGTTTATGTGGCGATCATCACGTTATTAGCGCCAAAGTAGCAGCCGACGTAAGGAGGCTCACTCTGTCCGATGCCGGTCCGAGGCCCTGGCTCGTTAGAATCCCCCCATTTGGCGGAGGCGTTGGAAGACGACCTTCTGGGTTTCCGGCGAGAAATGATTGTAATCGTCGAGTTCCTCGAAGCGGAGAGCGTCCTTGGCCGCGAACAATTCGTAAACACGCTTGGCATCTTCCACGCAGGCTTTGAGATCGGCGAGCGTGGCGTAGCGATCGATCCTTGGAGCGAAAACCGTGGTCGGGCGAGGCGCGATCATGGCTAGCAGTTCATGATAATCGTAGGGAATCCGTTGTTCTTGCGTGAGGAAGGCGGCCAGCTTGGGCTGCAGCGGCAGCCACCGCGACCAACGCGCGATGCCCCCGGTTCCCTTTGCCAACACGTCTGAACGCATGGGCGTAAAGCCAGCCACCGTGCAAACGCCGGCGATCCGCTCGTGCAAGGCCGCCGCATGCAGAGCAATCATGCTTCCCGTGCCATAACCCAGCAGCCACACTCTTGCCCCGTCCACCACGTCAATCTTTTGCAATGCTTCCACCGCGGCCAAGGTATCCTCCACCTGTTTGCCCAGGAGCGACCAGCCCGGATAACGCCCATAAAAGTTGCGCACTTCTTCAATGCGAGTCCCGTTGCCGATCTGGTCAAAAGCAAAAACTGCGCAGCCGGTTTTGGCCAAAGCCAGATGCGGATGTTCTCCGCGCCGATAACCCGCCACATACCCGCTTGAAACGGAAATGGGATGCAGCCAGATGACCACGGGCAACTTGCGTCCCGTGCGATCTGCGTTGGTGGGATAATAAAGATCTCCGGACAGATAGTTCCCAAAATTAATCGAGCGCCGGGCGATGTCTGCAGGCGGATTGGCCCGGCCCAACAAGGTGGAGCGATGAGCGGCCTCTGCTCCATAACTCCCAGGCTCGCTCTCGGCAAAGGCCGGCGCGTTGCCCAGACCCCAAAGGATCCGTTCGCGAACCCGGTCCCGTTTGCGCAGCCATGGGTCGGTGGTCTTGAAGGCGGTGCCGTCCAACTCGAGCAAATCGCCCAGCCCATTGGTGGCAAAGATTGAGGGATCGATGGGTTCAGGCTGCTGCTTGAGCCAATCCTCGTAAGTCGGGAAGATCGTGCAATCCGGCAGCGGAAAATTCTGGCGTCCGAGGACGCTGTCCAGCCAGTCGACGTACGCTTCGATATCTTCGGCGCGGGTTTCGTGACCGCCGGGGCGATAACGCAGGTTTAAATCGTAACCTTTCCCGACCAGCTCATAGACGCGCCGGGCCGAATGATACGTGTGTTCGATCGCCCAGATGCTTTCCACATTGTCGTTGAGGGCGGAAGAGATCAGACAGGGGCGCGGCGCGATGCATGCGATCAATTCCGGCTGATCGATTGGGAGCTTCTGTTCGCGCCCGGCGAAAAAACGCAGCCGCGGATGCAGCCAATCAGGAAAGGCGCGCGTGATATTCTCGATGCCTTCGCCAAATTCGGCCTCGGAAAACAACCGGTACGAACAAGCCCCGCCCGCGCCGCTGCTGCTCGAGATCACCGCGCTGATCCGCTGATCAAAGGCCGCTCCGATCAGCGAGGTCTTCCCGTTGCGCGAATGGCCCGTCAACGCGATCTGGTTCGTCTTCACAAACGGAAGCGTCAGCAAATAATCCACGCAGCGACTCGCCGCCCAGGCCCGGCGGGTCAGCTTGGTCCAATCGAAGTCCGGCCAGACGGCCTTCCAATTTTCCGTGTCATCGCGCGAATCGGCTCCCGCATAAATGCAGCCGACATAACCGCGGCTCACAGCCACCAGAGCCCAAGGACGATGTGTGTCTTGCGTGAGGAAGACCGGGAATGGGCCCTGGCCCTTCGGCACGAGCAACTCCACATGCAGCTTGGCCGCGCGCCGTGGACCAAACTCCAGCGTCACTTCCTGAATCAGTGCCCCGCCTTCCTCCCGCTGTTTCTGTTCCGCCACGCCAAAGCCAGGCGGAGATAACGGCCAGACGCCCGTGACATAATGTTGAAACATCGCCAGCAACTCCGCCCGGCGCCGCGGCCAATCCTCGCGCTTCACTTCCCGGCCGCCCCCGAAACGCAGCGGGTCAGGCAAAAAAGGCGTGTTGCTGAGAGCATTGAAGTTGGGAGGCATCGTCCCGCTCGTCTGCAACCATTTCTCCCACGGCTCGCTTTTGGGAAGCAGATGCAAGATCTCCTTGAGCTGCGCTTTCTGTTCTTCACTGGGCGGAGCGACTGCGGCCGGGCCCGGGGCCGCCGGCGCATTGGCCGGGAACGCCGACTGACTGAATGCCGTTAAGGCCAGGTAAGCCGCCAGCCTAACCGCGCGGCCATAAGTAAGAAAAGTTGAGCGCATGAGGAAGTCCCGGGGGGGAAAAGCGGAAAGCGGAAAGCGGAAAGCGGAAACGCGCGAATCGTCCTCGTCCTCATGCTCGTCCAGGGCAATCAGATGAATTCGTTGATCAAATTCTCCAGGAATTCCTGGCGGCCGCTTTGGTTAGTGCTGACCTCGCCCATTTTGAGGGCGTACGACTCCAGTTCCTTAAAGCCGACTTTGCGTTTCTCGATCAAACGGCCAATCCCGCGATCGAAGGAGCTGTAGCGTTCGCGCACGAAGGCATCCAGGCGGCCGTCGCGCCGGATGGCCGCAGCGATCTTGAGACCGCGGGCAAAGGTATCCATGCCGGCGATATGAGCATGAAACAGGTCTTCGGGCTCGAAACTCTCGCGCCGAACCTTGGCGTCAAAGTTGGTGCCGCCAGTAGCAAACCCACCCATCTTGATGATGCTGAGCATGACCTGAGTGGTCAGGTAAAGATCGGTGGGGAACTGATCGGTGTCCCAGCCCAGCAACACATCGCCCATGTTGGCGTCGATGGAGCCGAGGGCGTTGGCAGCGATCGCTACTTCCAGTTCATGCTGCATGGAGTGGCCGGCCAACGTGGCATGATTGGTTTCGAGGTTGAGTTTGAAATGGTCGAGCAATCGGTACTCGCGCAGGAAATTCAGGCACGCGGCCGCATCCGAATCGTACTGGTGTTTGGTGGGTTCCTTCGGCTTCGGCTCGATGTAGAAAGGTCCTTTGAACCCGATCGCTTTCTTGTGGGCGACCGCCATGTGCATAAACCCTCCCAGATGATCCATCTCCCGCTTCAGGTCCGTGTTGAGCAGCGTGGTATATCCCTCGCGACCACCCCAGAAGGTGTACCCTTCCCCTTTAAGATCGTGCGTAATCTCCAGCGCTTTCTTAACCTGAGCCGCCGCGTAAGCAAACACATCCGCATTACAACTGGTGGCCGCCCCATGCATGAAACGCGGGTGCACAAAAAGACAAGCGGTTCCCCAGAGCAACTTGATCCCCGTATCGCGCTGGAGCTGTTTCAGTTCCTTGGCCACGCGATCCAGGTTGCGATGTGACTCCCGCAAATCGCGTCCTTCGGGTGCCACATCGCGATCGTGAAAGGCGTAGTAAGGCGCGCCCAGCTTCTCGCAGAACTCAAACAGGACCGGCACGCGTCTGAGCGCCATCGCCATCGAATTGGTGCCGTCCTCCCACGGCCGGCGCATGGTGCCGACCCCAAACATGTCGGCGCCTATCCCGCGCATGGTATGCCAATACACGACCGAAAACCGAAGATGCTCCTTCATCGAACGACCTTCGATGAGCTCATTGGCGTTGTAATGTTTAAACGCCAGTGGGTTTTTCGAGTCGGGCCCTTCGTAGCGGATGGCTTTTATCTTCGGGAATGCGGCGGGCATACGTGCGTGTCGTTATTAAAATTAAGTCAATGAAATCAACTGAGGTTCGCACTCTAAACCAGTGCGGACGCCCCTGACAAGGCAGGGCTGCATTCGGTTTACATCCCCATGATTTGATAGCCGCAGTCCACGTAAAGCACCTGCCCCGTGATGGCGGCCGCTCCGTCCCCGGCCAGGAACACACCGGTCGCGCCCAATTCATCTGGCAACACATTCCGTTTCAGAGGCGCGTGCGCTTCGTAATGTTTTAGCATCTCGGTGAAGCCCGAGATCCCGCGCGCCGCCAGCGTGTTGACCGGGCCGGCGCTAATGCAATTGACGCGGATTTTTTTCGGGCCCAGGTCATAGGCCAGATAACGGGTGCTGGCTTCCAGGGCAGCCTTGGCCACACCCATCACGTTGTAGTGAGGCACAACCTTCTCCGCTCCGTAATAACTCATGGCCACGATGCTTCCGCCCGTGGTCATGAGCGGCGCGGCTGCGCGGGCCAAAGCCACCAACGAATAAGCGCTCACATCATGGGCCACTCGGAAGGCTTCCCGGCTCGTGTTCACGAACTCGCCTTCCAAGGCGTCCCTGGGGGCAAACGCCACCGAATGTAGCATCAGATGCAGGGTGCCGAACTTTTGGCCGGCTTCGGAGAACACGCGGGCGATCTGGTCGTCCTTGGTCACATCGCATTCGAGGATCAACGTGTCGGCGCCGAAGGTGCCGGCCAGTTCTTCCACATTTTCCTTGAGCCGTTCGCCTTGATACGTGAAGGCCAGTTTGGCGCCGGCCTTATGCCAGGCTTGCGCGATGGCCCAGGCGATGGACCGTTTATTGGCCACTCCAAAGACCAGACCGACTTTTCCGTCGAGCGATGACATGTGCATGTGCTTGGGTTCGATCATTTGGGACACCGATACCAACTCGATGTCCGGAAACGCGGTAGCAGTAGGGGAATCCTGGGCCCGTGGCAAGGGACAAAACGCCGGCGCCTACAGCCAAATTAGGACAGTACGGTCGGCGAGGGAACATGGAAAAGTGTATAACAAAAAGCCGCTGGCAGTCCATTCAATGCCATCTGGTGGTTAAACCCCGCATCTCCAGCCAAAACCAATCTGATCAACTCGCCTTTTTCTCTTCCTGCAACTCCGTGAATGGCACGGAGCCCACGCGGCGTTTCTGGTACCAGGCGATGGCGAACAGGTCGTAAATACCGCGTCCCAACCGGTTCCAGACTCCGTACTTGGACACGCCGGCCACTCGAGGCCGATGATTGACCGGCACTTCCAACGTGCGCGCCCCACCGCCATGCACCAACACAGGCAGGAAACGATGTAGCCCATTAAATGGAAACACGCCGTTCAAGGCCGTTCGCTTGAAGGCCCGAATGGCGCAACCGGTATCCCGAAAATCCACTCCCAACGCCGTCCGACGCGCCCGACGCGCGATGGCCGAAGACACGCGCCGGACAAAATTATCGCGCCGCTGCAAACGCATCCCGCTGACGAAATCGTGCCGTTCCAGCTCGCCCAGCATCCGGGGCAAATCCGCGGGATCATTTTGTAAATCCCCGTCCAGGGTGGCCAGGATCGGGCTGGTGCTGGCCTGGATCCCGGTCCAGAGCGCGGCGCTCTGGCCGGCGTTGCGGGCATGGCGCAGGCCACGCACGCGCGCATCCAGGCCGCGCGCCTCCGCGATGCGGGCCCACGTTTCATCGCTGCTGGCATCGTCCACAAAGACCAACTCCCAGGAACGCGCCGCGCCTTTCATGGCAGCCGCCGTTTCGCGCAGCATCGGCAGGATGTTCTCCGCTTCGTTATAGACCGGCACAATGATGCTGATATCGGAAGCCACAGGCGCAGACTATTAGCCGCCCACGAGAGTTCAACCTCGAAGTGCACTTCCAATTTTCAATTTTCGATTTTCGATTGGCGATATTGGCGATTGGATGAGATCGGAGATCGCATATCGGCAAAGAGGGATGCCCGACCCGCGAAAACTTGGTCGCTGGTCGTCCGTCCCGCTTGCACAGCTGTAGGGATTCCGGCTAGGATTCGCATCGTATGAAGCTGTTCGAAGCCGTAAATAGTGCCCGCAACCTCCAACCCTTCGCCGGGAAGCTGGCGCTCGTTCTATGCGTGTGCTCCGGCCC
This sequence comes from Verrucomicrobiia bacterium, assembly GCA_035577805.1. Classification (GTDB taxonomy): domain Bacteria; phylum Verrucomicrobiota; class Verrucomicrobiia; order Limisphaerales; family JADJPG01; genus DATLUX01. The sequence continues at coordinate 7,248 of DATLUX010000290.1, forward strand.
GATGGCCAACCGGGCCGCCGATTGGCCGCAATACCGCGGACCACAAGCCAACGGCACTACGTCCGAGAAGGTCCTGGCCACCTGGCCCGAACAAGGACCGCGGCAAGTTTGGAAAACCGCCCTGAACCGCGGGTTCAGCAGCTTCGCGGTGGCAGGCAATCGAGCTTTCACCTTAGTGAGCCGCGAAATGGACGGCGCCAACCGCGAAGTGTGCGTGGCTCTCGACGCCGAGACCGGACGCGAACTTTGGGTGGTGCCGGTGGGCATGGCCAAATTCGATGGGGGCGGTGACACCGGAGCGCCTCACAACCAGGGCGGAGACGGCCCGCGTTCCACGCCGGCGGCCGATGATAATCGCGTTTATGTGCTGAGCGGCGGTTTGTCGTTGTATTGCCTGGACGCGTCCACCGGGCACGCGATCTGGAGCAAAGATCTGGTGAAAGAATACGGCGCACACAACATTTCCTGGCAAAATGCCGCGTCTCCGTTGCTCGAAGGGAATTTGCTGTTCGTTTGCGCCGGAGGCGAAGGTCAATCCTTGCTTTGCTTTCACAAGAATACCGGCGGCTTGGTCTGGAAAGGGCAAAACGATCGGATGACCCATGCGTCGCCGATCGCCGCCACCATCCTGGGGCATCGGCAGGTGATTTTCTTCACTCAATCCGGCCTGGTGTCCGTGGTGCCGGGCACCGGCCAGGTGCTGTGGCGTTATGCGTTCCCGTATCGGACCTCGACGGCCGCTTCACCGGTGGTGGGAGGGGACATTGTGTTTTGCTCGGCCGGTTATGGAGTCGGCGCAGGCGCGGCGCGCATTTCCAAGGAGGGCAATCAATTCAAAGCCACCGAGCTCTGGCGCAAGCCCAATCAGCTCATGAATCACTGGAGCACCTCCATCTATCGGGACGGACATCTTTATGGCTTGTTCGGATTCAAGCAGTGGGAACAAGTGCCGCTGAAATGTATCGAGCTGGCCACCGGCCAGGAGAAATGGTCACACGACGGCTTTGGCCAAGGCGGCATCGTGCTGGCCGGTCAAACCATCGTGGCCCTGGCCGAAAACGGCGAGTTGGTGGCCGTCGACGCAAGTCCATCGTCGTACCGCGAGACCGCCCGCGCCAAGGTGCTGACCGGCAAATGCTGGAATAACCCCGCCATCGCCGGCGGACGCATCTACGCCCGCAGCACAAAAGAAGGTGTTTGCCTCGATGTCTCGTCCCAGGTGACGAGGCAGTCGATTTTCAATTTTCAGTAAACATCGCGCAGATACCGTTTCTCGGTTTTCATCAGCGTGACATTCACGTAATCGGCGGCGGCTTCCGGGGACAGTTTGCCTTGGTCGCGGGCGATCTCGATCAGGGCTTGATGGACATCCTTGGCCATGCGATGGGCGTCGCCGCACACGTAGAAATTCGCGCCGCCCTGCAGCCAGGCCCAGAGTTCGGCGGCGTGCTGTTTTATCCGATGTTGCACGTAGACCTTCTCGGCTTGATCCCGCGAAAAGGCCACGTCCAACCGATGCAACTTGCCCTGCGCTTGCCAGGCGGTGAAGTCCGTTTCGTAAAGGAAATCGGTGGCGCGCCGTTGTTCTCCGAAGATCAGCCAATTGCGTCCCGGCGCGCCGTCCAGGATGCGTTGCTCGAGGAACGCGCGGAACGGGGCGATGCCGGTGCCGGGTCCGACCATGATGAGATCGCGGGTGCCATCCTGGGGCAGCCGGAAATGGCGCGACTCCTGCACGTAGATCGGGATGGATCGTTCGTGCATGGGGGCGTGGTCAGCCAGGAAGCCGGTGCACAGCCCGGCTTTTTTCCGGCCGTGCGTTTCATAGCGCACGATGCCGACGCACAGATGGACTTCGCCGGGATGCGCGGCCAGCGCGGAAGCGATCGAATAAAGCCGCGGCGGAATGGGCGATAGCTGGGCGAGGAATGCCTCCGGCGTTTCGAATCGGGCCTCATCGAATTCCTTGAGGATATCCACATAGTCCCGGCTATGAACGTATTCGCTGAGCAACTCGCCGTTATCCACGATCTCCATCAACTGATTGCGCTGTTCGCCTTGCGGAACGCATTCGGCCAGGCCGGCCATGATCTTTTTGGTCGCTCGATTCAAGATATAACATTCCATCAGCACCTTGCGCAGGGGAGCTGTCGCTCCTGCTGCTCCGGCTCCAGGCAACGGCACCGGCGTCTCCGGATCGAATCCCGTCAGCGCGATCACTTCATCAGCCAGACTGCCCGAATTGCGCGCGATCACGGCCAACGAATCCCCAGGTGAATAAGTCATGCCGCTGCCCCCCAGGCTGAACACAAAATGGCGCGTGTCTTTGCCCGAGCCCGGTTTGGTCAACGATTCGTGCCGGATCAATTCCGCGAGCAACGGATTTTTCCGGTTGTAAAGGACGGCGGGAGTCGGAGGGGATGGCGAGGATGGATGAGACATGCAATCGGCACCATAAATCACGCCCAACCCGGGCGCACCATGAGCGCGGACGTTAAAGAGCCGCCCGGTCGTTGGCAAACCCCAAGTTGACCGCAGATGGGAAAGGGCCCGCAGATTCACGCAGATATCCGCAGATGGGATGGCCGCAGATTCATTTTCAGATTGCAGCCCCGTAGCAGCCGACGTCAGGAAGCCTGCCCTGAGCTTGTCGAAGAGGCCAACTCTTCCCTCCGCCCTCCGCACTCCGCATTGGAACGGCTGGACGCGACAAGAGCCCACCTTCCCGATTGCGCTTTCCGCCTTCCGCTTTCCGCTTTCCGCTTTTCCCTACTATTGTCCGATCTGTTTGGCGTACTCGGCGGCGACAAGGAGACTGTTCACCTCGGCGGGGGCGCTAAGTTTGATTTTGAAAAACCAGCCCGCCCCGTAGGGATCGGTGTTCACCAAGGCCGGGTTGTCCACCACCGCTTTGTTCGTCTCAATGATCTCTCCAGATACCGGCGAATAAATGTCGCTCGCCGTTTTTACCGATTCCACCACGGCACAGCTTTCCCCTGCCTTCACCGACCGGCCCGCCGCCGGCAATTCCACAAAGACCACATCGGTCAGTTCGTGCTGCGCATGGTCGGTGATCCCAACCAAGGCCGTGTCGCCCGTGACCCGCACCCACTCGTGCGACTTCGCATACTTCAACTCAGCCGGAATCTTGGAGTTCATGATGACTGACTATGCTTTCTGCGGCGGATTTCACCTCAAACCCGCAGAGGCGCAAAGCAAAAAGTTTCGTGGAACCCGCAGATTGGACCCGATGGGGAGGGGGCCCGCAGATTCATTTTCAGATTGCAGCCCCGTAGCAGCCGACGTCAGGAAGCCTGCCCTGAGCTTGTCGAAGGGCTAACTCTTCCCTCCGCACTCCGCATTGGAACGGCCCCCCTATCTGCGCCAA
>DATLUX010000291.1:0-27791 GCA_035577805.1 Verrucomicrobiia bacterium
CAAGGCTGGAACAATGGCCAGAACCGCAACGTCCTTTTCCACAATGATGGCGGCGGCCGGTTCACCCGTGTCACCCAGGGACCGATTGCGACCGATACGAGTGTGGCTTACGGCGGCACTTGGGGCGACTACGATGGCGACGGCTGGCTCGACCTTTTCGTCGCAAACGAAAACACCAAAGGCGGTCCAGAAGGCCCGCCCGTCAAAAGTTTTCTCTATCATAACGAACGCCAGGGCAGCTTTAGCCGCGTTACCAATGGTCCCTTGGCAGAGTTCACCGGCTACGCCAACGCTGCGACCTGGGGTGACCACAACAACGATGGTCGGTTGGACTTGTTTGTTTCCTCCTCGGGCGGCCTTTCCGCTCTTTACGAGAACCAGGGCGAGGGCCACTTCGAGAGCATTCCTTACGGTATTCCAGGCGCTCCGGACGGCGCGTCTTTCGGCGACTTTGATAACGACGGCAGCTTCGATTTGATCGTCGCCAACCCGTTCCTACCCTCGATCCTTCTCCACAACGAAATCGGACAACTCGGGTGGCTCGGCGCTCCGGCCTCGGACAGCCGGCACTCGTTAGGATGCGCTTGGGGTGATTACGACAACGACGGTTGGCTCGATCTATTCGTGCCGCACACGAGCTTCTTTAACGCGGGCGGGAGCGACAACAATGACGCGCTCTACCATAACAACGGCGACGGCACCTTCACCCCGCTGGACCGAGGCAGTTTTTCCTTCGATGCGCAGAACAACGACAGCGCCGCTTGGGGTGACTTCAATGACGACGGGTTCCTCGATCTGTTTGTCGGCTGCATCGGTGGCATCTCCGGATTTTATGTGAACAATGGCAATTCCAACCATTGGCTCGCCTTCATCCTCAAGGCGACCGTCTCGAACCGCTCCGCCATCGGAGCGAAAGTGCGCGTCAAGGCGACCATCGCCGGACGTTCTTTCGAGCAGCTACGGCAGGTGTTTGGCGGTGAGGGATGGTGCAGTCAGAGCGATCCACGGCCTCACTTCGGCCTTGGCGACGCAATGGTGGCCGAGAAGGTACGCATCGAATGGCCGTCGGGCGAAGTTCAGGAATTGACGAACGTCGTAGCCAACCAGTTTCTCACGATAACTGAGCCTGGCGGGCCGCCGAGATTGAAAGCCGAACGCGTCGTGAGTGGCTTCCGGCTGACCATCACCGGCGACGCGAACGCGACTTACGAACTACAGAGCGCGCCCGACCTCACGGGCTGGCAGCCGCTCACGAACGTCACTGTCTCCGCCGAGGGAGGGGCCACTCACGACGCGTCATTCGATCAACCGCAGCGCTTCTATCGGGCGGTGAGGCGCTGAACGCCGTGGCAAATCACATCCTATGAAAATCAACCTCTCTTGCCGCAGCCGTCATCATCGCGTTTACAAATGCACTCGGACTGCAAGCAGAAGAGCTGACAACACTTTCGGCCAAACGCTCCCATGCAGGTCTGGAACTTTGCTGGCCGCCACGATGCAGAAAAGCCACAGCTCGGTCGTGCGGCCATAGTTTGAATTGCAGCGCACGTTCGATTTCCAGCATGCATCAAGACTTTTTCTTCGCCCTGGACCGGATGATCCGGCTCACGCCAACCAACAGCACGGCGCCGCCAAACGCAAAGAGCAATTCCTCGTAGCGAATCAGCACGGGCCCCATTCCCAAATCGATATGCAGGAATTGGCCTGCCACACCGCCCAGGAACGCTCCCGCCAGCCCCAGCAAAAGCCGGCCCAGCTTGCCGAATCCCGTCGTCCCCGGGGAGGTGAACAGTCCCGCCAGCGCGCCGACCAGCACACCCATGATGACCCACGCCACGATTTGATCCGGCGTCCTGTTCTTTAGCCGGGCGTCATCAAGCCGCTTCCAGAGATCTTCGGCTTTATTGGCGACGGCTCGCCCAGCGTCCGTAACCGCTTCTTTCACGTCGGTCGCAGCCGCCTTGCTGCGGTCGGCCAGACCCTCCGCCGCGGCCAATGCCTTTGGCGGCGCCAGCAGAATGGCACAGAGTGATATCAGCAAGAGCGATTGGCGGATTGACGAAAGCAACGCAGGAAGGTTGGGGTTCATAATAGGCATGGCTGATTTGAGGCTCATGATGGACCAAGTGTCGAGCTGCGAATCCTAGGCATCGCTTCTCGCTTTTCTCAAAAGAACTTTGCTGACGCCTGTTTTGAGATAGCCTGAACTCTAATCCGGGATCGCCCGTGTCGCTGCCGGCGAACTGGGGCTCGCCATTCTGGATGATGCCGAGCGCACGCGCGCGGACGATGCGATTGATGAATTCCTTGCCCTGATCCGTGTGGAGCAAGCCGGTCTCGTAATCGTAGGAACCTTCGTCATTCGAACTTTGGAATTCGACAATTTGGCATTTCTAACCGACTCGTCGAATGTCGAATCTCGAATGCCGAATATGCCGAATGCCGAATGTCAGGGTTCTTGGTCCCAATGCGCCTCCAAAAAGTTGGAAGTCGAGGCTCACCACGAACCTTCACCCCATCTCGTGGCGGAGTCCGGACGTTTCTTGCTCTTGCTCATACTCATACTCTTACGCTTGCTCTCAAACGCAGACGGGGAAGGAGTAAGAGTAAGAGCAAGAGTAAGAATGGAGGCCTCCATCGGTCCTTTCTGAGCACGAGAGTTCATGGGTGCCCAGCGACAATTATTTTTCACGGGCTGCTGAAGAATAATTGTCGTTGACCACATGGGTCCAATCGCGTCCCAATTGCAGGTCTTCGCTACCCATGAACCGACCCTCAGGTAGCAGCCGACGTCAGGAGGCTCACTCTACCTCAACGCGTTCTCCGGGAAAAAGATCAGAGCCCTTCGACAGGCTCAGGGTGTACCTCGTTACCCGCCTGCGCCCTACGGGCTACGGCGGGCAAGCCTCGGCTGCTACGTGAGATTTGGGTTGGGTTCATGGCCCCAATGCGCGTCCAAATTGGAGGTCCGTCCTACCCATGATCCTCCTCCATCTCGTAGCAGCCCCACCGACGGCCAAGTACGCAACGGGAAGCTTACTTCGTCTCGGTGAAGACGTACTCGTGCTGGGCGTCGCGGAGAGTGAGGGTGCGGTGTCCGTCTTTGTCGTCGATTACGAATGGAAGGCCCGTGAAGCCCGGCACGAGCGTTACAAGCGCGGTCGTTCCGTCGTCATTCTTGCGCGACGCCATGGCGGACTTCCACTCGCCGAAATCGAAACGAGTCTCGGCGCCTGCGCGAACGACGGCGATCTCGCCGAGCGAGGCGTTCGTGTAGCGGGGCGCGAGCTTGTCGGCAGCCGGCCGGCCGGCAGGAATTGTCAGACGGCTCCTCTCCTTAACCACCGCCGCTTTCAGGTTCTTGGCTGCGACCGCGATGTCCTCCTCGGCCTCCGGCTTGCCGTCGAACAAGACTTCGAGCAGGCGGCGACCGAAGGGGCCGAGCATGCTGCCGCCCTCGTCGGAGTTGACCAGAATCACCGCGGCGACGTCGTGTTCCGGCAAGTAGAACATGTCGCTCTTGTAGCCGAAGAGGCTGCCGCCATGATGCACGACGGGGATGCCCCACTTCCGATCTACTTCCAGCCCCATGCCGTAGCTGAGGTCATTGCCGATCTTGATCTGCTGCTCGCGACGTTTGACGACATTCGCCTCCGCCGCGACGCGCTGGCCGTTGGGAAGGACGCCTCTTCCCAGCTCCATGCGCAAGTAACGCATCATGTCCTTGGCATTACTCCAAGCCCCGCCAGCAGGGCGCAGAGGGATGATGGCGTAGTTAATCCCCATCTCGGCCGCAGCGGTGACGCCGTCAATGTCCCAGGCGTGTGGCGACGCATGGTTTCCGGCCAAGGCCTTCTGAAAGTCGAACGTGGTGGACGTCATGCCGATGGGACCGAAGACGCGCTGGGCCATCGCCTCGTCGTAAGCGGCTCCCAGCTCCCGGCCTGGAAAAATGATGTGCGCGGCAACAAATCCGCCCGCCGCAGCCAGGGGGTTCGAGTATTGAAACAGCTCGCCGAACTTGCTCGTCGGCTGAAATGTAGCGAGCAGGGCCAGCTCGCTGGCCGGCGTGGCTTTCTGGAACTCGAGCAACCACTCGAAGTCCTGGCGCGGTAGTCCGGTGCAGGCACAAACCAGATGCTTGATCAGCACCTGCTTGGTCGTCTCGGGATCGCCCAGCTTGAAGTCGGGCATGACCGCGGCTACGGGCGTGTCCCAGGTCAACTTGCCTTCGTCCACGAGAGTGGCGAGTAACAACGTGGTCATCGACTTGGTGTTGGAGGCGATCATGAAAAGCGTTTCCGCATCGACGGGCGTTGGTTGGCCCAGTTCGCGCACGCCGAACCCGCCTTCGAAGAGGACCTTGCCCTCCTGATACAAGCTGATCGCCACGCCAGGGACGTGCAACGCTGCGCGAGCCTTCTCGATGAAGTCTTTCATTTTCGCGATGCGTTCCGGGTCAAGCGGCCTGGGCTTCTTGCCGGCAAACGATTCGCGCCGAAAGCCCGGCGGCTGGAGGTGATCGAAAACCGACGCGATCTGTCCGCCGCGCTTCTCGGCCACCGCGAGGTCCAGGTCGAAGATCACAACCGTGAAAGCATCCCCACGCTTCGCCGCCTGGGCGCCGACCACGCGCTGTTCGTTCGGTGAGACTTCGTAGTCGTAGTTGCGGAAGGAATCCCAACCTTCGCGGCCAGGCGCGTCGGTGGCAAGCTTCAAGGCCCACTTCAAGTCCAGTCTCGCCTCCGTCCACGCTCTCTTCACCGCCGAGTCCGCGTCTTTCTGGTGCACGTCCACGAGAGCGATTCGCGAATTTCCTTCGGTTATCAGGATGATCACCTTGGGGAGAGTTTCGATCCACCAGCCCGCCGGGGCAATGAAGGTCGCCCCGTCGGCGGTGGTGCGCGACGTGTCGGATGCGAGTTGTTCCCGCGCGCGTGCCTTGGCGGTGTCGGGCACCGGGCTCTTCGTCGTGGCCGGGTTGTCTGCGGCTCTGGAGGCGTCTTGGGGATAGCCGGAGAGAAAAACCAAGCAGAGAGGGATGGCTCGCAAGACCCGCATTTCGACAAGGTAACGACAGCAGAAATCCCGGCAATCCTTTTCGAACGGCATCGCCGGCGCTGACGGCGCTGAACGGCCAAGGGTGTGGCGCCGCGCGGCCCAACCGGACTCATACTTGAGAAGGCCGATCGCGCTTGGCTTGGCGAAGCCAACCCTCTAACGAGGCAGGGCCTCAGAGCGGCAAGGCGCTCCAAGCCGTTCGATCTTGCAAAGAACCGTCCTTGCCGTGCAGGTCTGAGGGCCCTGCCTCGTTAGTACTAGTACGATTCAGGGCCTGGTGAAGGCGCGATAGAATCTCTGGCGGAACTCCGCGGTATGGGTGTCAATGAACTCCAACCGGCTGTCTGGCGTTGTGTTCGTATAGATGGGAACCCAATTCACTAGATTTGGCGAAGCCTCAACCACCAGTTCCATGCCCGCCGCGTTTTGAGTGGACAATCGGACATGCCCGCCCGCCAGCGGCACCGGCGGATCGAGTATGACACTGCCCAGCACGCTGCCATCTGGGTTCAGTTGTGCGAGGCGGTAACGGGACACGCCATTTACCGTGTGAAAATTCCCACCGACCAGGATCGGGCCGGCCGGCTGCGTGGCGACAGAAAAGACATCTGCCAGAAAATTCTCCTCCTGTCCGAGCTGCGTGTGAAACGTGGGGTCGAGGGCGCCGTCGGGAGTCAAGCGCGTCACTCCCCCCGGATTGACGAATGAGAACGGAGCCGAGTATCCCCCGATGAGGAGGCGGTTGTCGCCTTGTAAAATGAAACTGTTGGCGTGACCGACGAGTCCATTGGCGGGGCCATAGCTGTCATCGACTGAGCCGTCGCGGTTAAAGCGCAACACGCCGTTCATGTCTCGGTTGGTTCCCACAAATCGACCCAGGGCCAGGATCTTGCCGTCGTCCTGTAAGGCCAGGCCCGTAACATGGGCGAGCGACAGCGCATTGGCACCCAGTTTGAAATCCTCATCCAGTGAACCATCCGGGCTTAACCTCGCGAATTCCAGCACGAGGCCGCTCACTTTGAAATATCCGCCGGCCAGAATTTTTCCGTCAGCCTGCACGGCCATGGGGAACACGGCGTCTTGACCGTAAGAGGGATTGAACCCGGGGTCCAGTGATCCATCGGCGTTGAGGCGGGCGATACCGCTGCGGGCCAGGCCACCGCACTCGGAGAAAAAGCCGCCAATCAGAATTTGGCCATTCGTCTGCACAACGATTGATTTTAGGGTCGCCTCGATGCCGTGAGAGCTGCCCTGCAGGCCGATGCCCGGATCGAACGCCGGATCGACGCTCCCGTCTCGATGGAGCCGGGCGATCCCATTCCGCGGCACGCCGTTGAGGTTCTTGAACGCGCCACCCACCAACACTTTGCCGTCTTTTTGCAGGGCCAGGGCAAAGACGGGAGCATCCGCGCCTGTGCCGGGCTCAAAGCTGGGGTCCAAGGTTGCGTTTGCATTCACTCGCGCGACGCGATTGCGCGCGACGCCATCGACAAACGTGAAGTCACCGCCGAGGATCGCCTTCCCGTCACTCAACGAAAGAATCGCCTGAATGGCGTCGTTGGCGCCGCGTCCGGGCCCACTGGGCGTATCGTTGTCTAGAATCATGACCGTCGCAGTGCTTTTTTCGCCAAGGACGATGCCATCACTTGGATTGCTCAGCGAAACAAAGAACGTCTCGCTCCCTTCGACCAGCACATCATCGAGAATAGGAACGTTGACCGTTAATGACCTCGCCCAGGGGCCCACCAAGGGTCCGAATCGCAGCGTGCCAGACAGTGGCAGGTAGTCCTGGCCGGCGGTGGCTGTCCCATTCCTGGTCGCGAAATCTACGGTAAATTCCCCGCTGCTTCTGCCCGGCCCGACGCCTGCATCTCCAAGTCTGCCCACGCGGGTCACTTTGATCTGTACGGTCCTCTCCAGTTCGTTCACGGTATAGGTAGCGGCACTGAACTCGACTCCCGAATCGTCTTCTTCGATCGTAACATTAAGGGTGCCCTCGCTGCCGATGACGGCGTCGGCGGATGGATTGGCCAACACAACCCGAAACGTTTCGTCGTTTTCCACGAGCGTGTCTTCGAGGATGGGAATGGAGATAGTCTTCGTCCGTTCTCCAACGTCGAACGTGACGGTGCCGCTCCGAGCGGAGTAATCGGCTCCGGCCTTCGCCGTGTCATCGCGCGTGGCGTAATCGACGGTGACCACCCGGTCACTCACCCCGATGCGGTTGATGGTGACAATGGCTGTGCCGGCGTCCTCCGCCACGGCGTGATTGATCGGAAAGGGAGCGAAGTTCAGGATGACAAGGTTTGTATCAGACCCTGGATGCAGCCGGGCAATGTTCCTACGTGACACACTGTCTAAGGTGTCAAACAATCCCGCCAGAATGATTCGGCCATCCGGTTCCAATGCCAGCGAGCTCACGAAGGCTGCCGAATGCGAATACAGCGGAACTTGGGCGCCTGTTCCAGGATCAAAGCCCAAATCCAACGAGCCATCGCTCTGCAGCCGCGCAATACAGTTGCGACTGACGCCGTCAATGGCCGTGAATTCGCCGCCGATAATGAGCCGGCCGTCTGGCTGCAGCGCCACCGCCACCACGCGCTGTAGATAGATGAAGCCGGGGTCGAAACTCCGGTCCAGCGAGCCGCGGGCGTTCAGCCGGGCCACATGTTGGCGCCGGGCGCCAGCGACGATCGTGAAATCCCCGCCGATCAGCACCTGGCCATCCGGCTGCACGGCCAGCGCAAACACCCGCTCTAAAGCGTTGCTCCCGCCGACTCCTCCGTCGGGCACCGAAAACGACTCGTCCACCGACCCATTCGCGTTGAGGCGTGCGATTGACTTACGCGGCACGCCGTTGACTTTGTCGAAAATGCCGCCAACGAGCACTTGTCCATTCGTCATGACGGCCAGGGCCAGGGCCACATAGCCATGCAGGCCTGCCCCGGGGTCGAAACTAAGATCCACTGACCCATTCGTGTTCAGTTGCGCGATGCCATCACGCGCCACGCCATTGACGTTTCGAAAAAAACCTCCAATGACAATTTTGCCGTCCGCCTGCAGTGCGACGGTGTGCGCTTGGGGGTGGACGCTCACTATTTCCACGCCTGTGCCCGGATCAAAGCTGTTATCGAGCGAGCCATCCGCATTCAATCGTGCGATCCCACTGCGGGTGATGCCATCGAACCGGTTGAAATATCCGGCAATGACAATCCGGCCGTCCGGCTGAATGACCAGAGCGTTGATGTCATCATCCGGGCCTGTTCCTGGATTGAAACTCGGGTCCAACGATCCATCCGGCTGCAGGCGGGAGATGCGAGTGCTGCGAGGATCGGAATCGGATGCCGGAATGGCTTCCGCGATGACAATCCGGCCATCGGTTTGGCGGGCCATGGCGGTAATGAACGCGTTGGCGTCCGTCTCAGGATTGAAACTTGCGTCGAGCAGGCTCGCCCGTGCCATGGATAAAACGGCCTGAACCAACAGCAGGGCGACGATCGCGCCGCCTTGAAGAATTCTCTGCCAAAGGCTGTGACGACTGAGGTAGATCTGCGCTTTCACTGGTTGCCCTTTCCTTTGGTGATCATGGCCGCGGTAATTCCTAATCCCACCGCACTCGATAGAATATGGGGGAACTTGTCGGAGCGGTTTCCGTTTCGACGTAATCTGGCGCGGTTTGACTGACTTGCCAGTTGAGATCCGCAACCGCCTTCCAGAGCGGCGACGATAATGATTCAGCGAATTCGAGCGCGGCGGATTGAAACTGCCGTGGGCAGGACAACACCAGCCGACCCCCGCGGAAAACGATCTGGAGGCGGGGCGGACCGCCTTCGTGCCAAATGCCGAAGCCGTAGCTGGGCACCTTGCCAATGCTTGTGAAATTGCCAGCGAGATAGAGGTCGCTGCCTTGCGCGCCGAGAGCCCAGACATGGAGTGGATCAAAGGGAGTCTCGAACCCAACACCTTCGGCGGTCCAAGCGTCGTCGACCACGTTGGTCCAGGTTGAGCCGTCCCAAAGAGCCAGGAAACCGTGCGTATAGTCGAACGGCGTCGAGAACCCGCCGCCAGCGAAGAGTTTGCCTTTAACCAACGCGAGCGACGTGACCGGATGAATGCAACCCGGCCCAACCGTGATACAGCGTCCCCATCCTGGAATACCATCGCCCAGCGCCGACCATTGGCTGCCGTCCCAGCGCGCCACATTCCTCGCCGCAGTGCCACCCGCGTTGGTGAAACTTCCGCCCGCGTAAAGATTGGTGCCGTCCACCAGCAACGCCCGCACTTCGGAGAACGGGTAATCGTTTGGGTTCCACGGACCAGCGCCACTCAGCCCACCGCCGAGGGATTGCCAGCGCGCGCCGTCCCACCGAGCGACGTTGTTGACTTGGAGCCCGTTGATGCTTTCGAAGCCGCCGCCGACAAAAATCGAGCCGCCTGAGGCCACGAGCGTATTGATACGCCCGTATGGAAAGGTGCCGCTGGCGATGTCGCTCCAGCCGGTGCCGTCCCAGCGGCTAATCGCGAAGCCAGTTGGATCGATCGATCGGGCGACCAAAACATCTTGCTCTGTGGCGGTGATCGCGGTTAGTTCGCCGCTCAATCCGCCGCCCGCTGCCAACCAAGCCACGCCGTTCCACCGCGCCACATTCGTCGCGGTAACTGCACCCGCGGAGCTGAACTCGCCGATGACGAACAGTTCATCGCCACGGGTCGCCATCTGAACCACGGTCCCGTCAATGCCGCTTGCCAACGAGTGCCAGCGCCGCCCGTCCCAACGTGCAATGTGCCTGGCCGCCACGTCCCCCGCATACTCGAAAGCGCCGCCGACATAGACGTTCGTTCCGTCGACAACCAGACAGGTCGCTGGCGCGGTCAAACCGCCGAAGGTTCCTTCGCCCACGCGCGTCCAGGACGTGCCGGTCCAGAGCGCGAGGTTCCCGGTCGGGACGCCGCCGACCGCGCGAAACCCGCCGGCGCAATAGACCCCGTCCGCGGTGCGCCGCATGAGCGCCATGCTGGCAGCATCACCGCGCGCGAGGACCGTGCGATTGGTCCCGCGGTATTGAACCAGGTGCTGGCTAACCAGGCTCTGGCCGGAAGGCAGATTGGTAGAGAGCGATTCATTGGCCAGAACCTCGCCCGCATTCTCTGTGAGACTCACCACCGACGCGCCGCCACGCGCTGCTGCAGGCGGAACAATCCACTGGCTGCCATCCCAAATGGCAAAGCCTTCGGCGGGCATCGAACCCACTGTCGTCAGTGTCCCAGCCACAAAGAGGTTCGTCCTGTCGGAGGCGATATTGAGGAAGAGCCAGCCCTCCCCACCAACGCCGCCGCCCACAGGCATCCAATTGGTTTGAACCAATTGCCCAAGGTGAAGGGGCGCTTGCATGGTGGGCATATACAAGGCACCGGCCGCATAAATCTTTTCCTGAGCGAACGCAATCAGGGTGGGGCTGATTACCTGAGCAATCCGAGTGGGCGCAAGGACCGACCAAGCCTGCCCATCCCATCTCGCGAGTGCGGCCGTCGCATAGATCCCGCCGGAATCAGGCAAGAACTCCGCGTAGACCTCTCCGCCATGAACCAGCAGCGACTCCGGAACCGCGTCCCGATAACCTGCCGGCGCGCCGAGCGCGGTCCACGTGCGGCCATCCCAGCGCACGAGTCCACTGGGTTGACTCAATTGCCTGCGATTGGCGGCAAAGTAGATGGCTTCGTCCGTGGCAACCGCCGCCGCCACGGACGCATCGAGGCCGGGTTGAACCGCTGTCCAACGCCTACCGTCCCAGCCTGCGACACCCGGCGCGCTCACGCCGCCGATCCGGTCGAAATAACCAACGGCGTAGAGTGCACCACCAAACTCCACCAAGCTCTGGATAGGACCGTTGGCTCCAGGCAGATCGAAGCGGGGATCCAACCATCCTGCATGAACCTTGGCCGCACCTGGCCACAGCAGGCATAAGACAAGCCAACGGACCGCATTTCGGCAGGCCATGCCCGGATGGTGAATTCGTCCAGCCCCGCACGCCAGCAAACCCTCCGGGCGTGACGATCTGGCGCGTGTGATGCATGAGTTCAGCGTTTTCATAGGCAAGTCGGTTGGTCCAATTTCAATCCGCGTTCGCCAGGTCTCTATCAGGTACAAAAAGAACGACTGATAAAGGTTACAGCTCTTCCGTGGCGAGGGAAACGTCAAGCTCACGGCACCAAGGCCGGGTCCCGGCACCAGATCACTTCGGTCGGCGGAAAAATCCCTCGGCCGCGAAAGACGCTGTTGGGATCCATTTCCACGACATCCTTGCCAGCCATGGTCAGCACATGCCCGGCGACGAAAAGAATATTTCCGGCGCCGCTGTGGCGGCCGGAGAATTCGCTGGCGCAGGCTTTGGGTTGGCCGGCGTAGGCGGGTTGAAAGGCGCAAAGTTGTTCCTCGCCGGGAATTCCGTTATCGAGGAAAAGCGCGGTTCGCTCGGGGTCCTTGATTTCGCCGAGCTTGCACCCCCAGGAACCACCGGACAGTGGAAATGGGGATGGCTCGGAACGATCTTCAAAATCACGCATGAGCTTGGAATTGATGGCGAGCGAAAAGTTGGGATAAGTGGCCGCAACCGCCGAAAAGCGGGCCCTCGGGCAATGAAATACTCTTCCGGCCGAATAGAAGTCCTGTTGTGAGGATGGCGTCTGAGCGTAGTACGCCATGGTGGGGACACCCGCCGTTTCGGCGAGGGCATTGTACCATACGTCACGATTGGAGGCGGCCGAGGTTGTTTCCCAGCTGTTGATGCCGTCTAGCGCCGTCTCACGCGGCAGTTCATCTTCGCAGTCGTGGGCATAGAGATAGGCCGCGAGGCCCCATTGTTTCAGGTTGTTCATGCAGGTAATGCGGTGCGTCGCCATTTTGGCGTGGGTGAGGCCTCCCATGATCAGTGCCGCCAGAATGACCACGATGGCGATGACGACCAACAATTCCAGGAGTGTGAACGCGAGACCGGGCGAAGTTCTCGAACGCGTTTCGGTCCGCTCGGCCTCATTCATGATCCGATCAGTTTTCATCGAAGAGCGATTCCACCGCCAATTTCTCACGCAGATCCGAAAAGTTTTTGTCGGTGCACAACTCGAAGCCACTCGGATGGCTCCGAAAGGCTTGCAGAATGAGCGGGTCTCTCAGGCTGGTCATGGCATGCTGAAAAGTCGTGGCGGCCGACGCGGGGAGCTGGCTTTGACCGACCAGGAGAGGGTCGGTGTCTGGGAACCGTTCCAGCATGGTGAGCCGGTGTTTGGCGGCGACCTGCACGAATCGTTGTTCCGTGACAACGGCCGCGTCGTAAATCCCGTCGAGGACCGCTTGGACCGGAGTCATCTCACTGAAGGGGTTGCCTAAGTCAGCCGCGCGGGTTCCTGAGCTTGCGTTTCGTGGCAGGTCCACGTCGTTATCCACACAGCGGTATTTCGAGAGATCGCGGGCGCGGATCCCGGCTTCAACGAGATGGATTTTGGCCCAGGAGGTCAGGGTGGAGTCAGCCAGGCCGAAGAGGAAGGATCTCCCACGCAGATCGGCAAGGGTCTTGATGCCGGTGTCAGCGCGCGTGAAGATCACCGCGGATTCGCCCCTCAAAGCGCCAGGCCCGGACGAAGGAGCAATAAGCACCAACGGCTGGATTCCCGGGGCTTGTTTTTTTGCCTGCACGTACTCCCGCACGTTCATTTGCAGGAAGTCCACTTCGCCGGCGAGCAGATCGGCCGCGGCGCGCGCGCGGGTTTTGTAAAGTCGCAAGTCGATGCGGGTGGGGGTTTGAGCGAGCGTGGTCATGCGTTGCCCGATGTACTCAACCAGAGGCGCCGCACCTAATACCCGGTCCAACGGATTCCCTTCGCAAACAAATGCGATGGTAAAACGTTTCTCGCCGGCACGCAGGCGCGCCGGTTCCATGCCGGCCATGGCCGAAAGCGTTTCGGACTTGATCGCGAAGAATGGGTTTGGCGCAGCCCAGATCTCCTGGAGCTGACGCGCGGTTTCCGTCCGAAGGATGGCCAGCGCAATGGATTTTCGGTTTTTCTCCTCGCCAGCCTTGGCCAAAAGCACCAGCGTCAGAGCCATGCCCAGGGCCAGCGAGATAACCAAGGTGGCCAACGCCGGATTTCGCACCGTCCAGCGGCGCAAACGAATAATGGGGCCGGCCCGCCGGGCCAGGATGGGTTCACGCCGCTGCCAGCGTTCCAGATCTTCCGCAAACTCCACGGCCGACTGGTAGCGTCGGGCCGGATCCTTATCGAGGCACTTCAGGCAGATGGTGGCCAGATCCTGGTTGACCGATGCGTTGACCAGCGTGGGATTCACCGGCTCCTGTCCGGCCACCTGACGCAGGACATCGATGGGTGTTGGTCCCTCGAAGGGTGGCCGTCCGGTCAAGAGTTCATAAAGAATCGCGCCCAGACTGTAAAGGTCGGCCGAGCGGCCAATGGGTTTGCCTGCGGCCTGCTCCGGCGCCATGTAACCTGGCGTGCCCAGTAATTCCGCCGTCTGGGTCAGCGCCGTTTCCTCATCCACCATTTTCGCAATGCCAAAATCGGTCAGGCTTGGGGTGTCCTCCTGGTCGAGAAGGATGTTGCTCGGCTTCAGATCGCGATGAAGCACTCCGTGCTCATGCGCATAATGAACGGCGCGGGCCACGGTCGCCATCAGTCGGGCGATCTTGATCTGGCCCAGACCGGGCTTGGCCAATGCCGACCCCTCGGAAGCCTGCGAACTCAACAAGGCAAAATCGCGAAGACGCTTGGCCAGACTGGCGCCGGCCACCAACCGCATCACCAAAAACGGATTCGTTTCATGCTCCCCCACTTCATAAATTGGGACGATGTTCGCATGATCCAGCTTGGCGGCAGTCTCTGCTTCGCGGCGAAATCGGGCCAGGGCCGCCGGAGACGCCAGTTCCCCGACCCGAATCATTTTCACCGCGACAATCCGATTCAGCGAGACTTGGCGGGCTCGATAAACAATTCCCATTCCACCGCGTCCGATTTGTTCCAGGACTTCATACCCTTCCAGCCCCAATTTGCTCCCCGCGCGCACACCCGAATCCGGAAGCCCGCTGTCGTCACTGTCCAGGGCGTGGCAAGAAAGCCCAAGGTCCAGTAAACACTTGGGGCACTGGCGAAAAGAAACGTCCGCCTGGATTTCCCCGCCGCAGGATGGGCAGCTTAAGGCCTTGAGCATGGATGCGCTCGCACTCATGTGTTCATTACGTGTACAACAGCAATTAGCTTCCGGAGTTACACACACACATCCGACCCGGTCCTACCCGAGGTGCCCGAGCGCCCAACCAGTCCCCTCGACCCCGTTTAACTCAGGGCCGAAAAGAGCTGGCGGATTTCGTCGTCAACTTCTTCCGGGTTTGCCACCGTTCTCTCAATCTGCCCTCGGACAAGTTCGCCAAAGCGCCGGCGGAGTCGATGAACGGTCACTTTCACTGCGCCCTCGCTGATGTTCAGTTCGGTTGCAATTTCGTGATAAGGCTTTCCCGCGTTGTCGCCCGTGAGATAATCCTTTAATTTTTCAAACACTTCCCCTTTTCGAGCGGCAATGCACTCGTTGCGAAGCTGGTTCATGACCCGCTCCAAAAGGATTAAAGCCCAACGACGATTAAAAATTGTTTCTGGGGTCAGGTGGTCGCACGGTTCGAGGGCGATCCGATCCTCGGGCTTGAGTCCGTCCCAGGAAATGAACACGTGTTGGCCGCCGCGTTTGAGGGCGTGTGTCTTGTGCCATTCATTATCCAGAAAGTGTTTCAGCGATGCCAGCAGGAAGGAACGAAAGCGCCCTTTCGAGGGAGCAACCCCCGCCAAACCGCGGTTCCCCAGAAGATGAGCGAAAAACGCCTGGATCAAGTCCTGGGCTTCATGAACCGCATGGCCACGTCGTCGGGTGTAGGCATACAGCGGAGGCCAATAAAGCTTGCAGAGCTTGACCAAGGCTTCTTCAGCCCCTTGGCCTGCTTTCAAGACCACGCTCCACTGCGTCGTCCCAAATCGTGCGGCTCCCGTAGGTGAGTCCTCGGATTGGCTCCGCGGTGATAACATAGAACACCCCATGCTACCCGAAAGGAGGATCAGAACAACTCCATATTGACCGAATCGGATGCGGCGCATCGGATCATGGGTAGTGGACACCTGCACATCGTGTGCTGACGTCGGCTGCTACCTGAGGGTCAGGTTCATGGGTAGCCTCCATCTGCTTATGCACACGCATTGGGACCATGAACCCACCAATCTGACGTAGCAGCCGAGGTAACGAGGCGCTGATCTTTTTTCCGACGAACGGGTTGGGGCAGAGTGAGCCTCCTGACGTCGGCTGCTACGGAGGGGAAGGTTCATGGGTAGCCTCCATCTGCTTTTGCACACGCATTGGGACCTTGAACCCTTCGTTCCCGAAGACGCCCCCGTGTTTCCGCTTTCCGCTTTCCCAGCTTCGCCCTACGGGCTGCGCCGTGGCAGGCCGCTTTCCGCTTTTCCCCCACGGTTCATGGAGAGACCGTCGCCGCTGGCTTGCCTCCGGCAACTTGAGCTGCCCCGGCCTAAAGTTGGGCTGGCGCGTTTTCTGTGGTTTAGCTCTGGCGCTAACTAACTTTGACTGTCGTGGACTATTTTTTAGTGCTGGGAGCTAAATCTTGGGATTGAGGATGGCGAGAAGGGATCACTTTAAGTGCGACCATTTTCGCAGCAGCCACTCGAGCGTCACCACTCCGAGCATAATCAAAAAATAAAGCGGGCTGGCCCACAGCTCGGCTTCCAGGGGCGAACGCACCCGTTCGGTTTTGGCGCTGATGGCGTCGGGCAACTTGTGGAGATCTTCTTCGCGAAAGAATTGGCCGCCGGTGAGGGACGCGAGGTCTTTGAGCAGCGGCTCGTTCATGGCCGTCTCCCCGAACTCGAACTTCGGTTCGGTGACATTAAAGTCGAGTTGGGTGGCGGGATCGCTTTCGATCTGGAACGCATAAGCGCCGGCGGCGGGCGCGACGAACTCGCCTCGGTACATGGCCGGCTGTTCGGGAACCGGGCGCAGGATCACTTCCGCGCGGGGGCCGCCATCTGATTTGAGTCCGAAGAATCCTTTGATGGCAGGCTCCTGGACGGGGTCGAAGCCGGCGCCGCTATAGAGCCGCGCGTAGATCCCGATGCGGTCGCCGGTGAAATAATTCTGGCGATCGCTGCTGAGCTGAGTGCGGCGGGAGACGCCCAGCAGCCGCTGCATGGAAACGCGTTGGGCGATTTGCCCCCAGATGGCCGTGTGATAGAAATCGCCGGCATTCTTGCGCCAACGCCAGAAGTTGTCTGACCCGATGAACAGCACCTGGCCCAAACCATATTGTTGCGCCGCCATCACGGGCATCTTGCCGAAACGCGATTCCCGGGCGGGGTCGGGGTCCACTAACAACACTTCGGCCGCGGGTTTGGGTCGCGACACCTTGGCCACCCAATAGAGCGGCGGGAGCTGCGACCACAGTTGCGCGTTCTCTTCCTCTTTGTCCGACAGACGCAACATGATGCTGGCCCGGCCGGCGGCGGTGAGTTGGAGTTTCACCGGTTTATCGGCCACGGGATCTTGAGCGGACTCGAGGGTGGGCGGGTCAAACTCAACCGGCAACAATTTGTCGAGCACCGTTCTGCGATAGGTGGCGGGCATGAACCGTTTTCCGGCCAGAATGACGACGGCGCCGCCGAAGTCACTGACCAGTTTGTTGAGATTTTCCTGGTGCTGGGTGGTCAACACTTTCGGATCCAGATCGCCGAGAATCACCAGATCATAGCGAAATAGATCGTCGCGCCGGGACGGGAACTCGGGCAGGTACGGACTGTCCGGCACGCGGCTGATGGCTTTATCCCCTTCGACCAGGTAACACTTCAGCTCCACCCGCCGGTCGCGCAGAAACATGGCCTGCAAATAGCGAAACTCCCAACGCGGCGATTGATCCGCCAACAACACCTTGATCTTCGCATCGATCACCTTCAGCCGTTGGCTGCGCGAGTTGTTGTCTTTCACCGTCTCGTCCGGGCGCGGCTCCACGCTGGCCACCAGATCGAATTCGCCCAGCGTTTGCGGAGTGAACTTCAGCGCCACCACTTGCTCGGCGTCCGCGCCGAACGTGATCTCGCGCCGCGCCACCACCTGGTCGTTCAGCTTCAATTGCACCTCCGCCGTCTGGCCGGCCAATCCCTGGCCGCGCACGCGGACGGTGACCGGCACCTCGTCGCGCACAAAGCTCACTTCCTGGGCGAACAGATTCTGGACGATGATGTCGCGTGGGCTGGTGATGCCGACTCCATAGATAAACAGGGGCACGCGCTCCTGGGCAGCCAACGCCGCGGCTTCGCGCGGTTGGCTGCCGGAATTGTTGACGCCATCGGTGAACAACACCACCCCGGCCAGGGGCTGGCCGCGCTTGCGGTTCATCACCTCACGGACCGCATCGCCGATCGCGGTGGTCGGCGCGGTGGCCTCCAGTCGATCCACCCAATCAAAACGATTGGGGCCGCCCTCGGAAGGAGACGCGCTGTCGGACGTCGAGTTCGTGGCCGCTTTCGTCCCGCGCGCGGACAATTCGGATAAGCCGCGCCCGAAACTGAATGCGGCCAGATCAAATTCCTTGTCGAGCCGGGGCAATAGATTGAGCCGCTCGTTCTTCAACACGGCTTTGGCCAGATCGAGGCGAGACACCTGTTCCACCTCGCGCAGATGCGTGCGCTCCAGCGGTTGATTCAGTCCGTTCCTCGGATCGAGGAGATTCCTGGCCAAGGCGGCGCGCTTCTGGTCGGGTGCTTCCAAGCGCGGATCTTTAATCTGCATCGATGCACTGCCGTCCAGCAACAGCACCAGCACACGGCGCACGCTGCCTTCCACCGTAAACGCCAGCACGGGCCGCAACAGCAGAGCCAGCATCATGGCCAGGAATATCACCCGCAGCACGGTCAGCACACGCTTGCGCCACGGAGCCAGGGTCACCGGACTGACCTTGTAGAGCCACACGATCGCTGCCGCCGCCAACAGAACCAGAAATACGTACCAACCCATGGTCAAGCCGCCGCGTAGCTCGAGGGACGCGCCGGTCACCCGCACCACGTCGGCCGCCGGGACGTTGAGAAGTTTTAACAACAGATCCGTCACGAAATTATTTAGCGCGGCTGAACCATTGGCCCAGAAACGTTTCCAGCCCAGCCAGGATCAAGCAAAGCACCAAGATCGGCAGCCAGAACTCCACCCCTGTCCGGCCTTTCTCGACCAACCCCCGGAGCGACAGGCCCGGCGCCCAAGTCAAGACGCTGGCCACTTCCCGCAGAGTGCCCAATTGCGCGGCGCTCAGTTCATCCAGACTGGACTCGGCCGGCTCGGCTTGGGCAGCGAACTTCGCTTTGAACGGCGGATCGCCTACCGCAGCGTCGTAGACGCCGGCTTGATCAGTATCGTCGAACTTCAAGGTCGGCCAACCCTCAATCAACTCCACCCGTTCCAGATCCCGGGTCACTCCAGTCCGACGCGGTTTATGGAAAGTCGCATCCTGGTCCAGATAATCGTTGGGCACACGCCGGGTGAATGGTTCACCCACGCGTACGTTGAGGCCTTCGTCTTGCCGGGCCACGACCGATCCCAGCGCCCGATGGATCAGCGGGACGAAAGCAAGCCGGACCGGAAGGTCATTCCAGGCCGTGTCCGCGGTGCTGCTGAATTGGACAACCCGGCCCAGGCCCCAGGCGCGTTCCATCATGGCCGGACTGCCGTCGTTATACTTCGCGATGATCTGAGGGGGCCCCGCCTCCTGGCCGGCCGTGCGGCCCGTTCCCGCGGACGACCCGCGTCCGGAGGAGCCTTGCGCCGGCAGATCGGTTTTGCCCGGGGAGGTAGCAGGTCCGGGCGTCGGGCCCGTCCACGGCAGCGGTTTCATTTGCAGGCGCGTAAAGAACCGCGCACTGGCCAGGCGCCCGGCTCCCGGGTCGTTCCAAAGGCTGACAATGGGATGTTCGTAGTCTTTCTCCTGCAAGGTGACGAACTGATCGTCGCGATCGGGTTGACCGCGGTGCTCGCCCCATTCGGCCGGCAGGATGGCCAGGCGTTTGGCCAGTCTCTCATTGTAAAAGCCGGTGTTGACCCGCGCGCCCGGGAACACCATCAAGCCCCCGCCCCGCCGCAGATAATTCTCCAGATTACGCACGGTACTGTCATTGAAATCCGGCACGTTGGCCAGGATGACCGCATCGAAGTCATCCAAACGCGCCTGGGCCAACTCGACGCCCGTCACCACGCTGGGCTTGATGAAGTAATCGGCCACGTGGTCAGCCGAGACCGGCACCAGGGCGTTCTTCAGGAAAAAGACCTCGCTCTCGCGCATTTCCGTGCCGGGCTCGCCATCGACCAGCAGCACTTTCACTTCGCGAATGGCCCGCACGACCAGGCCGCGTGTGTCATCCGCCGCCAAACGATCCTCAGGGATGCGAGCGGTCAGACTGTGAAATCCTTCCGTCCGCAATTTGGCAAACAACGTGACGGTTTTGCTGGCTCCGGCCGGCAGGGAGTCGAG
Organism: Verrucomicrobiia bacterium; assembly: GCA_035577805.1. Taxonomy (GTDB): domain Bacteria; phylum Verrucomicrobiota; class Verrucomicrobiia; order Limisphaerales; family JADJPG01; genus DATLUX01. The sequence goes on from DATLUX010000291.1 coordinate 19,632, forward strand.
GGTAAACTCGTCGCTGGGCGGGTCGTTATCGACGCTCAAGCCGACGCGCACATTGCGCACTTCTTCTTTTCCGTAATTGGTCACGCGGGCCTCGAACCGGAGGGATTGGCCGACGGGGCTAAGTCCACCGGCGAGACGCAGGTCGCTTAACCCGAGGTTTTTTTCCTCGTGTTCATTGACGAGGATGATGTGGGTTTTGATTTCAGTGCGGGCGCGTTCGAGGGCCCGCTGGATTTCGGTGAGCTGCCGCCAGCCGGCGGCCTGGCCGTCGGTGATCAGATAAATTTCGCGGCGGAGCGCGAGGCGGCCTTGCAACGTATCGAGGGCTTTTTGGAGGGCGGGAAACAGGTCGGTGGCGCGATCGGTGAGAGCGGCTTCGCGGAGGACTTTGCGGGCGAGATTCAGATCGTAGGTTGGCTCCGGGATGATGGCCTGGACCAGGTCGCTGGCGAGGAACACGGCGGCGGCGCTGCCGGACGGCATGGAATCGAGCGCCTGCTCGGCCGCCTGACGCGCCTTGTCAAAGCGCGTGGCCGTGCCGTCGCTCATGCCCATGCTGCGGGATTGATCCAGAATGATCACGGCGGTGACCTTGGATTGGCCGAACACATCGGTGGCTTCGCTCAGAATGGCCGGGCGCGCCAGAGCCAGCGCCAGCAGGGCCAAAAGCAGACAACGCAACGCCAGCAGGATCATGTCCTCCAGGCGCATGCGTTTTTGGTTCTTTTCCACGCTGGCCTGAATAAAACGCATCGCGGCCCACACCACTTTTTGAAAGCGGCGCCGGTGCAGGAGATGAATGATGATTGGGACCGCAATGGCCGCCAGGCCGCCCAGAAGAATGGGGTTAAGGAAACTCATTGCGTCCGCAGGCGGAAAGCCAGATACGCGCTCAACAGCTCGTGCCACGGCTGCGCGGTGTTGACCATCACATAGTGACACTGATTCCGTTCGCAGCCTTCGCGGAGGCGGCGCCGGAAGGCTTCCACTTCGGCCAGGTACGTCTTTCGGATTTCGGCGGGGCGCGTGAGGATTTTGGGCAATTGTTCGAGGCCATCGAACTCGACCAACCCATTGAAGGGGAACTCGAGTTCGTAAGGATCCATGACCTGGAAGACGATCACTTCGTTGCCGCCAAAACGCAGATGTTGGATGCCCTCCAGGACGGTCTGTTCGTCGTCAAACAAATCGCTGATGATGATCACGATGCCTTTGCGGCGCAGCTGCCGGGCCATGTCGTGGAGGACCGCCCCGATCTGGGTCTGTTCCCTGGGCTCGAAGGCGGCGAGTTTGGCCATGAGATGATGGATGCTGGCCAGGTTGTCGGAACGCGGGGCGTAATCGCGGACGGTCGTGTCGAACAGGGCCAGAGCGGCTGCGTCGCGTTGATGGAGGATCAGGTAGGCCAGACAAGCCGCCAGCACCTTGGCGTAATGAAGCTTGGTCAGCTTGCCGGAGCCGTATTTCATGGATTCGCTGCCATCCAGGAGCAGATGCGCGACGTAATTGGTCTCCTGTTCGTATTGTTTGATGTAATAGCGATCGGTGCGTCCGAGCACTTTCCAGTCGAGATGCCGGGGATCATCGCCGTGGGTATATTCACGATGTTGCGCGAACTCGACGGCAAAGCCGCGGTAGGGCGACTTGTGTTCGCCCGCCATGTATCCCTCCACGATATAACGGGCATTCAACCCCAACGCTTCGGCCCGCGAGATCGCTTGCGGGTCCAGCAAAGTCGTGGGCTCAGGTTCAGGCATAATCAGCGCCCGCCGGTGGCCGGCGAACCACGCAAACTACGGCCCGGCCTGGGCCGCAACAAGTGGAACCTGACCTCCGTTCAGCGCAACTTTTCATCCTTGGGAATCGCCTCGAGGATCCGGCGCGTAATGTCGTCGCTGGTCACGCCTTCGCTCTGGGCCGCAAAATTCGGGATGATCCGGTGGCGGAAGACGGGCAACACGACCGCAGCCACCTCCTCACAGCTCACGTAGAACTGACCCCGCAACATGGCGCGGGCTTTGGCCGCCAGGATCAAATTGAGCCCCGCTCGCGGGCCCGCCCCCCAGGTCAGCCATTTCCGGCAGAAATCGAGCGCTTCCTCCGTCTTGGGCCGGGTGACCCGGACGAGTTTCTCCGCATATTCATAAACGTGTTCGGCCACAGGCATCCGGCGCACGACTTCCTGGAGGTTACGGATCTCTTGTTCCGTGAGGATGGCTTCGGGTTTCTCGCCTCCAACGCCGGTGGCCATTTTCATGATTTGGATCTCTTCGGCGCTGCTCGGGTAATCGACCGTGATCATGAACATGAACCGGTCCAGTTGCGCTTCGGGCAAAGGATAGGTGCCTTCCTGCTCGATCGGATTCTGCGTGGCCAAAACGAAAAACGGGTCCGGCAATTTGTAATCCTGCCCGCCCACGGTGACTTTGCGTTCCTGCATGGCCTCGAGCATGGCGGCCTGGGTTTTGGGCGGCGTGCGATTGATCTCATCGGCCAGAATCATGTTGGCGAAGATCGGTCCTTTCAGAAACCGGAATTCACGGGTGCCGCTCGCCGGGTCCTGATAAATGACCTCGGTGCCGGTGATGTCGCTGGGCATGAGGTCCGGCGTAAATTGAATGCGTTTGAAGGAAAGATGAAGGGTCTGGGAAAGAGTGGACACCAACAAGGTCTTGGCCAGGCCAGGCACGCCGACCAACAACGAATGGCTGCGCGTCAGAATGGCGATGAGCACCTGGTCCACCACCGCTTCCTGGCCCACGATGACCTTGGCCAACTCGGTCTTGATCCGGGCGCAGGTGCCCTTGAGCCGTTCGACTGCTTTGAGATCGGCATCGGTCGCAGCGGATGCGGGGCGCCCCGCTTCAATGGTACTCATCAGGCTTGTTCTTTCGGTAGAATCACGGTCTTAAAGTTAAACGCGCGCGATTCCACCCTAGCCATAGGCGGTTGGCGACTCAAAACTGCGCGTTCTGCTGTAGCAGCGGTCTCTGACCGCCGACGAATGACATGAAGAAATGGGACAAAAAGTCGGCGCTCATAGAGCGCCGCTCCAGCCAATGCAGAGATCAACGCAAATTGGGACGATGTCACAGCCAGTTGCTTTTTGCACAACCTGCCAAGAATTCGCCTGCCAACTGAGCAGGCGTTGGGTGGGTTCCAGGGGCGTCCAGGGACAGAATCTCGGTTTTCGTGCGGTTTTCGCAGTTATCAGCCAGGGTTTTTCCTGGCCCACCAGCCCTGGCACATCAGGTGCTCCGGCGTCCAGGCAATCACTTTGCGCCGCTCGCATTCCTTACCTTAACGCCTCTCGGAGCCCGACTCCGTGGGTTGGGATGTAATGTACTATTGCCGTTTGGTCTGAGCTATCCCGGTTGGCTTGTAATAATTGCGATTAACCAATGAGCACCGCTCCCGCGCCCGCTCCGGCTTCGTCCCCGGTCCTCGATTATCTCAAAGAACTCCATCAGAGTTTCCTAGAGCTTACGGAAGGCCACGTGGCGACTTACATCCCGGAATTGGCGCGGGCTAACCCTGACTGGCTTGGCATCTGCCTGGTTACCTGCAGCGGTTCGGTCTACGAAGTGGGAGACACCGCCCAACCCTTCACCATCCAGTCGATTTCCAAGCCGTTCGTCTACGGGTTGGCCCTGGAAGACAACGGACGGCCAGCGGTGCTGCAGAAAGTCGGAGTCGAACCCACCGGCGATGCGTTCAACTCCATCAGCCTGGACCCGGGGACCGGGCGGCCGCGTAATCCCATGATCAATGCCGGCGCTATCTCCACGGCTGGGCTGATCGCAGGCAAAACGGCGGCGGGACGTCTCCGGCGCCTCCAGGACATGCTGGGACTTTACGCGGGGCGCCCGCTCGACGTGGACGAGGCGGTTTACCGATCGGAAAGCGAGACCGGCCATCGCAACCGGGCGATTGGCCATATGCTGCGCAACTTCGACATTTTGTCCGAGGACCCCATGCCGGTAGTGGAACTGTACTTTCAACAATGTTCGGTGGCGGTAACGTGCCGGGATTTGGGGGTCATGGCGGCGACCCTGGCCAATCGTGGAGTGAATCCGGTGACGGACAAGCAAGCCATTCGCGGCGAGTATGTGGAAAGCGTGTTGAGCGTGATGGAATCCTGCGGCATGTATGATTACGCCGGGCAATGGATCTACAACATTGGGCTCCCGGCCAAGAGCGGCGTTTCCGGCGGGGTGATCGCTGTTCTGCCCGGGCAACTGGGCATCGGCGTCTTCTCTCCACGGCTCGACAATCACGGCAATAGCGTCCGGGGCATTCGCATCTGCCAGGAACTGTCGCGCCGTTTCGATCTGCATGTGTTCAACCCGCCGAACGTCGCGCAATCGACCATTCGCCTTGCCTTCACAGCGGCCGACCTGAACTCCAGCCGGGTCCGCACGCCGGAGGAAAGCCAGATCCTGCGGGAGTTGGGGCGCAGCATCCACGTTTACCAACTGCAAGGCCCCCTGGGGTTCGCCACCACCGAAGTCGTCGTGCGCGAAATCATGAGCACCGCGGCGGACCTGGGATGTTTGCTGTTGGACTGCAAGCGAGTGCTTTCGCTCGATGAAAGCGCCTGCCGCCTGCTGCACGGCGTGTTGATCAGTTTGGCTCAACAAGGCAAGCCGGTGATCTTCGCCCATGCCGATCGGCACCCTTTGCTCCGGCGTTATCTTAAGGTCAAACTGGGAACGCGTCTGGATGATTTGTTCCGCGTCTTCGAAGACGATGATCCCGCCCTGGAATGGTGCGAGAACCGGTTGTTGGAAGCGAATCTGCCCGGCCGCAGTCTGGATCCCCGCGCGGCCGTGGCCGAGTACGACCTGTTCCACGGCCTGACCGCGGCCGAGCTGGCGCTGCTCCAGCCGCGTTTGCGGCGGCGCACGTATCAGGGCGGCGAAACCATCATCAAACTCGGCGATGAAGCGCGTGACTTGTTCTTTCTGGCGCGCGGACACGTCAGTGTGGCGGTCACGCTCCGCTCAGGCGCGCAGCGTCGTCTGGCCACGTTCTCCGCGGGGATGTCTTTTGGGGAGATGGCAGTGATCGATCGGGCGCCGCGTTCGGCCAGGATCGTGGCCGACACGGAAGTGGAATGTGATCTATTGGGGATCGCGGATCTGGAACAACTCGGCGCGCGTCATCCGACCATCCAGATTAAGTTGTTGGAGAACCTCTCTCTGAGCCTCTGCCGCAAACTACGCAAAGCCAACCGCGAACTCAGCGTGTTCGATTAGGGCCCACTCGGCACCCAAAAGCCCTTGAGAGCGGTCGTGTCAGGCCGGAACGGAAACGTTCGACCACCCAGCAGCAAACCAACAGTAGTGATAAGCAGTTTCATGCCTGAATGGAGGGATGGTGACTCAAATTCAATACTGATTACGGGTCCGGCGCCAGACAACCAAGCCAATTGCTCCCGCGGCCAGCAGCAGCCAGGTCGAAGGCTCCGGGATGCATTCCGGGCTCCCCGGTATTGTCCGGAGGTTGTCCATGTAATACGCATCGGGCGGCGAACCCGCCGGCGGAACTGTATAGAGAAACGGACAGGACGCCCCAAATTGGCCCCCGGCCTGTGCGCCGGCGAAGGTCTGGAATTTCGCGCTATCCCACACCCGCACTTGCAACACGGCAGTTTCACCGATATCCACACCCGGCAGGACAACGATCGGGCTGACGCCTGCCGGGGCCACCCAATAGCCCTTGAGCGCAGCGGTGTCCGGGCGGAAGTGGAACTCCCGGCCGACTTGCATCAAGTCGTTATACAATGTTGGGAGAGCGAGGTTGTTGCCCTCGACATACCACAACCCTGCCACCCACGTCGTGCCCGTGAGTGGCGTTCCACCAACGGCACCCAAATAGACTCGGCGGTCGGCCTCCGTCCGGAAAGTGATTCCGCCATTCCGAAAATCGACCGTGCCTTGAGCCAACCCACTGCCCACGATCCCCATTAAGGCGCAAACTGTAGTGATGAAGAGTCTCATGCCTGGATCCTAGTGATGAAGGGTTTCATAACGGAGGTGATGATGCTGAGTGAAATACACATGGTACCGTCGCACCTTAGGTTTGAATAAGCCTTTTTAACAGATCTCACCAGAGCAGTCAAAAAATCGATTCAACGGGTAGCATCTTAGTTTGAAGACGAACTGAAGCGGCTGTTGGAAGAGCATGGGATCCGGTACGACCCCCAATACCTGCTCTGATTTGAGAAACGGGGAGCTGGGTCGAGCGCCCGCTGCCCACGAAGTCTTCTGGCACCCTTCCAGGGTGCGACTTGATTTCGATCACCGTTCCGGGGGTCTCCGCTACGCTGCGACCCCCGGCTACCGTCTGGCAGCCCTCCGGGCTGTCCCGCCCTCGGCTGGTATGAAACTCTGACCAACAAGGAGTATGCCTCCGCCGAAAATGGGCTGGGGCTTCGTTGCTCCTCGGTCACAGATCGCTGCGGATATGCTCCCTCGTCGCGCCTCGCCCCGGCCCATTTTGGGCGCAACAAAACACCAGCTATTTGTGAGACACATCACTAGAACATCGTCGGGATCATCCCCTGCGCTGATTCCAGTGATACCTCCGGCGGCAGGTTGTGATAGACCGACACATAAGCCGTGCCCCGGGCCGCATGCGCGCTCAAACCAAAGATGTTTCCGCGTAGGTGCCGGTACACTTTGTAGGTCAACGCGTAAATCAACCCGCTCACGTCCTGCGAGGTTTCCAGGCGCAGACAATATTGACCCGGCCGCCATTCGCGCAGGGAGATGTTGCCGGCGAGACGCGGCAGATTGGCTTCATCCTCTTCACTGATGTAGCGCCGTTGCCGAATTGCTTCCTCGATGGACTCCGTCAACTCGGTGGGGGCAGCTTTGGCGCCACCGGGCACGACATGGAAGAAATCGAGAGCCAGGCCGTGTTGAGTGGCCGAGAAAAGGTGTGCCTGCCGCAATTCGACCTGATGATGCCAGAAAGCGCCGCTGATGGAGGCCGCCAGGCCGCGATAATCGCGGGCCGCCACGCCCAGGATGGTAGATGCGCCATCCCGCAGGAGGCTCGCTTTGGGGTCGGTCGATTCCGGGTCCTGCGCCAGGCGCACCAAGTGGGCGCCGAACCGGATCGCATACTGCCGATAGACGCCCCCGAAGAAGTCCTCCCCGAAATCCCTGAGGATGCTGAGTTCGTCTGGGGCATAACCGGCCGCCAGCAGCGCCCCGGTCGGGTCCGGGGCCGGTTTGAAACGCATCATGGCCTTGCCGTAGAGCTCGCGGATGTTGAACCAACGAGCCGGCTCGGCTTCCTCCGATTCCCATTCCGCGCGATCGGCGCAGGTAAAGACGAACAACGAGCGCAACAACGCTTCGTCCGGACAGCACCCGACGAATTCATCGACCTGCTGCGCGTCGTTGAGTCCCGCCTGCGCGCGTTCTTTGAATGCGCGCCGGTTGGCTACCAGGAATTGCGCCACCCGCACGGTTTCCCTCGAGAAATCGCACTGAGTCAAATAGGGCTGATAGTAGTCGGCCAACGGAATCTCCGATAAGCCGGTAGCATAACGCTCATGCAAGGGGCGTTGCTCGTCCCGGCGCACGGCCAGATCGTCCTCGGTCAAGGGCAAGCGCTTCGTCTTCAAAGCCAGTTTCACCGCCGCCAAATGGTCCGCATCGAGTCGCGCCGCTTCTGTCGCCACCAGTAACTGCGGCGTGGCCTCGGCCCGTGAGACCAAAGCGGCCTCCGTCAGGTGCCGACGGCCCTGCTCCACAAACTGTTCGAGCGCCCGGACCTTCTGTCGTTCCAACGCGCCCCGCAGCGACCGCCGTTCGGTCATCACGCGTCCATCCAAGGAGGACTCGAACTTGGCATAGCCGGGGAAGAGCCGTTCCTCGGCCCCATCCAACTGGGACAAAAACTGGAAGGAATCGGCCAGACTTCCGCGCGGTTCATAAAACAGCGCGGCCAACTCGGGCACGCGGACGAGCCAATCCCCGGCGTTGCGGAAGGTGCGTTGCAGCTCCGAAAGATCGATCGGCACACCATAACGTTGCGAGGCCAGCAGCAAGGAGAGCGCTGCGCGGCTCTTCTCCTGAGGGGTCCGCGCCTGGTCCGCGCAAGCATGATAAAGGCCCCCGACTCCATACACGATGGCGCTGCCCC
>DATLUX010000292.1:0-64501 GCA_035577805.1 Verrucomicrobiia bacterium
CCGCAGCGGTCCCGAAGGTTGCAGCACCGGATGCTGCGGTAATTGTTCGGTAAGAGCTTCTGCGATCTCCACCTTTTCCAACGAGAGCGTGTTCCGGATGCGCACCACGGAGGCGCGCCGTGTATCTTTCAAGGCCAACGAATCGAGCGCGCGCCCGATGGATTCGCGGTCGGTCTCAAAGTGCACTGGAATCTTGGCGCTCTGCAGGGACAGCGCCGTCAGGGCATTCAGATACGTAACCTGATGATCGATCTGTCGCACCAGCCGGGTGCTGGTGAAATCGGCCAGCCCAATGCCGACGGCGTTGCCGTGGCTTTCCGGAGTCAAATCCCTCACGAAAATCCGGCGCACCACCGGGCGAGTCGTGCGCTCGCCGAGCAAGGCCGAATAGCCGTGCAAACTCCGGCCAATGACGTTCGGGTCCATTCCGGCCCCGCTGATATTCTTGCCCAGTTGATCCACGATGAGCAGATCGATGTCATCGAAGGGCAGGCGCGGCATCAATGACTGCGCTTCTCGATACAACTCGGCCTCGCGCCGCTCCAGATCGGGGGCGGCAACCACGGTCACCCGCGCCGTGTCGTGGTATTGATTCTCGACGATGGCCACGCCAGCCAGGATCGGGGCGGCCTGCAGGGTGACGCGCGCGGCTGTGCGCAACACGTGTTCGTAGCCGAAACGGCTCGAGGCGATGTGATAATTGGCGGCTCCCAGCCGTTTACCCAGGCCGATCACCAGCATTTTGAGCAGCCCGCTGCCAATAACGTCGCTGCGGAAATCGGTATGGGGTTTAACCCGGTTAATGACGATGACTCCATCAGCCGCCCACGCCGCTTCGCTGAAAAAGACCTCCACCTGATCGGGGGTGGTGCCGATGACGTGCGCTTCCATCGCCGCCTCGAGCGGGATCCCCAAAGCGGCTTCGCTGATCCCGTATTCTGCCAGCAACTCGATCTGGCCTTGCGGTGTCGCTCCGCCATGACTGCCCATGGCCGGAACCACAAAGGGTTTCGCGCCGGCTGCCTTGAGAAACTCCACCACCGTGGCGACGATGGGTTGCAGATTCGAGATGCCGCGGCTGCCGACGCCCACGGCAATGCGGGCGCCTGCCTTCAGCCGAGGCGCAAGCACGGGTAACTCGGCGCGCAGGACCGCACGCACGTCTACGGCCGCCGGGGCCGGGAAATTCTGGCGCACCGGCATCATTCGCGGAAAAGCCGGGAGATTCAGGGAAGGTTTCATCCGCTTCGAGCTATCGGCTATCGGCTATCGGCCATCCGTTTCGCTTGCCCGCCTTCGCCCCACGGCTTCCCGGCTTCGCCTACGGGCTACGCCGTGGCAAGCGGGCGCGACGGCCGCTTTCCGCTTTCCGCTTTGTCTCAATCTTTGCTTTCGAATCGTTCGGCCACGAAATCCCAGTTAATGATATTAAAAAAGGCGTTCACGTAGTCGGCCCGTTTGTTCTGGTACTTCAAATAGTAGGCGTGTTCCCACACGTCCAGCCCGAGGAGAACCTTCTGACCTTGGGTCAGGGGATTGTCCTGGTTGGGCGTTGAGACCACGCTGAGTTCGTTCTGGTCCTTGACCAGCCAGGCCCAACCGCTGCCAAACGTCTTGAGGGCCGCGCCGGTGAATTCCTCCTTGAACCCAGCGAAATTGCCAAATCGACGATCGATCGCGCGGGCCAACCCGCCTTTCGGTTCGCCGCCGCCGCCATTTTTCATCATCTGCCAGAACAGAGTGTGATTGTAATGGCCACCGCCGTTGTTGCGGACAGCGAGGCGGAGATTGCCTGGAATGTCCTCCAGGTGCCGCACGATTTCTTCGATGGATTTCTCCGCCAAAGCGCCCTGGCCGGCGAGGGCCTTGTTGAGATTGGTCACGTAGGTTTGATGATGGCGATCGTGATGGATCTCCATCGTTTTGGCGTCGAGATGCGGCTCAAGCGCATCGAACGCATAAGGCAACGCCGGCAGCTTGAAGGGCCCCGCCGCCGCCGCTGGGGCTTGGGCGGACAAGGTTGCGGGCAGCGCCACGGACGCCGCCGCCACAGTCAACGCGGTTTTCTTGACCGCATCACGTCGGGTGATCATGAGGGAATTCCTTTCGTTAAATGGTGGAACGTATGGCCGGAAATGTGACCAGCAGCCAGTCAGGATTCAACAGCTATTTTGGGAGAAATGATAGAGAACAGAAAAGGCCGAGGCGGAGAATAAGGGCAGAAAGATGGAGGGTGGAGCCTTTTTCAACCGTTTCATTTTTCTGCCAGGCAATTTTTCTGCCAACCCTTTCTGGCAAAGTTTCACCAGCTGTTTCTGAGCATTTCCAAAGAAAGCACGGCGTAACTTGTGACGAGCGCGGGATCTTTCTCCCACCAACGCCCGTTCTCGTTGGACCAGGAGCCGTCGCGTTGTTGCAGGTTAATCAGGCGCAGCGCCAGGTCCTTGCGCCAATCGATCGCTCGGCCATCCGGAAGATCAAGCCGCTGATCGCCGTGGGCGGTCAGAGCCTTGCTCATGGTGTGGAAATAATAATAAAGCCCCTGCGGCCCCATCCCGGGATTTTCGGCCAAAGTATAGTTGCGGCGCAACCAGTCGAACACCGCAACCACCCGCGGGTCATCGGGTTTAAGATCGGCGTAGATATAACTCAACAATCCCGCATAGCTGATGCTCCCGTAGGAACGTAAAGTAACCCGGCCCGTCGTCTTGTTGGTCTCACCGCCGGCCATGCTTTGCCCCGGATAATAGATAAAGCCTCCACGGTCCTTCGGATCGCTGGAAACCCAGGCCTGCGAATTGGAGCCCGGCAGATTCTGGCAATTCTGCAGGAACGCCACCGCGGCACCCCAGTTGAGGTCCGGACTGTCGGCGAGCTTTTGGTCGGCCACCAGATAACGAGTATGATGTAAGGCTTCGAGCGCGGCGGCGGTGTTGGCCATGTCCGAGTGTTCGTAGCGGCTTCCGTAACCGATGCCGCCGTCAAAGACGTCGTCCGTCTTGCCTTTCACGCCGAAATCACGCTGGAGACTCACCAGAAACCGGCGGGCTTTCCGCAGATAAGGCTCGTATTCGGATCGCTGCGCCGCCAGCAATGCCATCATGGAGATGGCGGTGTTGTAAGTAACGAGATTGCTCCGGTGAATCCCGCCGTCCGGTTGGGCGCAACCCAGCACATAACGATAGCCGCGGGTCAATACCGGCGTTTCTGGTCCGCGTTCCGGGGTCCGGCCTTGCAGGGCCGTCAGGGCCAAAGCGGTGACGGCGGGTTGATCCGGCGTGGACCACCAGCCATTGGAGTTCTGATTGTTGGATAACCAGAGCAGGCCCCGTTCGATGGCATGATCGATCTCGTGTCCGACCGAGAGGTTCTGGGTGAACGCCGCCGGGGTGGTCGGCCGGATTACTTCGGGCTCGGGCGATTGTTCGGCGGCAACCAGCGGCAGCGCGACGGACCAAAGCGCGCAACCCAGAAATGATTTAAGCGAGCGGACCAGGACAACGGTTTTCATACGTGCTGTGACTCAATCGAGCGAACCATTGAAGAATGCCATGGACCCGGGCTTGTTCAAGCAATCAACCTGGCTGTGGCGAGAAGCCATCTTTGATCTCGACGAGAACCGGCGACTGAAGGATAGAGGAGGCTTCAACAGGCAGACCGAGAACAACATGACGCGGATCACGAATCACTTCTTTCCGAGGCGCTGCTGGAGGCGCGGACTATCTCTTCTGGCGGCTCTGCTGCTTATTAGGACGCCCGCCGGTCCCGCGCAAACGCCAGGGAACGGCCCGATTGGCCCGCTGCCGCCAGCGGCCGCTCAACCGATCGATTTCGTCCGCGATATCCAACCGATCTTCGCTCGAAACTGTTATGGCTGTCATGGACCGCAACGCCAGGAGGCAGCTTTTCGGCTCGACGCGAAAGACGTCGCCCTGCAAGGCGGCGATCTGGGAACGGCCATCATTCCTGGGCGCAGCGCGGACAGTTTATTGGTTCAATTTGTGGCGGGAGCAGTTCCGGACAAGGTCATGCCGCGCAAAGGCGATCGATTAACGGCCGCGCAAGTGGGGTTGATCCGGGCCTGGATCGATCAGGGAGCCGTCTGGCCCGAGGAAGCCTCGGTAAAAGTTCCCAACAAACGGGATCACTGGGCGTTCAAGACGCCGGTGCGCCCGCCTTGGCCGTCCGTCCAGAACAAAGCCTGGGTTCGGAATCCCATCGATCAATTTGTCCTGGCCCGGCTGGAACGGGATGGTCTGAGCCCATCGCCCGAGGCGGATCGTCCCACGCTTATCCGGCGGTTGTCGTTGGATCTGCTGGGGCTTCCGCCCACACCCAAGGAAGTGGACGATTTTGTGAACGAGGCCCGGCCCAAAGCGTACGGAGAGGTGGTGGATCGACTATTGCGTTCTCCGCATTACGGCGAACGCTGGGGCCGCCATTGGCTCGATGCAGCCCGTTATGCCGACAGCAACGGGTACGAAAAGGATCGGGCCCGTCTGATTTGGGCCTATCGCGACTGGGTCATCCGCGCCTTCAACCGCGATCTGCCCTTCGATCAATTCACCAAGGAACAACTGGGCGGGGACCTCCTGCCGGGCGCCACGCCCGAGCAGGTGACCGCGACCGGATTCCTCCGCAATTCCATGTTGAATCAGGAAGGCGGGATTGAGCCCGAACAATTCCGGATCGACGCCATGATCGATCGCATGGACGCCGTCGGCAAAGCCTGGCTGGGCTTAACCATCAGTTGCGCCCAGTGCCACAACCACAAATACGATCCCATCTCCCAGAAGGAGTACTACCGGCTCTTCGCCTTCCTCAACAATGACGACGAACCGTTTGTCGAGGTGCCGACTGAGGCGCAACAAAAACAGCGCACGCAGATCCGCGAGCAGGCTCGCGAGATCGAAAGCCGCGCCCGGCGCGAGTCGACGAACCTGATCGAACGCATGAACGCCTGGGAACGGGGCCTGGCCGATCCCCGTTTGACCGGAAACTGGACCGTGCTCGACCCGCAGGAAGTGCTGAGCAACCCGGTAAAATACGAAAAGCAATCGGATCTATCGTTGCTTGGGGGTGGCGATGTTTACGCCGAGGTCACCGCCAAGATCTGGGCCGAAACGCCCTTGACGAATCTGACCGGCTTCCGCTTGGAAGCGTTGCGGCATCCCAACCTGCCTTATGGCGGACCGGGGATTCTGGGCAAAGCCACGTTTCATTTGGCCGAGTTCACCGTCGAAGCCTACGCCTCGCAGCAGCCTACGGTGACCAACCAACTGAAGTTCCGGCGAGCCCTGGCGGATGCCCAGGCGCCCGGCTTCGCTGTCACCAATGCCATCGATGGCGACACGGCCAAAGGCGGGTGGTCCAACGAATTTGGCCCGAGCCGGCGTCACGACGAGCGCCGGGCAGTTTTCGAATGCGCCGAACCGTTCCCGGGCTTTCCCGGAGGCACGAAACTGGTTTTCACCCTCTACATGCGCGGTTTGAAGGATACCAAGCTGGATTGCGCCACCATCGGGCGCATCCGCTTGAGCGTGACCACGCAGCCTGCGCCGCTGGCAGTTGACCCCTTGACCACGGCGCAACGTCAATGGTTGGCCATCCCGGTGGCTGAACGAACGCCGGAGCAAACGCGCGAGTTGTTTACGGTGTTTCGCCAGCACGACCCGGCTCTGGCCGGCGTGACCCGGGAGATCGATCAGGCCTACACCAATTGGCCGGACGCGGCGACCACCCTCGTGCTCAAACCACGGGCCGAGCCGCGGCATACGCGGGTCTTCAAACGAGGCGACTGGCAGAAACAAGCCGAGGAAGTGCAGGCCGACGTGCCGGCCGTCCTGCATCCTTTTCCTGCGGATGCGCCGCGGAACCGGCTCGGCTTGGCGGCTTGGTTGGTGGATCGGCGCAGCCCGACCACCGCGCGTGTGATCGTGAACCGCATCTGGCAGGCCTATTTCGGCCAGGGCTTGTTCACCACCCCTGAGGACATCGGCACTCGCGTCGATCCACCGTCTCATCCGGAGTTGCTCGATTGGCTGGCCTGCGAGTTTATGGACCGCGGTTGGAGTTTTAAGGAAATGCATCGGTTGATCACCGACTCGGCGACTTACCGCCAGACGTCGCGACTCACCCCCGCGCTGTTGGAGAAAGATCCTTATGACCGTTTGCTGACACGCGGGCCGCGCTTCCGCGTCGAGGCCGAGATTGTGCAGGATATCGCGCTGGCGGCCAGCGGGCTGTTGAACCCAAAGATCGGCGGCCCCAGCGTTTATCCGCCGATTCCGAGCAGCGTCGGCGACCAGGTTTACGGTGGGTTCAGCTGGCCGGAAAGCAAGGGAGCCGATCGCTATCGGCGCGGCATGTATACTTTTTGGAAACGTTCATTGCCTTTCCCGACTTTGCTGGCGTTCGACGCGCCGCCCGCGGAGACGTCCTGCACGCGACGCACCCGCTCCAACACGCCCCTCCAGGCCTTGGTGACCTTGAACGAAAAAACTTACGTGGAAGCAGCGCAAGCGATGGGATTGCGCGTGCTCCGAGAGGGCGGGCCCGACAATCCCAGCCGCGCCACCTACGCTTTTCGTCTCGCCACCGGACGCCTTCCCACCGAGCGCGAATTGCGCGCCCTGCTGGATTTTTGGGAGGAGCAATATCGGTACTTTGAGGAACGCACCGCCGACGCCTTGCAGATCGCTCTCAGCGATCCAAAGGATGTTCCCAAGGAAGTGAACATTCACAAGGCCGCGGCCTGGGCGATGCTGGCGCGGGCGGTGCTGAACCTGGACGAGACCATCACCAAAGAGTGACGTCTCACCGCAAGGACTGCAGGAACGCGAGCAGGTCGCTGAACTCTGACGCGCTAAGCGCTTGCTCCAGTCCTTCCGGCATGAGCGAAAGGAATTGCCGGCGCAACTCCAGGATCTCCTCACGCGGGAATCGGCGTTCCCCTCCACTCGTCTCGCGCAGCATCACCCCCTCGGCCGATTGTTCGGCCAACCAACCGCTCCATTCCGTCCCGTCCTTGGTCGTCACTGCATAAGGCTCGTAGCCTTGAGCGAAGGTGGCGCTGGGGAACAGGATCGCTTCCAGAATGTCTCGGCCCGATCGGATTAACCCGAGCCGCGTCAGGTCAGGACCGATCTGTCCGCCGGCGCCACCAATGGCGTGACAGACGGAACATCCAGCTTTGGGACCGTAAAACACGTTCCGGCCGGCTTCCGGTGAACCGCCCTGAAGCAGCGCGGCAAAACGATCGAACCGGGCCCGCTGCTTCACCGCGAGCGTCTGCGGGACCATCCCGCTGCGCATGGCCGTCGCCCGTGAGCGCGACGGCTCCGGTAGCCGTTCCAGGAACACCGCGAATTCGCGCTCCTCGGGCCGCCACCCGGCGTCGAACCAATGGCCAACCACCTCCACCAATGCAGAAGCATCCGCGGCTGAAACAGACCGCCGGAAAGTCTGCAGGAATCGCATGGGAGAAACGACCGACGTGTTGGTGATCGTAGTCAACAGCTGCAGCAACTGGGCATCCGTCAATTGGCATCGTGAAAGTGCATCCGTGGCCGCGAAGGCGAGCACCGGATCTGAACCCGGACGCACCAGCCCAAGCAGCCACCCGAACAGATCCGAGGCCGGTTCCGGTTGCTGCAAAAGAAGGGCACGAGCGGCTTCCACGCGGAGTGCGGGCGATTGATTGGTGTCCCGCGCGAGTTGCCTCAACGGATCGTTCAACCGCCAGGCCGGGGCCGGCCAGCGCGCCGCGGCGCGGGCCGCTAAAAGACGGACCCGGGCTTCAGGTTGGGCCAGTGCCATGGCCATGCCGTCGATCCAACCGGCCGGCGGTCTTTCCAGCGCGCTACGGGGCAGGACTTCCAATAATGTCGCCACGGTTGAGACGGAACCAGTCTGCAGGATTTTCGTGACGGTTTCCTGCACGTTCGTGGATCGCTCGAAAGCCAGGAACAAGGCCTTCCATCCTGCGGGCGGCAGACGCTCTGGAGCGCGGTCAGTCGAAGTCTCGACCTGTGGTCCGCTCCGAAGAACCGAGCTGGCTTCGAAGGCCCATTCGGGTCGTTGCCGAAGCAGTTCCAACGACGTGTTGCGCAGCTGAAGATCAGATCCACTCAGAGTGCTCAGCAACAGGCCGGCGGTCAGGGCAGAGCGCGGTCTGGGCGGTTGCGCCAGCAAACGGAGCGCGGCTTCCTGAATGCGTGGAGAATCATTCTTCAGGGCCGTGCGCAATGTGCTTTCATCTGCCAACCAATGCGCGGCGTGGACGAGGGCGTGAACGAGCAACGGGTCGGGCGCGGGCGCATTGGTCAACGCGTGCCAGATCGCTGAAAGAGACTCCGAGGTGCCGCCATGGGCCAGCGCTTGAGCCGCGGCCAGGCGCAGGTGCGGCTCAGGCCTCCGCAGCATTTTCTCGAGAGCACGGGCCGCGCCGCGTTCAGGGCGGATGGCCAGCACGCGCGCGGCCGTCGCGGCTACTTCCATATCCCCGTCGTCCAGCAACTCGCGCAGAAATTCGCCGGCGGCTGCAGACTTGCAAGCGGTCAACGTCCAGACTCCGCCAAGGCGCGCCACGCGGTTGGTGGACTCCCGCAGCCATGAACGCAGCTGGCCAAGGATTGAATCGCCGCCTGCGGCCAGCCGCTGCTGAGCACGGGCTCGGGCGGCTGGACGCACGTCGGCCAGATGTTCCAAGGTGTTCGCGACCGGCATCCGCGGCCAATCTTCTTTCAACCCCCACGGATCCGTCACGGGCGCCGCGTCGCGGGCGCGCACACGGTAAATGCCGCCGGTGGCCGGTGAATTCCGGATTCGGCCGGTTGGACAATGGTGAACGTACCAGCTGCCGGTATCGATCACGAGCAGACTGCCATCGGCATCTTCCAGAACGTCGGACGGATGAAAGTCCGGGTCATCGCTCGTTACGAAATCCGTGTCTTCGGTGCGGTAGGAGGCCCCGTGTCGGAGCAGTTGGTGTCGGCCAATTTTGCGCGAATTATGTTGGGCAGAGAAGAGTTGCCCTTGCAGCGATGGGCTGGTGCCGCGGTAGAGCTCGAGTCCGCTTAAGGCGACCGCCGGGAAAAGGGCAATGGCGGGAAGCGGCGGGCCCGTCACAGGTTGGGGTGTGCCGCGATCGGGCGCATAGGGATAGAGCCCGCCTGCCACGAGATGAACGAGGGCATCCCGGATGCCGCCCACGGGCCGTTGAAACCAATTATCGGTGCCGATCATTTCGCCTCCCGGGGTGAAGATGAGTTCGACCAGATTTTCGAACCCGCGGCACAGCACGGTCACTTCCGAACCGTCGGGTCGGCAGCGCAAGAGAGCTCCGCTGGAGCCTTCCAGGGTTGAACCGTCCGCGCGCCGCAGCTTATAACCGTCCGGCTCTCCCAGGGTGAAATAAAGCCAGCCATCCGGACCAAAGATCAGGCCGTGCAAGCTACCGTTGTCCGTGTGACCAAAGCCGGTGAGCAGCACCTGGCGTCGATCGGCGCGGCCATCCCCGTCGGTGTCCTCGAGCGTGATCAAGTCAGGCGGATCGGCCACGTAGAGTTTGCCGTCGCGCCAAGCCAGGCCCATCGGGAACACGAGCTGATCGGCAAAGACGGTGGCTGATTCGAAGACGCCGTCGCCATCCCGATCTTCGAGCAGTTGGATCCGGCAGCGGCGGGTTAACGCCGAGAGTTCGGCGTAAAGATCCAGACCCGACGATTCTGCGACGAACAACCGCCCCCGCTCATCGAACGCGGCGAACATGGGAAACTTTACGAGCGGCGCGGCAGCGACCCGCGCGATGGTGAATCCCTCCGGCACGCGCGGTTCGTCGGCATCCGATGATGCCGCGGCCAGGAACACGGCCAGAAGAAACAGTAGAAGAGCGCGCATGATGAAAGACCCCACCAACCTAGAAGTCATCTCATAAATAGACAATGACGGCCCGCGAAGGATTTTAGCGGCTGGCGAGGCGCGAGGAGGGAGCATATCCGCAGCGATCTGTGACCGACGAGCAACGAAGCGAGCCGCTAAAAGACTCGCGGGACGACGATGGCTATTTATGAGATGGCTTCAACGGACCAGAGGCAACCCGGGGAAGCGCGAACTCGGCCGACCGCCCAACCGTTGAGCTTGCGGCTATTCTCTAATGCCTAACAACAGGGCAGGCATCGGCTTCAGGGCAGTGTCTAAACGGCAACGGCGTCCGGGTTGTAAAAAAATGGTAATCGCGGATTACGCGGATGACACGGATGAAGAATGCTGCCAGACTGACGAGGTCGAACTGTGAACGCTTCCGGCTTCCTTTCTATTGCGTCGTGTTTGTGCTTGGTAGCACGCCTGGCCTGCGCCGGGCCTGCGCCTGAGCCTAGGCCGGCTTCAGCGGGGCCCGCTCCGAGTTCCGATGCGCTTAGGTTTTGGCCGCAATGGCGCGGGCCGCTGGCCAACGGAGTGGCGCCTCAGGCCAATCCGCCGGTGCATTGGAGCGAGAGCAGCAATGTTCACTGGAAAATTCTTTTGCCCGGGAAAGGGCATTCCACGCCCATCATCTGGGACGATCTAATTTTCCTCACGGCGGCGATCCCGGTGGGCAAGCCGGTCGAGCCGGTCTACGACCATGCGCCTGGCACCCATGACAATGTGCCGGTGAGCCAGACCCATCAGTTTGTGGTGGTGGCCATCAGTCGGGCGGATGGATCGATTGTCTGGCAGCGCAGCGTGCGCGAAGAATTCCCGCATGAAGGCGGTCATCAGACCGGCAGCCTGGCGTCGAATTCGGCCGTCACGGACGGCGAACGGTTAGTGGCGTTCTTCGGGTCGCGCGGTTTGTATTGTTTGGACCTGAACGGGGCCGTGCAATGGCAGAAGGACCTGGGCCGCATGCAGACGTTGCATGCTCATGGCGAAGGCAGTTCGCCGGTGCTCCATGGAGACTGGCTGATCCTCAACTGGGATCATGAGGGCGATTCTTTTCTCTACGCGTTCGACAAGCGCACCGGGATCGAACGCTGGAAAGTGGCGCGAGACGACAAGACGTCCTGGTCCACCCCGTTGGTGGTGGAGCAGGCCGGGAAGTTTCAGGTGGTGATCAGTGCCACCAGACGCGTGCGCGGTTATGAGCTTGAGACCGGCAAACTGCTCTGGGAATGTGCGGGGCTTTCGCGCAATGTGGTGTCCTCGCCGGTGGCCGGCTGGGGCATGGTTTATGCCGGCAACAGTTACGATTGGCAGGCCATGTTGGGCATCCGACTGGAGGGCGCGCGCGGCGATATTACGGACACCGTTCACGTCGCCTGGAAACTCACCCGGCTGACGCCCTATGTGTCTTCCCCGTTGTTATACGATGATTCCCTTTACTTCGTGCGCCACAACCAGAACGTGTTCTCGCGGCTGGATGCGCGCACGGGCAGACTCCGCGGGGAGCCCGTGCGGCTGGAAGGCATCCGCGAGATCTTTGCCTCGCCGGTGGGCGCGGCTGGGCGCATCTACATCGCTGGCCGGGACGGCGTCACGATCGTCGTGCGCCACGGCAAACCCGAAGAAACCCTGGCGGTGAATCAGTTGGAGGACGCGTTCAGCGCCTCGCCGGTTTTAGTGGATCGCGAGCTTTATCTGCGGGGGGAAAAATTCCTGTATTGCATCACCGAAGCGAAGCGATAAGCAGGTCGGGTTCACTCAATCGGGCGTGTGCCAGTGCAATCCGGATAGGCTGAACAGCCCCAGAATGATTGCCCGGCTCTGCGACCGACCCGGGCGGTGCGCCGGATCATGGGCCTGCTGCAGTGTGGGCAGAGAGGCGCCGGAGGCTCTGCTTTGGACCGTTGCTGAGTGCGGGCGGCGTGCAGCTTCTCAGTGAACCCGCCGTGTTCAAGGAATTGTTTCTCCAGGCTTTCCAGTTGGCGCCGGAGCAGATAGGTGGCCTGGTTGATTAGACAAATGAGGGTGTTCGCGGCGGTCACGGGGGAAGCGGCGCGGATCGAAAATGGATCGGTATCGCTGGCCACGATGCCGCGTTGGCGGCGCACCGCCAAGGCCTCGGGGGAGTCCTTGTCCCACACGGGAAGCCGGCGATGACGCAGGAAATCGATGTAATCTTTGAGCAGTTCCTCCAGACTCGCTTGGGCGATCCCCGTGAGCTTGAATTCGATTTTCTTGGAAGTGCCGGACGCCACGCTGCCTTCGGCGATGTTGCGCACACCGCTGCGGGCGGCCTGAACCATCTGGTCGTGGGTGCGCGAACGTTTATCGATAAAATGATCGCAGAAAATGACTGTGCAATCGTAGATCAATTGCGCGGTCTGGTAGCTGCGGAGTTTGGCGTAGCCGCCGTGCTTGGGGATGAGGGGGTCAGACCGGTCCGACGAGTCAGACCGGTCCGACGAGTCGGACGAATCCTGTCGCTTCATATGCAGGGTCTACTTCCTTTAGTCCTAAGACTGCCCCGAGCATAACCGCTTTGAAACTTTCTTGCACCCAAAAACTGAATCCGGCTTGATTGCGTCATGAGTTCCCGCGCTGCCCAAGAGTATCGTTACGAGAAACTGACCTGGCCCGAGATCAACGATGCGATCGAATTGGGCAAAGTCTGCATCGTGCCGTGCGGCGCGGTGGAACAACACGGGCCGCATCTGCCGCTCGATGTCGACATGGTGTGTCCGTCCGGGATCGCGCGCGGTGCCGGCCAACTGCAGCCCGACCAGATCCTGGTGTTACCCACGGTCTGCTACGGATACACCGGACACGTGATGGATTTTCCCGGCACGATCAACAATCATTTCGAACATTTCATCGCGCACGTTCTGGATATCACCAAGTCGCTGGCCTATCACGGCTTCAAGAAGATCATTCTGTTGAACGGGCACGGATCGAACATGCCTAACCTCGATCTGGTCGCGCGCCGCACTAATCTGGAGACCGATGCCGAATGCGTGCTGGCCGCGTGGTGGAACCTTCTCACGGTCGACAAGGAATTCCTGCCTCGCTGGCGGGAAAGCAAGTTCCCTGGCGGCTGCGCGCATGCCTGCGAGCTGGAGACCTCGCTTTATCTTTACCTGGACGGTGAGCATGTGCGCAACGATCTCATCGAGAATGGGACCATCTCCTTCAACGAGGAGAACAGCCCATTTAACTGGGTCGATTTGTTTGCCGCTGGGCCGGCCACGTTGATCTCCTGGACCAGCAGCTATTCGGAGACGGGCGTGCTGGGCGAAGCCAAGCTGGCCACGGCCGAAAAAGGTCGCCTGGCCTATGAGGAGGCCGTCAAGCAACTCGTCCGGTTCGTGAAGTATTTTCATGGACGTCCGTTGGACCTCCGCCGGGATCGGCATCGGCGGGCTCCGACCATGCCGATGCCCTGGAATCAGCGCAGCACCAGCCCACCGTCCCGAAGCCCGTAATGAATGCTTCCCAAGCGCCCGACGCCTCAGGCATACTCCCGGGAGCCATGAGCAGGCTGACGCATAATTGCGCGGGAATGGCGCGACGTGATTTTCTGCAGATCGGAATGGGCGGCGTTCTCGGGCTGGGTTTTTCGGATCTGCTGCGGTTGCGGGCGAACGCAGCGGGCACACCGATCGGGCAAGGGCCGCCGGTGAACTGCATTCTGATTTGGCTGGATGGCGGACCCTCGCACTATGAATCGTTCGATCCCAAACCGGATGCGCCCTCAGAGATCCGCGGTGAATTCAAAGCCATCCCGACCTCGGCTCCCGGCGTGCAATTCTGCGAAATGGTGCCCGAATTGGCAAAGGTGGCCCACAAGCTGACCATCGTCCGGTCCATTTGCCACAAGGACCCCAACCATGGCGGAGGCAACCATTACATGATGACCGGGGCGCCCACGCCGGTGCCGGTGGCGTGCGGGGCTTTTGTCACGTTCCATCCGTCGTTCGGTTCGGTGGTGTCCTATCATCGCGGGATGCGCGATGGATTGCCGGGGTATGTTTCCATGCCGCAGGTTTCGCGCAGCGGCGGGCCGAACTTTTTGGGAGGCAAACACGCGCCGTTTGTGATCGACGGTTATCCGAACAGCGACAGCTTCAAGGTGCGTGACGTTGTTTTGCCGGCGGAAATCAGCGAGGGACGCGCCGCCTCGCGCCGGGATTTGCGCGGCACGTTGGATCGGATGAAGCGTTACGCCGATCGGCTGGCGGAAGATCCGGCGGTTTCCTTTGACCAATATTATCAACAAGGCGTGGATCTGGTCTTATCGCCCAAGGCCCAGGCGGCTTTCGACATTCAGCGCGAAGATCAGAAGGTCCGCGAGGCTTATGGCCGGAATGATTTTGGCCAGCGCCTGTTGTTGGCGCGCCGTTTGGTGGAGGTGGGAGTCTCCTGGGTCACGGTCTATAACGGTGGCTGGGATCATCACACCAAGATTTTCACGGCGTTCAAAGGCAGCCAGGGGAAACAAATGGATCAAGGGATGGCCGCGCTCATCTCGGATTTGGATCAACGCGGGTTGCTCGAGCGGACGCTGGTGATCCTGCTGGGCGAATTCGGGCGCACGCCCAAAGTGAACAAGGACGCCGGCCGCGATCATTGGCCACACGCGATGTCGATCTTGATGGCCGGAGGCGGCATTCCTGGCGGGCAGGTGGTGGGCGCCACCGATGCCAAAGGTTATTACGCGTCCGAGAACGTTTATCGGCCGGAAGATTTCGCCGCGTCGCTTTATACCAAGATGGGGATTGATCCGGCGCAGGTGTTGCATACCAACACGGGCCGTCCGGTGCAATTGGTCAATAACGGTCGCTTGATCAAGGAACTGTTTGTCTAGCAAACTGGGTCCCAGACCGAACCCTGGCTTCATTCTGGTCATGAGCGATCAGCACCCGCTCCGTTCCCGCCTTGGTTTGCGGCTTGTTCCTGTTCTAATCATCCTGAGCCTGACAAGTCTGGGCCGCTGGCCTGCCGCCCAAGCCGCTGCGCCGACCTTCGATCATTTATTTCCCGTGGCGTTTCAGGCCGGCACCACCGGCGCGGTGACGGCGATCGGCAAATTCGATCCGTGGCCTCCGCAAGTTTGGCTGGACGCACCTGGAATCACCTTCCGCGCCGCGACCAACACGGGCCGGTTCACGGTGGAGGTCAGCGCCGCCGCGCCCATCGGGCCACATTTGGCGCGACTCTATAACGAGGAGGGCGCGAGCGGCCCGCGCTTTATCGTGGTGACCAGCGAGCCGCAACTGGCCGAGCAAGAGCCGAACGATGATTTCAACAAACCGCAGGCGATCGAGATCATGCCCGCTTCGATCAACGGGCGGCTGGAAAAGGCGGGGGACGTGGATTCGTTTCAGGTCTGGCTGGAGACGGGACAAAGTCTGGTGGCCTGGCTGGAGGCGTATGTGCTGGCGTCACCGATCGACGCGGTCCTGCGGGTGATCGATACGGAAGGCCGGCAACTGGGTTTGAACCATGATGATGGCCGCACACTCGATCCGTTTCTGGCCTACACGGCGGTCAAGGCCGGGTTCTATACGGTGCAGGTGTTCGGATTCGCTTATCCGGCCGGCTCAGACGTGCGTTTCGCCGGCAGCCCCAGCAGCATCTATCGTCTCCACCTGTTCCGCGGACCTTATGTGCATTACACCTTGCCCTTGGGCGTCAGTCGCGGTCGCGCGACTGAGCTGCAATTAGTGGGTTGGAATTTGGGTTCCGCTTCGCAGGCACGCACCTTCGATGGGATGGGGCTGGATCGCGACTGTCGTCAGACCACTTGGTGGCCGGAGAAGATCGAGAACGCGATCCTGCTGCCTGTTGGCGACGGGCCTGAGGAACTGGAACAGGAGCCCAATGATGAAATCGGTCAGGCCCGGTTATTGTCGGTTCCCGGGGCGGTCACCGGCCGGATCAACCGCCCTGGCGACGTGGATCGCTACCGGCTCAGCGTCAAGAAAGGCGAAGAACTGCGGTTCGAAGTGCAATCGGCTGCGCTCGGCTTTCCGCTCGATGCCTGGCTGCGCGTGGAAGATCAGGACGGAAAAGAGTTGAAGAAAGGGGATGATGCCGGAGGCGCTGACCCCAGGCTGGACTGGAGCGCGCCGGCGGACGGCAACTTCCTGCTGGCGGTGGGCAATGTGCTGCATCGCGGGGGCCAGGAGTACGTCTACCGGCTGAAGGTGGAGCGACCGGTTCCAACCGTGCGGGCGCGCTTGGGAGCGAACGTTCTGGTGATCGAGGCCGGCAAAACCAACGAGATTAAACTCAACGTCAAGTTCACCTACGGGGCCAAGGGCAAATTCATCGCGAGCACGCGTGGAGTACCACCGGACGTCCAGGCCGCTCCGGTCGAGGTGCCCGAGAAAGGCGGGGAGCTGACCTTGAAGATAGCGGCGGCTCCGGACGCCAAAAGTTTCAGCGGCCCGATCCAGATGGCTGTGCGCGATCAAGAAAGCGGCCAGGAACACCGCGTGCTTTCCGATCTGATCGCCACCGGTGCCGACAACGGTGTGCCCAACGGATTCAACCGCCTCTTGATCGAATCGGTCGATCACTTGTGGTTAACCGTGCGCGCGGCGAAGGCGGGGACAACCAACGCCGCGGTCAGCGCCGGTCCGCCGCCGAAGACCAGGTTGGCCGGACCCTGACGAGGTCTGGCGGCGCCGCTTAGGCGAACAATTCATGCACCGGCTGGGCGCCTTCGAAGCCGGTGAGCCGCTGGTCGAGGCCTTGAAAGCGGTACGTCAAATGTTCGTGATCCAGGCCGAGGGCCGCCAGGATGGTGGCATGGAAATCACGCACATGCACCTTGTTCACCGCCGCTTTAAATCCGATCTCGTCGGTTTCCCCATAATGAGAACCGCCCCGCGCGCCGCCGCCCGCCAGCCAGACCGTAAACGCGTGCGGATTATGATCGCGACCGGGTTTGTCTCCCTTTTGGGAAACCGGCAGGCGCCCGAATTCGCCCCCCCAGATGACCAGGGTCTCGCCCAGTAACCCGCGGCTCTGTAGATCCTCGAGCAACGCCGCGACGGGCTGATCGGTCTCCAGGGCGAACCCGCGGTGATTGCCGATCAAATCGGCATGGCAATCCCAGCTGAGCTGGTTTTCCATGCCGCCGGAGTAAATCTGCACAAAGCGCACGCCGCGTTCGACGAGGCGCCGGGCCATGAGACATTGGGTGGCGAAATGGGCGCAATGTTTTTGGTCCAGGCCGTAGAGGCGGCGCGTTGCTTCGGATTCGCGGGTGACATCGAACGCCTCCGGCGCCGCCGTCTGCATGCGATAAGCCAGCTCAAAGCTCTGAATGCGGGCGTTCAACTCGTTTTCGGCGGCGCTGTGCTGGGAGTGTTGTTGGTTGAACCGGGCCAATAGATCCAGCTGCGCGCGTTGCCGCTGATCAGTCAGAGCCGGCGGCCGCTTCAGGTTGTCGATCGGTTCACCTTGTGGCCGCAGCCAGGTGCCCTGGAAAACGCCAGGAAGAAAGCCCGCTCCCCAATTGTTGGCATTGCCCTTGGGCAGACCACGGTTCAAGGGGTCGCTCATGACCACAAAAGCCGGCAGGTTCGCGCTCTCGGAGCCGAGGCCATAGGTGGCCCAGGATCCAACGCACGGAAACCCCATCCGCGTTACCCCGGTGTTCATCATGAACAAGGCCGGGCTATGGTTGTTGGACTGGGTCCAGCAGGAATGAATGAACGCCATCTTGTCCACCTGCCGCGACAATTGCGGAAACAAATCGCTGACCCACGTCCCGCTTTGGCCATGCTGCCGCCATTGGAACGGCGATTTCATGAGCGGCCCAACTGCGTCCTGAAAGAATCCGGTCTTGTTATCGAAGCCTTCGAGCTTCTGACCATCGCGTTTGGCCAGCGCCGGTTTGTAATCCCAGGTATCGACCTGACTCGGCCCGCCATTGGCGAAAATCCAAATCACGGCCTTGGCCCGAGCGGGGACATGCGAACGTTTAGGGGCCAGAGGCAACAACGCAGTCGCGCTGGCGGCGCTGGTGGCGTGCAGCAACCGGGACGGCTGGAGCAAAGTGCTCAGCGCGATCCAACCCAGCCCGCCACCCGCGCGGCGCAACAGTTCGCGCCGGCTCAGAGCGAGCCCGTGCTGACGGCGAGCAAACATCGTCGAGTCCATTTAATGATTCAAATATCCCAAGGCGGTTTAGTTTTCGTAAGCAAATTCATTCAGGCCAAACAGCACCTGACAATAATCGGCCAGGGCCAGCCGGGCGGCGTTAGCGGAAGCGTCCTGTTGATAACTGGCCTCCTGGGCCGCCAGAAACGCCAGCGCGTCGCGGCTTTCCTCCGCCGTCGGCATCCGGCCCAACGCCAAAAGCATGGCTCGCTGCACGCGAGCGGTGGCGGTAAGCGGCGCAGGTGTTTCGCGCCACACCCTTTGGGCGAATGCCTCGGCCCACTCGCGCACCGCGGCGGCGTTGAGCAGAAACAACGCCTGCGGCGCCACGGTGGTGACCGGACGCGCGCCCTGGCTCACCAACGGCTCAGGTTGATCAAAGGCCACCATCGACCCGATCAGTTCGCTGCGTTTGATTGTGAAATAAACGCTGCGGCGTCGGCTGCGTTCGTCCCGCGTCCCTTTTCCAAACATCCTCCGATCCAGCTGGCCGGAGACGGCCAGGAGGCTGTCCCGCAGGGCCTCGCCCTCCAGCCGCCGGGGGATTCGCCGGGCGAAAAATTGATTGGCGGGGTCAGTCTGTTCGCGGGCGGCGTCCGGGGCGGCCGACTGCTGGTAGGTGGCGCTGGTCATGAGCAATTGTTGGACGCGCTTCAGTTTCCAGCCCCCGCGAATAAGCTCTGCGGCCAGCCAATCGAGCAATTCCGGATGGATGGGGAGCGCGCCGGTGTGCCCGAAGTCGCTGGGCGTCGTGACCAGGCCCTGGCCAAAATGATGTTGCCACAAACGATTGACCGCCACGCGCGCCAGCAAGGCGCCTGCGCCGTTCTCCGGGTCGGTCATCCAATTCGCCAAAGCCCGGCGGCGCCCGGAGTATTTGGCGCCGGCGGGTGGCGTCCAACTCCAGCGGCTGATGGTGCCGGCAGCCGGCATCAGCACCTGAAGAAAACTTTGCTCGGCCACGCCGTTTTTCAGGTCCGCATTGCCCCGCTTCAGCACATACGTCTCTTGGAAAAAGTCCGCGCCCTGCGTGTGCATCCGCAAGGGTGGATAACCTTCGGCGCAGACCAACACTTTGGTGCGGGCGTCGGGTTTTTTGGCGGTATGCGTTTCGAGGGCCGCGCGACGTTCGCGCCATCCCGCATCGCGGGTTTTCCACCAGTCGAACAGGTTACTTCGCTCCTTTTCGGAAAGTCGGCTGCCATGACCAGGCTGGCTGACTTCGCGCCAGAGGCCGGCGATGGAGCCGGGCAGGACGTCTCCTTCCAACGCTGGCGATGGTTCGGTGCTGATCGCCAAACGAAGCCGGCCGATGTTATGGCGGGTGTTGACGTGGAACTCGAGACGCCCCTGCAACCTGTCCCCGGCGTGGAACGGGACCGGTTCCGCAAAGGTGAACACGGCGCTGTGATCTTTGCCAAATTGCGGATCAACGGCCCAGCCGCTCTTGGGATTGTCATCCAGAGCCGCCGCGATGGACAGGTGCTCGTGATTCTGTTCGAAATCCGCCACCGCCTTGGCCAGGCGCACTTCCTGCGTGCCGCCGCCTGCGCCCGCCACCGCATAGACGCGGATGCGGCTCAATCCGATGTTGCCGTTGTCGGCGCGGCCCGGGCCGTTTTTCTTGAGCGACGGATCGGCCAGGGCGTCGAGACGCAGGCCACTGAGGAGCATGGCGTTGGTCGACAGCACGGCCGGCGCGGCCATGAAAGTGTAATCGTCTTGATCGCCGTTTTTGCCTTCGGCCAGATAGGAGCCATCGTCCAGGCGTTTGAATTGGGCCCCGGCGCTGGAGACCAGACTGGTGGCTTCAAGCAGAGTCCAGGTGGCAGGGCCTGACATCGGAGGAGCTCCCTCTTTGAGCCACGCGCCAAAGCTCGGCTGCAAGTGTTCTTCGTAACGTTGCAGGGCGGCCTGGAGCGGTTTCAGTCCGGCTTCCCACTGGCGGGTTTGTTCCTGAGTCGCCTCCGGGTTTACATCGAGGTCAATCACACTGCGGGTGGTGGTGGTGAAGGTGCTGAGAAGCCGATAGTAATCGAGGCTGGGAATGGGATCGAACTTGTGATCATGGCACCGGGCGCAACCGATGCTCAGCCCAAGCAACGCGGACCCCGTGGTGGAGAGCATGTCGTCCAGGGCATCGTAGCGCGTGCGTTCAACCTCATTGGCGGTGATCTGAGTGGGGAATACGCCCGCGCCCAGGAAGCCGGTGGCAGCCAAGGCCAACGCATTATCCGGGTCAAACTCGTCTCCGGCCAATTGCCAGCGCACAAACTGATCGTAGGGCAGATCCGAATTGAACGCTTTGATCACGAAATCGCGGTAATGGAATGCTCCTTCGCGATCATAATCGTGCTCGAAACCCGAACTCTCTGCGAAACGGGCCAGGTCCAGCCAATGCCGAGCCCAGCGTTCCCCATACTGCGGCAAGGCCAGGAGTCGTTCGAGCAGGCGAGGCCAGGCATCAGGGGAACGGTCCGCCAGAAAATCGTCAATCGCCTCGGGCGGCGGCGGCAGCCCGAGCAGGTCGAGATAAGCGCGCCGAACCAGCGTGCGTCGGTCGGCCGGTGGCGCCAGCTCGAGATGATTGGTGGCGGCTTGGGCGGCAATGAAGGAATCGATGGGATGGCCCGGGCCGGCGCCCTTCCCGCTGCCGCCTGCGCCTACAGGCGGACGGACCTCCTTGAGCGGGCGAAACGACCACCATTGGCGATCCGCGGCGGTTACCACGGACCTGTCTCGCGCCGTCGCCGGTTCACCCACCAACGGCCGCTCGTACGGGGCCCCATCGTTGATCCACGAAATCACCCGGGCAATCTGGTCGGGGGTCAACGCAGGCTTCTTCTCCGGCATGTAAGGTTCCTCGGCGTGTTGAATGAGCCTGACCAAGCGGCTGGCCGCAGCCTGGAAAGGGATGACCGCCGAGCCGTCATCGCCACCTTTCAGCAAGCTTTCACGCGTGGCCAGGTTAAATCCGCCCTTGGTCTTCTCGCCGCCGTGACACGGCAGGCATTGCTCGTTCAACAGCCCGCGAATCGCGCTCCGGAAGGTGTCCAGCCCGCGGGCAAGGCGTTCTGCATGGTCGGCCGGCACGGGAACGCCCGCCTGTTCGGCGGCCGCGCCCTGCCAGCCGGCCCCCGCCAGACCCAGCCCAAGCAGCAGCATGCAGACGGTTCCACCCGCGTGTCCACGGGACCGGCGTAAGCTCAGTGCTGCCATCCAGCTCAGCATGATCCGCCCGACGACGGCGGGCAAGCCTGTCCTGCGCGCGGCCCCGCAAGCCAGGCACTCGGGGAATCCCCTAGAGCCGGGCCGCACTTTCTCGGGAACGATGTTCCGTGGAAAACATCGCGCGCGGAGATTGAATGCGGGCCGGCGTGTGGCACTGATCACATACGATGATGCAAACGTCACAGACTACGCCGAACACGGACCAAACGATCAACCTCAACGGCGAATGGATCGGGCATTATCGCGGGCATTACGACCAGGTTGTGCGGATCACCCAGCAAGGCGACGAAGTGGTCGCCGTCAAGATCACGGGTGACGAACATGTGCCTGGCGGCGCGGTGACGTTTCGGGCGAACATCAAGACCGGTGTGGGCGAAGGGCAGGTGGCAGAGAAGGAATTTCGCAACGCTTGTTTTGTGCCGGGCAAACTGGAGGTCGTGAACGCCGAACGGATCGTGTTTGTCTGGGAGAACTGCGGGAAAGTGGAATTTCGCAAGGACGATTGATGGCGGGTTGGCTGGCGGCTGGTGGTGAGTTGTTGAGCGGTGGTGCCTGACTAAGTCGTGCCTGACTTTGGCATTAGAGTTCAATCACCAGCCGCCGGCCAACCCGCAATCAAGTGTTGAGTTTACGCCCATTTTTGGGCTCTCTTTCGGCTTCGCCGATGGCGAAACCGAATCCAGAGCTCATCCGAATTGAGAATGTCGACGTCGCCCTTGACGGGCGCCGGGTCTTGGCGGGCATCCAGTGGTCACTCCGGGCGGGGGAACATTGGGCCATCCTGGGCCGAAACGGGTCCGGCAAGAGCACCTTTTTGAAGCTGGTTCGCGGTGAGTTGTGGCCGGCGCCGGGTTGTCGCGGGCGGCGGCTCTATGCGTTCAGCGGCCAAGAGCAGACCACCGCGGTGGGGATCAAGGAATTGGTCGCCCTGGTCTCCCCCGAATTGCAGGCCCGCTATCTCCAGCAGGACTGGAAACTCACTACCCACCAGGTTATCCGCTCGGGTTTTCATGCGGGCGATTACGTTTATCAACGGCTGAGCGCCGCCCAGGAAGAGGCGGCGCTGGCTGTGATTGAACTGGTCGGCATTCAGGATTTGTTATCGCGCGACGTCCAAACGCTGTCGACGGGCGAACTGCGCAAGGTGCTGGTCGCCCGAGCTCTGGTCGGCAAACCGCGCGTGCTCGTCTGCGACGAAATCTGTGACGGCTTGGACAGGTCGGCGAGGGAGTCCTTGTTGTCAGTGCTGGAACGGCTGGTCCGGCAGGGAACACAATTACTCTACACCACTCACCGTGAGGAAGAGTTGTTGTCCGGACTAACCCATCGGCTGGCGCTGGAGCAGGGGCGGATCGTTTTCTCCGAGGCGATTCCTCACGAGCAAATCGCGCAACGACCCGCTTCGCGATTGCCGGCGCTGGAGCCCTCAGCGCCAACCCAGCGGCGGGCCGCGACGCATTCGGTTCCAAGAATCTCGAACGCGGTCGGACGCAGCAACGGCATGGTCACGGCCCCCACCCGTTTTCCGGTCTCGCTCCGTCTCGGACTTAACCCAGCCAGGCTACGGATCGATATTCGGGCGGCCACCGTTTATCACGATCAACGGCCTGCGTTGCGCGACGTCACCCTGCAGATTCATGAAGGCGAACATTGGGCGGTGGTGGGACCGAACGGATCGGGCAAGACGACCTTGCTGAAGCTCATCGTTGGAGATCTTCATCCCAGCCTGGGCGGGCAGGTGCGCCGCTTCGAACTCGCCTCGGGCCACACCATCTGGGATGTGAAACGACGGATTGGCTGGGTCTCCCCGGAGCTGC
The DNA here is from genome assembly GCA_035577805.1 of Verrucomicrobiia bacterium. Lineage (GTDB taxonomy): Bacteria > Verrucomicrobiota > Verrucomicrobiia > Limisphaerales > JADJPG01 > DATLUX01. The sequence goes on from DATLUX010000292.1 coordinate 23,142, forward strand.
AGTCTCTTTATCGGGAGCCCTTGACGGCCGCCCAGGTGATCGGGTCAGGATTTTTTTCCAGCGTCGGGTTGCGGCAAAAGCTGAGCCTGACCCAGCGCCGGCGCGTGGCGGAGATCGTGGATGGCCTCGGCCTTCAGGACCTGGCCGACCAGAACGCGCTCAGCCTGTCCTATGGCGAGTTCCGAAAGATCTTGATCGCGCGCGCGTTGGTGCATCGCCCGGAACTGTTGATTTGCGACGAACCCTTCGACGGCTTGGACACCGCCTCGCGCGCCGCGATTGGACGCACGCTCCTGCAGGTGGCGGCTCAGGGGACGGGCTTGGTCGTGGTCACGCATCATCCGGCCGATCTCCCGTCCTGCACGACTCACCTGGCCGCACTGGATTCCGGCCGGGTGATATTTCAGGGACCGGTCGCTCAATACCCTGCGCTGAATCAGCCGGCGGATTTACGCCGATGAAGTGAGGGCCCGCAGATGGGTGCAGATGCGGGAGGGCCCGCAGATGGACGCAGATAAAAGGCAGCTTTACTCCGCCACCATCGAAACCCCGCTCCTGGCTGCCTCGTTAGAAGAATCGATCCTGGAACAAACGCGGTTCGGGAGACGGCCCTACCGGCCACGGGGCGGCGAAAGCCTCCTTGAGCCGAGCGGGCAGGGCCCCCAGCTCGCGATTAGGGTCGTCGGGTGAGGCTGGTTGCGGCGGGGCGGTGGGCGCGGATGGCGGTTGGCCCCCTTCCAAGGCGAGGGTCGGGCAGGGAGTATCGGGTGAAGCGGCCTCGATCCGCACATGCTGGGCGCCGGCCCGGGTGAGCACCGTGCTCACGGCAGCATGGGCGAGTTCAGGGCGATTGCAATCGCTGCTGAGATGGCCAAGGTACAAGTGCCGCAGCTCGGCGGAAACGATCTGTCCGGCGAGTTGGGCGGCGGCTTCGTTGGAGAGGTGGCCGTGCCGGCTAAGAATGCGCTGTTTGGTGCTCCAGGGCCGCCGCAGATCGTCTTGCAACAGTTTCACATCGTGATTGGCCTCCAGGACGAGGGCGTGCGCGGGCCGAACCCGTTCGATGACCAGGCGGGGGGCATGCCCCAGATCCGTCAGAAACCCGATGTTTCCGGAGGGTGTGCGGAGAAGGAACCCGACCGGGTCATAGGCATCGTGCGGGATGGTGAAGGTTTCGATCAGGACATCGCCGATGTCAAAAGTGCCGCCGGTGCTGAAGATGCGGAAATCCAGGGGCTGCCCGAATTGCAGTTGGATGGCTTGTTTGGTGAGGCGATTGCAGTAGATGGGGATGCGCAGTTTGCTGGCGAGCACGCCCAGACCCTGAATGTGATCGGTGTGCTCATGTGTAACCAGAATTCCACTTAAGTTTTCCGGAGTTCGTCCGATTCCCAGCAAGCGGTGTCGGATCTGGCGCGCGCTCAATCCCGCGTCGATCAACAGTCGCGCGTCCTCGGTTTCCAGGTAAGCGCAGTTGCCGCTGGATCCGCTGGCGAGAATCGTGAACCGGGCAGGCACCTGGCGACGTTAGGAAGAGCGACACGAATGGGCAATCCGAATCGTACAAAAACCCCACGATCCGCTCAGTGCATGAACGACGGGAAGAAAGGAATCGCGGCGACATCGGCCAGGGCTCCCGGGCGCCGGTCGATCAGTGAGCCGCCGTTTTCGCGGGCGACGCGGCCATTCGCCCGGAGCCCGCTGAAGAAAAGTCGGAAAAGTCGGGACATTGACAATGAAATTCTAAGCGCGACCGCCCGGGAAAAAGCACGTCCCGTTCCCATTTGCCCTTGTCTTCTCAGTTTTCCCCGCATTTAATCCGCACGTGGCACAAGGCCTCTATTTATCGCAGAAGATGTCGTTGCAGCAGGTGCTGGCACCCCAGCTCCAGCAGTCGCTGGCCCTGTTGCAGGCCCCCACCCTCGAACTCAAAGCCCTCGTCGAACAGGAACTCCAGCAAAACCCGCTCCTTGAAGAGGTCCAGGCCGAAGACCAGGAGCAAGTCGAAAAGCCCGAACGCGAAGGCGATACCGCCCTCATCAGCCAGGCCGACCCCGCGGAACCCCCCGCCGATGTCAACTTTGACCCCGCCACCGAAAAGGCTAATAGCGAGCCCGTCGACGATTTTCAGGCCGAGTTCGAACGGTTGACCCAGTTGGACCAGGAATGGCGCGATCACTTCGCCGAAACCAGCATCCCCATGCGCACCTCCCCCGAGGAGGAGGAACGGCGCCAGTTCATGTTCGATTCCCTGGCTTCAGGCACTTCGCTCCAGGAACATCTCCTTGAACAAGTGCGCCTTTCGGAGGTCACCGATGACCAACGGCCGGTCGCCGAGATGATCATCGGCAACATCGATGATTATGGCTACCTCAAGGCGACCATCGAGGAAATGGCCTTGGGCACCGGTCTGCCCACCGAACTCATCCTGGGCGTGCTCAACGTCATTCAGACCTTCCACCCCGCCGGCGTCGGTGCACGCGACCTGCGCGAATGCCTCCTCCTTCAGCTCGAACGACAAAACAAACAGCACACCAGCGAATACCGCATCGTCCACGACTTCATGGAAGCCCTCGGCAAACGGCGCATCCCTGAGATCGCCCGCGGCTTGGGCCAGGACGTTGTCGATGTCCAGAAAGCCATCCAACGCATCGGCTTGCTGGAACCTCGCCCCGGACGCGCCTTCCTCCCCGATAACGATCAATACGTTCTGCCGGAAGTGTTCGTGATCAAGTCGGGCGAAGATTTCGTCGTCTCCACCAATAATGAGCAGATCCCGCATCTGCGCATCAGCAACACCTACAAGGATCTGATGGCGCAGGCGGATTCTTCCTCCGAAGTTCGCGAATATATCCGCGAAAAGATCCGCGCCGGGAAATTCCTCATCAAAAGCCTCCACCAACGCCAACAAACCATCCGCAACATCGCCACTGAGATCGTCAATCGGCAACGCGAATTCATGCAGAAAGGCGTCGCGTACCTCAAGCCCTTGACCATGGTCCAGGTCGCCGAAGTCGTCGGGGTCCACGAAACCACCGTCAGCCGCGCTGTTTCCGGCAAATACATGCAGACCCCGCAGGGCATCTTCGAGATGAAGTATTTCTTCACCTCCGGGATCCAGACGGCCACCGGCGAAGGCATGTCCAATACCAGCGTCAAGGACATGATCGCCGATATCTTCAAAGCCGAAGACCCGGGCAAACCGCTCTCCGACCAGGAAGTCGTCCTCATGCTCTCCGAACGCGGCATCGTCATCGCCCGCCGCACCGTGGCCAAGTACCGGTCCGAATTGAATATCCTGCCTTCCAACCTGCGCAAGGTGTATTGAGCGGTTCAGGGTTACCGGTTCACGGTTCACGGTTCACGGTTCACGGTTCACGGTTCACGGCTTGAGGTTCAGCGAAGCCTGCGCAGCGGTGGAAGGTCCAAATGACTGAATCCCTTGAAGCAGGAAGATTGTGAGGAACCCTGAACCCTGAACCCTGAACCCTGAACCCTGAACCCTGAACCCTGAACCCTGAACCCTGAACCCTGAACCGTTGAACCCTGAACCCTGAACCCTGAACCCTGAACCCTGAACCGTTGAACCGTGAACCGTGAACCGTGAACCGTGAACCGTGAACCGTGAACCGTGAACCGTGAACCGTGAACCGTGAACCGTGAACCCACTTTGTGAAATGTTTCACAAATCCCTTGCAGGCCCGTAAAGTCGAGTGCTAGCCTGCCTCTGCTCTTGTTCATGAACTATCCGATTGCATCTATGAAAATGTCGCTTCCCTGTTTGTCCCTGTCCCTGGCGTTCCTGGCCGGTTCAGTACCCGGGTTGTTGGCGGGTGAAATCACCGGCAAGGTAGTCCTGAAAGGCACCCCTAAGCCGGAGATCAAGATTGATCTGGTCCCGATGTGCGGTGCGGCGAACCCCAATAAGGATAATGTGACCACGCGCCATTACGTGGTCGGGCCCGGCGGCGGGTTGGCTAATGTGTTTGTTTATTTGAAAGACGCCAAGGCGGCTCCGGCCAAGGGACCGACTCCGGTGTTGGATCAGGTGGGTTGTATGTATGAGCCGTACGTGTTTGGGCTGGTGGTGAATCAGCCCTTCAAAATTCACAACTCAGATGCCCTCCTGCACAACGTGCATGCCACTCCGAAATTGAACAAGGAATTCAACTTCGGCCAGCCGCTCAAAGGCCAGGAGAACGAAAAAAGCTTTGATCAGGCGGAAGTAATGGTGCGCGTGAAATGCGACGTGCATCCGTGGATGTTGGCCTACATCGGGGTATGCGATCATCCCTACTTTGCCGTGACGGACAAAGACGGGAACTACAAGATTTCGGACGTGCCGGATGGCAAGTACACGATCGTTGCTTATCATGTGAAGACCCACGGCGCGACCAACCCCGGCCTGAGCAACCCCATCGAGGTCAAGGGAACAGCCAAAGCGGATTTCACCATCGAAATTCCGTGAACCGCGCCCCAGCCGACGTCGGGAGGCCTGTGTTGCCCTCAGGGCGAAAAGCGGAGTGCCAGAAGCGTTTCTCGTGAAACGTTGCGCTCACCATCGCTGGCTGCATCGGTTCGCTTTACTGACGGCGTTGGTCACCTTTTGCCTGATCTGGGTAGGCGGCTTGGTGACGAGCCACGGGGTCGGCATGGCCGTGCCGGATTGGCCGACGACCTATGGGTATAACATGTTCTTCTTTCCGGTCTCACAATGGCTGGGAGGGATCTTTTACGAACACACCCATCGGCTGGTGGCTTCCGGCGTGGGCTTCCTCACGATCATCCTGGCGATCTGGACTTGGGCGCAGGAAGAACGGCGCTGGCTACGGAACCTGGGCTGGATCGCGCTGGGCGCAGTCGTCTTGCAAGGCGTGTTGGGAGGACTGCGGGTCACGCAGATGAAGGATGAGATTGGGATCTTTCACGCCGCGCTGGCGCAGCTTTTCTTCGTGCTGACAGGGGCGATCGCCTTGTTCACTTCGCCGTGGTGGCAACGCGGCAGCCCCGGAAAGATGACTATTTACGCAGGTGGCCGCTTCCGATATCTATTCGCGGCGGTGACCGGCCTAATCTTCGTGCAACTCGTCCTCGGCGCGTCCATGCGTCATCAGCATGCGGGCCTGGCCATCCCGGATTTTCCGCTGGCTTATGGGAAGGTCTGGCCGTCGGCGGATGAAGCTTCGGTGGAACGCTACAACCGGGACCGGCGCGAAGTAACGGCGTTGAACCCGATCACCGCGGGACAAATTCATTTGCAGATGACTCATCGTTTGGCGGCGGTCGCGATTCTGGCGGCAGTGGCGTGGGCAGCCGGGCGAACGCGCCAACGACTGGGTTGGGGCTCTCCCTTGGCGCGCCTGGCGGCGGTGTGGCTGGGGCTAATCGTCGTGCAAGGTGCACTGGGCGCTTTCACCATCTGGACCAACAAAGCCGCGGATATCGCGACAGCTCACGTGGCGGTGGGGGCATTAAGTTTGATGACGGGCTCGCTGCTCGTTTTGATGGCGGCTCGCCTCGAGCTCGGGGCAAGTGAGTGTGCCGGCAGCGCCACGCCGGCCGCGGCCGCAGCTGGCGAGTTGGCCGCGAGCGCCCGCGTCACGCCATCCGGCTCGGAACTCCCTGCTGGCCGATGAAAGCCACTGCTTCTCTGAGTCCCTCAAAATCGTCGACGGCCCCGGCGGAGAAGGCGCTGTTGCAGGTCTTGGGTGAACTCGTCAAAGCCAGGCTGACGTTCCTGGTGCTGCTCACCACGGCGGTCGGCTTTTATTTGGGCTGGCGTGGCACGCTGGATGGGTGGTTGCTGGCGCACACGCTGCTGGGCACGGCGCTGGTGGCATGCGGGGCGGCCGCGCTTAATCAATTGAGCGAACGCGAACATGATGCGCGAATGCGGCGCACGGCGGATCGGCCGCTGCCTTCAGGCCGGCTGCAACCCGAGACGGTGCTCATCCTGGGCGGGGCGAGTTCCGTGGTGGGTTTGATTTACCTGGCGTTGGCGGTGAACGCGTTGACCAGCCTGCTGGGCGCCGTGACGTTGGGCAGCTATCTGTTTGTCTACACGCCACTCAAGCGCGTGACTTGGCTGAACACGGCGGTCGGAGCGGTGCCTGGCGCCTTGCCGCCGCTGATGGGCTGGACGGCTGCTCGGGGCCAATTGAGCGGGGAAGGCTGGGCGTTGTTCGGCATCCTCTTTTTCTGGCAGATCCCGCACTTTTTGGCGATCGCCTGGTTATACCGGGAAGAATATGAGAAGGCCGGCTTCGTGATGTTGCCATCGGTGGATCGGGGCGGAGTACGGACGGGCCGCCAAGCCGTGAGTCATACGATGGGGCTGTTGATCGTGAGCTTGACGCCTTTTTTGTTGCACCTGACGGGCGTGGTTTACGTCTGCGGGGCGTTGTTGTTGGGCGCGATATTTCTGGTGTGCGCCGCGCAGTTCTCTCGGCAACTCACCGCGGGTCGCGCGCGCCAGTTATTTTTTGCTTCGATCCTGTATCTGCCATTGTTATTGGGGTTAATGGTACTGGATAAACTTAAGTATTAACGCGCCGAAATTGATGAGCGCGGCCGGATTCTGCCGTTGACACCCGGAATTCACGGCAGCTAGCTTTCGAGCTTGATCTGAGTTTTGTGAGCCTGGCCGGGCGGGGACGTCCCGGAGCGACACTTTTTAGAGCAACCTACGCTAGAAATTAATGAGCGCCACGACACACGCTGGGCAACTGCACGACGTTCACCAGGTTGAGCATCATCACGAGCTCAACTTCTGGCAGAAATACATCTTTTCCACGGACCACAAGATCATCGGCATTCAGTACGGCTTCATGGCGTTGCTGTTCTTGTTCTTCGGGTTTTGCCTGATGCTGATGATGCGCTGGTCGATCGCCTTTCCGGACAAGCCCATCCCGGTGGTGGGCGGACTCCTGCAATGGGTCCTGGGCAAGGAAGCAGTGCCGAACGGGACGATGGGGCCCGATCTTTACAATTCCTTCGGAGCCATGCACGGCACGATCATGGTGTTCCTGGCCATTGTGCCCCTGGCCTTCGCCGCTTTCGGCAATTACGTGGTGCCCCTGCAAATCGGCGCCCCCGACATGGCGTTTCCACGGGTGAACATGGCCAGCTTCGATTGTTTTTTCCTGGGCGGCGTGGTGATGTTCTCGAGCTTCTTCATTCCGGGCGGCGCGGCCAAGTCCGGGTGGACCTCCTATTCACCGCTGGCGACGCTGGCGGAGCGCACGTATCTGGTGAATGGCCAGACCTTCTGGATCATCGGCATGGTGCTGCTTATCACCTCGTCGTTGTTGGGCGCGGTGAACTTCATCGCGACTATCATCCAGTTGCGGGCCCCAGGCATGACCTGGATGCGGTTGCCCTTTTTCTGTTGGGCTCAATTCGTGACGGCGTTCCTGCTCTTGCTGGCGTTTCCGCCGCTGGAAGCCGCCGGCGTCATGCAGTTGATGGATAACCTGGCCGGCACCAGCTTCTTTCTGCCCAGCGGTCTGATGGTGGCCGGCACCACGCCCATCCCGATCAGTGGCGGAGGCAGCCCGTTGTTGTGGCAGCATCTGTTCTGGTTTTTGGGGCATCCGGAGGTTTACGTGCTGATCTTGCCGGGTATGGGGGTGGTGGCGGAAGTGATCGCCAACAACACGCGCAAACCGCTCTGGGGATACAAATCGCTGGTTTACTCGGTGCTGGCCATCGGGTTCATCTCTTTCATCGTGTGGGCCCATCACATGTACCTCACCGGCATGGGCACCAAGATCAGCACCTTCTTCCAGACGACCACGATGATCATCTCCATCCCTTCGGTGATCATTCTCACCTGCCTCTTCATCTCCCTTTGGGGCGGGTCCATCCGGTTCAACACCCAGATGCTCTTCGCCCTCGCATTCCTCCCCATGTTCGGCATCGGCGGACTGACCGGGTTGCCACTTGGGTTTAACTTTTCGGATCTGCATTTGCACGACACCTATTATGTGATCGCCCATTTCCATTATGTGGTGGCGCCGGGCACGATCTTCGCCTTGTTTGCGGGCATTTATCATTGGTTCCCAAAGATCACGGGCCGGCTGATGAACGAAACGCTCGGGCGCGTGCATTTCTGGCTCTCGTTGATCTTCATGAATGCTGTGTTCCAACCCATGTTCCAGCAGGGCATGGCGGGCATGATCCGGCGCATGTATAACGGCGGCGCCACCTATGCGGCCACTCCCACCGAATCAGGGTTGTCTCCGCACATCCTGGGCCTGAACAAATATGTTTCGATGGCCGCCTGGTTCCTTTGCCTGGCCCAGCTTCCATTTATCATCAATTTCTTCTGGACCCTCTGGCGCGGCAAAAAGACACCGGAAAATCCGTGGCACGCCACCACCGTGGAATGGGATACGCCCACCCCGCCGCCGCACGGTAACTTCAGCCGGCCTGTGCAAATCCATCGGGGTCCATACGAATACAGCGTGCCCGGACACAGCGCCGATTTCACCATGCAAACGCAACCTGAAAAAGGTGCCAAGCACTGACCAAGCCCACGGATCATGGAAATTCCCTACGTTGTTAAAGCGCGCCCGGACACGGGCTTATTCAACGCCAAGGTTGGCATCTGGCTCTTCCTGGCCTCCGAGGTCATGCTTTTCGGCGCCTTGTTTTCGGCCTACATCCTGTTGCGAGTAGGTGCCGATCCGGGAAGCTGGCCCCAGGGTCTGTTGAATGTGCCCATCGGCACGTTCAACACCACTGTGCTCATTTCCTCCAGCGTCACCGTCGTGCTCTCCTGGGCCGCCTTGAAAATGGGCCGCTTCAACACCTACCGAAAGTACCAGGCTATCACCATCCTTTGCGCCCTGGGCTTTCTCGGGATCAAATCGTTCGAATACCGCGATAAATGGACGCACTACGAGATCTGGAAGACCGACGGCACGCGCGTCACCGGGCACATCGAGGGCTCGCCCTATTTTTGGAATACCGCCACGCTGACCAAGAAGAAGCTTGACCAAATCATGTTCGCGCCGGATGCCCGGCATTACAATGACCCGCCAGCCGAACACCATGTCGAAGCGCATGCCAAGCATGAGTTTGCCCCGGTCAAGACTTCGGACATCAAAAGGCTTTCGGCCTTCGTGCCGTCGCACAGCACCTTTTTTGCGATCTACTTCACGCTGACGGCCCTGCATGGTCTGCACGTGTTGGCAGGCGCGCTGGTGATCGCCTATATTTGGGGTCCGGGCGCGCGGATGTGGAAGACCGACCCGGAACGCTACACCAACCGCGTTGAGGTCTCGGGCTTGTTCTGGCATTTCGTCGACTTGGTTTGGATCTTCCTCTTTCCGGTGCTCTATTTGCTGTGATCTGAACCGGTTTGGGAATGTGCCGATGATCGATTGACCGACTGAGCTGAAATTAAGAAAAAGAAAAAGAGTCTATGAGCGACGCCCATTCGCCTGAGGCCATCAAAAAGCATGTCCGTACCTACTTGGTGATCTTTGGGGCCCTGTTGGCCGGGACCATCGTGACGGTTTGGTTGCGGTCGATCCATTTTGGCGATTTCTGGATCACGGTGGCCATCGCGCTGACCGTGGCCACGATCAAAGCCAGCCTGGTGGCCGGATTCTTTATGCATTTGATCTCCGAGCGCAAAGCCATCTACGCCACGCTCGCGACCACCGTGTTCTTCTTTGCCGCGATGATGTACTTGACCGTGTGGGCGCGGGTGCAGGTGCCGAGGGGTTCGGAATACCTCATGCGCCAGGAAGTGCCCCACCCGGCTGTGCGCAACGGAGGTGCGCTCTGACGTTGAGGACTTCGTCATGTCTTTGAAAGCGTTCCATGTCTTGTTCATCGCTGTCTCCATCCTGCTGGCGTTCGGGTTCGCGTTTTGGGAGCTCAAGCTTTACGCGGAACAACGCGGCTGGATGGAACTCGGGTTCGGCTTGGGCTCGTTCGTTTCGGGCGTAGGCTTGATCGTTTACGGCCGTTATGTCCTGAAGAAACTTAAACACATCAGTTACCTGTGAACCGCAGTGTGTTCCATCAACCTCGTAGCAGCCGGCGTCAGGAGGCTCACTGGCAGCCTGGAGATCAGAGCCTCGTGACCCGCCTGCGCCCTACGGGCTACGGCGGGCAAGCCTCGGCTGCTATCAGGGGTGGCGCCACGCTCCGTTGGGCCCGGGGGTTCGTCGCGGTCACCGTCTCGCTCCTGGCGGTTTTGCCCACCCCGGTCTGGGCTTGTGCTGCTTGTTTCGGCAAGTCCGACGACGCCATGGCCCGCGCCATGAACATGGGCATTTTCTCATTGTTAGTCGTGGTCTTGTTTGTGCTCGGCGGGATTGGAGCGTTCGCGATCTTCCTGATGCGGCGGGCCGCTCAGTTCCCGTCTTTGCCTTTGCCGGAGGAACCTGCGGTGGAGCCCGGCGCTGCGCCTGGTCCCATGCCCGAGGCACTCTCTGCGCTTTCTCAACCTTCCCAATAGCTCCTTCAACTCATGGACAAAATCCTAGGACTTCCCGAGCTTGCCTCCAAACACGGCGTCGACGTGGACCGGTTTATCATCTACATCCATTATTTGATGATCGCTTTGTTCATCGGATGGACGGCCTATTTTCTCTACGCGATTTGGCGCTTTCGCAGCAGTCGTCATCCCAAAGCCGATTATGTGGGTGTGACCAGCCACGCTTCCAGTTACCTTGAACTGGCGGTGGCCGCGGTGGAAATCCTGCTTCTGGTCGGGTTTGCCATTCCCATGTGGGCGAAAGTGGTTGATCAAGGGGAGTTGGACGTGTCGAAAGCGCAGTTGATCCGGGTGACCGCCCAGCAGTTTGCCTGGAGCGGCCGTTATCCTGGACCGGACGGCAAGTTTGGCAAACAGGACATCAAGTTGGCGGCCCCGAGCAACAAACTGGGTTTGTGGCAAATGGATGACAAACTGAAGAAGGAAGATCCTGACGGCAAGGACGACGTGGTGCTGGCTGACAGCGTGGAGATCGTGGCGCCGGTGGATACGGATGTAATCGTCTCGCTCAGTTCGTTGGATGTGATTCATTCGTTTAAAGTGCCCGCCATGCGCATGACGCATGACGCCATCCCTGGCATGCGGATCCCGGTTCATTTTCATCCCACCAAGACCGGCACCTTCCAGATCAATTGCGCCCAGCTTTGCGGTGTCGGTCATTCCACCATGAAAAGCACTTTCAAGGTGGTTTCGACCAATGAGTTTGAGGTCTGGCTGAAATCCAAGGCCGGCTCGGCTCCAGTGAACTTTGAATAGGGCGTCGCCAGCCGACGGTTTGCGCCCATGAACGGCCCGGCGCGTAGTCTGCAGTGGATCGTGTGGGGAGGAATGGCGGTGACGATGGCGATAATCCTGGCCGCGTTTGTCTTGCAGAACCGGCGTGCGCGCTCTGCTTCCGCTTCCACCTCCGCCGCGGCTGAATTCAGTGAATCGGGGCTCGCTGCCCGGGGCCCGTTGCCGGTCTTGTTCCGTGTCCCTGACTTCGCGTTGACCAACCAGGACGGGCAACCCATCACTTTGGATTCCCTGCGCGCTCAGGTTTGGCTGGCCGATATCATTTTTACCCGCTGCAGCGGTCCCTGTCCGGCGATGGCCCGTCGCACCGCCGAATTGCAAGGTCTCATCAACCCGCAATGGCCGGTGAAATTTGTCACCCTGACGACTGACCCGGATTACGATACGCCGGCAGTGCTTCGCGCTCATGGACAACGGTATGGCGCTCAATCCGGTCGCTGGCATTTTCTGACCGGGCCAAAGAAGGACGTGGTGCAGTTGGCCGTGCACGGGTTGAAACTGACGGCCCTGGACAAGGACGCCGGGCAACAAGAGACGCCGACGGATCTGTTCATTCATTCCACCCAATTCATCCTGGTTGATGGCCAAGGCCAGGCCCGCGCGGTGTTTGAGAACGAAGACGCCGAGATGCCGGCAAAAGTGATGAAGGCCGTGCAACGGTTATTGCAGGAGAAATGAAATGAATCTCGCGGTTTTGCCCCCGTTAAACGCGGCCCTCAACGGCTTTAGTGCCTGTTGCCTGGTCGCCGGCTTGATTCTAATCCGGCGCGGTCGCCGCGATGCCCATCATCGTTGCATGTTGGCGGCCGTCACGGCTTCCGCCCTCTTCCTGGTTTCCTATCTCTATTACCATTTCCATGCTGGCCGCACCGTGTTTCGGGACCCGGCTTGGTTCCGGCCGATTTATCTGACGCTGCTGCTGACTCACACGGTCCTGGCGGTGACGATCCTGCCGATGATCATCGTCACCCTGTTGCGGGCTTTACGGGGCGCATTCGATCGTCATAAGAAGATTGCGCGCTGGACCTGGCCGCTCTGGATGTATGTGTCTGTAACCGGCGTGCTCATCTATTTTTTGCTTTATCAGATCTTCCCCCAAGCCGGAGCGGCCAGCGTGGGCCCGCGCTAGTGCTAGTGATGTGTCCCTTATATAGGGGACACATCACACAGATCGAGCGCGATGCCAGTTTTCCTGACCCAAGGAATTGTGGTGGTTTTGCGGTCACCCCCTTGGAATGGGCACGTTGGCGGTGTGGTCGCAATACGTCTGAACGGCCTTCTTCCTGCTTTTCCAGCTCACCAAACCCTCAAAATAAGGGCTTTACAGCGCCAGCCTGCGTTTCGCAAACTGCTCTGGTGTCCGTGATAATGCACGAAAGGGATCGGCTGAGTGGCCAGCCGAGCACAACCGAACTGTCGTCCAGCCAGCAACAGCTTCTTGAAACCGCCATCCAGCGGTCCCAAAACTACCTTTTAGGCATCCGAAAACCTGAGGGATTTTGGGTCGGCGAACTGATGGTCGATTCCACCCTGGTTTCCGACACGGTGGCGTTTCATCATTGGGACGGCAGCGTCGACCCGGAATGGCAGCGCAAAGCGGTCAATCATATCTCCTCGATGCAACTGCCCGATGGGGGTTGGAACATTTATTATGGGGGCCCGTCCGAGGTTAATGCGACCATCAAAGCGTATCTGGCCTTGAAGTTGGCCGGTGTGCCGGTGACGGATCCGCGGATGTTGAAGGCGCGGGAAGTGGCGCTGAGTTTGGGGGGTGTTCCGCGCATGAACACGTTCTCCAAATTGTATCTGGCTTTGTTGGGGTTATTTCCCTGGGATTACGTGCCCACCATTCCCAGCGAGGTCATCCTGATCGGCAAATGGTTTTATGTGAACTTCAACGAGATGAGCAACTGGAGCCGGTCCATGCTTGTCCCGTTGGCCATCATTAACCATTTCAAGCCGACGCGTCCGGAGAATTGTCCCGTGACGTTGGATGAGCTTTATCCTGAAGGGTTCCACGAGCGCGACCTGGCCCTGCGGCCCGATCCCGAACGGTACACGTGGCGCAACTTCTTCCTCTGGCTCGATAAGCTTCATAAGTTTGTCGAGAACAACAATCTTCGGCCATTTCGCAAGCTGGCCTTGAAGAAGGCGGAGCGTTGGATGTTGGAACGCTTCGAGGGCAGCAATGGATTGGCGGCCATTTTCCCGGCCATGCTCAATGCGCTCATCGCGCTCAAGGCGTTGGGTTATGCGCCCAACCATCCTGAAGTCATTCGCGCCGTCCGTGAACTCAAGAACCTCGAGCACGAAGAAAAGGATTCCGTGCGCATCGAGCCTTGTTTTTCGCCGGTATGGGATACGGCCATCGTCACGATTTGCCTCCGCGAATCGGGCATCCCGGCCGAGGATCCGCGCATGAAACAGGCCGTGGATTGGTTGATCAGCAAGGAAATCCGCGTCCGCGGCGATTGGTTCTACAAGAATCCGGCCCACGTCGAGCCCAGCGGCTGGGTCTTCGAATACGAAAATAAATGGAACCCGGACGTCGACGATACCGCCATGGTTTTGTTGGCTTTGCGACAGGTGCCGACCGATGATCCGGGGCGACGCGACGCCTGTTTCCAACGGGGCCTGAAGTGGATGATGACTTTCCAGTGTCGGGACGGCGGCTGGGCGGCCTTCGACAAGGACTGCACCAAAGGCGTGCTCGAGAAGGTGCCTTTCGCTGATCACAACGCCATGCTGGACCCGGAATGCGCCGATATCACCGCGCGCATCCTGGAGTTGCTGGCGTATGAAGGTTATTCCCTGACGCACCCGCAAGTGCTCAAGGCCGTTCAATTCGTGCGCGATCACCAGGAGGAAGACGGTTCCTGGTATGGACGCTGGGGCGTCAACTACATCTATGGCACCTGGCAGGTTCTCCGCGGCCTGCGCGCGCTGGATTTCAAGATGAACCAACGCTGGCTCATCAAGGCCCGCGATTGGCTGGAAAGCGTGCAGAACCCCGACGGCGGCTGGGGCGAACGCTGCAATACCTACGATGACCCCGTCTTCAAAGGCAAAGGTCCCAGCACCGCTTCTCAAACCGCTTGGGCCGTCATGGGCTTATGCGCCTTCGACGATCCCAATCGCCCCAGTATCCGGCGCGGCATCGATTACCTCGAGCGCACCCAAAACCAGGATGGTTCCTGGACCGAACACGAAACCACCGGCACCGGGTTCCCCAAAGTCTTTTATCTGAAATACGACATGTATCGCAACGCCTGGCCGTTGCTGGCTTTGGCCACCTACAAGAAACTCCTCGAAGGATTCGCCGGACGCGTCAATGGCCACGCCCATGCCCATCTGAATGGCCATTCCCAGCGGCTCCACGAAGAGATCGCTGCCCACCGGTAAAGAACGAGTGATTTTCGATATTTTCGATTGGATTAGTGTGCCGAATCGACCAACAGGCCAACAGGAGCATCCCGAACTCAGAAAAGCTGGTCGCACGTCCTGGCGACTACCGAACGTCGAACTTCACCCGCACCCAGGTATTGCTTAAGTGCCGTTGCACGCCTTCGAGCACATCGACTTCAAACGGTTTGCCGATGTTATTGCCGGCCAGATCTTCGATCGTCGAGCGCACCACCAACTGATGCGGTCCGCGCTGCCACGGCTCCGCTGGCCTGAGAGTCCATTGCCGTTCTTCCTCGCCCAACGCGATTGTGCCTTCCACCCGATGTTCGGATTTGTCGGCGCCGCGTGTGACGTGAATCATCCGCAAGGCCAGCGCGTGATCCATCGGATCGGAAAAGGTCACCTTTAAAGGTTCGCTTGAACTTGCCCGGGGTGTGTCCAGGCGCCATTGGGCCGGATCCGGTGGGGTCCGATCGGGCGGTCCCACGGCAAAATGTTTTTCAAACCCGGCGCGCAGCGGCCGGTCCCGACCATCACGCCAGCCGGGATCCACCTTCAGAGTATAACGCCGACCGTTGACCAGGGACGGCCCGACTTCCTCCAGGGGCTGGACCCCGCGCTTAATCCGTCCGGGATCAATGAACAACGTTAGCCGCTTCAAGTCCGGGTCCCACAATTCTTCGTCAATCTCCAGGAAAGGCAGTTCCACCACCTGCCCTGTGTCGTTGAGCAGCCGGATATGATCGTAGATATGCCCCCGGCTCATCGGCGCGGAGAAATGGATGTAAAACTTCAACAGATTTTCCGGAACCAACGGCGTGGTGGGATAAATCTGGGTGACCACCGTCGTCGCGTTCGTGGCCCGGGCCGGCAAACTAAAGACCTGGGTCAAAGCCGGCGTGCCTTGGGGGCGTGCGTGCCACAAGGCATCCGGATAAAAGACCGCCCGATACCGGACGCCCGCCACCAGCGGGTACCCTGGCGTGAACGTGAGCGACTTTGGTCCAACCCGATATTCACCCGCCATGGCCGGCAGCCCAATCTGTGCCGCAAGGTCATCCTGTTCGACCTGCACGGCCAGGAGCTGCTGCCATTGGTCCAGCGTCCGGTGAGCGCGTCGCAGTTCACTCAATTCGCTGGCCGTTAGTTCGCCAAGCTGGACGGTGGAAGATTCCGGGGCATCGGGAGGGCTCACCCAATGGAGGGAGGCCCCAGACGCGCATGAGAGAAATGAGCTGAGTGAAATCAACCAGGCCAGGACGCAACGGCCCAGACGAAGGGCCCGGTGGCACTGAGCGACTGGAGAAACGAGCACTCTGTGGCCCTGCGCACCGCTCACGAGCGCGGCCCGGCGCGAGCAACTCCGATTCATCGCGCCGCGCACCGTCTTTCCAGGTTGACCGATCAAGGCAACGGGAGCGATTCGAGCGTCAGCGAACCGCTATCCTGTTGCCGCAAGACCAGAGCGTGCTGAGCATCCAGCTTGTCCAATTGGGAAACGCCTTTCCAGGCGGTGATCGTCTCGTACGGCAACCCTTTGGTGCCACCGTCCGGCACATGTTTTTCGATCGATTCCGCTTTCTCGATGGAGTCGGTGCTGATTTTCATGATGCCACGGCTTTGGTTGGCCAGGAGCAGATAATCTTTGCCGTCCTTTTGATAAACGATCATGTCAATCGGCCGGTTGCGGTTCCCGAGTTCGGCGATGGTCTTGCCCTTCAGTTTGGCGCCCGGCTTAATCGCCTGGATGGGGAATTCCACCAGAGGCGTGCAAGTGTAGGCAGCTAACAGATGCGGTTCATTGCCGATATTAAACGGAACGAAAGTGCGGATCGGCGCGCGCGTTTCAAAGGCGCCGTGGGCGCTATGATAGATCTCCAGGCTCGTTCCGGCGGCGACCGTCTGAAACGGAAACGCAATCGCACGCAACGCGGAGGAAAATTCTTCATTCGAAAGACCCGCCACCAGCACCCGGTTCTCCAAAAAGGCGATGTCCGTGATGGATTCGCGGCGGGGATTACTCTGACGACGGCCTTCGCCGGCGACCTTGTCCGCCGGCGCATCGGGCAGGTCGGCGCGCGAGAACTGGACCTGACCCAGATCGACGACTTCAAGGCTCCCGCTGGTCTTGACCCGCACCAGCACCGGCGTGGCTTCCGGGCCGCGTCCGCGTGATACGGCCAGATACGCCTGGCGTGAGATGGGGTTGACGGCCAGATCTTCGATCAGCAGTTGATCGGCGGTGGTGCCCAGCAGGCTGGCGATCTTTTGGTTGAGCGCCTCTACTTTGATCGTGGTCTCGCCAGTGGCCGGCTTGGTGTCGCCGGTGGCTACGGCCACGATCGCGGCGGCCTGGGCGTCGGCGATGAACAGAATCCCCTCGGGACCGAAGGCCAAGGGCCCCATGGATTTGAATTCGGCTTTCCCTTCTTTCATCCCGGCCGTCCACTGGGCGGATTGCAGGCTAAGAGATAGAGTGAGGCTGCCCAGGATGAGGGCGTGCGCGATAGACATGCGGTTCCTGATTTTCATCGCAGTATGCTGGTTCTCGATTGGTTGCTGAACGTTCTTAAGGCACGCAAACCGACGCCCTGGTTACGGAGAAAATCGGTTCTCTATTCCCAAACCCAGCCGGCTGTGTGTATCCTCCGCCCATGGCTATCTTTTCTGTTCCCCTCGGCCGCTGGGGCGGTTCCCTGGTGTTGTCAATGTCTCTGCTGGCGGGCTGCTCCGATCCCGCCAGCAAAGTCCCGCAATCCTCCGCCTCCGCCCCGCAGTCGGCGAGCTCCAGCTCGGACGGCGCCGGCAAACCGTATGTCATTCGCCCCGGGTCCACACTTCAATTCACCGGTTCGAAAGTGACCGGAAGCCACAATGGCGGGTTCACGAACTTCTCCGGAACCCTGCCCGTGAGCGGCGGCAAGATCGTCGGCAATCCGACCATCCAAATCGATATGGCCTCCACCTGGGCCGATGTCGATCGGTTGACCGGCCATCTCAAAAGTCCTGACTTCTTCGATGTGGCCAAGTTTCCTCAGTCCTCCTTCGCCGTCACTTCCGTGGAACCACCGGGCCCCGACGGAAAATCCAAGGTTACGGGCAACCTCACCTTGCATGGCGTGACCAAGAGCATCGCTTTCCCCGCCACCATCCAAGTCTCCGACGAAGCCGCCACCGTCAAAGCGGACTTCGCCATCAACCGCAAGGATTTCGGGATCGTTTACCCAGGCAAACCGGACGATCTTATCCGCGACAATGTGGTCATCCGATTTGATCTCCGCGCTAGTCCCTGACCGCACCACGCCCCAACCAGACCCCACTCCATGAACCGACCCTCAGGTAGCAGCCGACGTCAGGAAGCCTGCCCTGAGCTTGTCGAAGGGGCTCACTCTACCCCAACGCGTTCTCCGGGAAAAAGACCAGAGCCCTTCGACAAGGCTCAGGGTGTACCTCGTTACCTCGGCTGCTACGTGAGATTGGGTTGGGTTCATGGCCCCAATGTTCGTGCACATGACGTGCAGGTGAAAGCTCTCTCATGAACCACACCACTCATCCCCATCTCCAACTCGCGCCCGCCAATCGGCGCGCGTTTCTGCGGCAGGCTGGTTTTGCGGCCGCATTTTTCACCACAGCCGGCGCCTTTGCCGAAGCGCTCATTACCACGCCCGCCCAGACTGAAGGCCCATTTTATCCCGATCATCTCCCGCTCGACACGGATAATGATCTGCTCGTGATCAACAACTCCATCACTCCGTCGGTGGGGGAAGTCACGTATGTCAGCGGGCGCATCCTCGATGCCCAGGGCCATCCGATCCGCAATGCCGTGGTCGAGATCTGGCAGTGCGACGCCCACGGCGCCTATCTGCACAGCAGGACCGGCAATTCCGGCCAACGCGACAAAAACTTCCAGGGCTTCGGCCGGTTCATCACCGGGTCCACCGGTGAATATCTCTTTCGCACCATTAAGCCCGTCCCGTACCCGGGGCGCACCCCGCATATCCATTACAAGATCAAACGCGGCGGGAAAGAATTGCTTACCACCCAGTGCTACATCAAAGGCCATCCCGGCAACGAAAAGGATGGCATCTGGAAAGGTATCAAGGACGAAAAAGCTCGCGCGGCTGTGACCGTGGATTTTGTCCCGCTCAAGGGCAGCCGGGCCGGCGAATTGGCGGCCACCTTCGACGTCGTGCTGGGAATTACGCCGGAAGCATAATTGATAAGTGGCCGCACCGCTTGGTGCATGGCTGGCTCCGGCCGGGCCGGTCCTCTATGAGACACGTCACTAACGTCTGTTTGCCCGATTGAGTGGGCGCCTGCGCCTATTGCTTCGCCGCTTGGGGCGTTGGGTTCGCCATGGCGTCAACCTCGAATCCGGCCCCGGTCCGCTGCTTTCCGAGCCCGCCCCCGCCAGCGCCGCGGCGGCGGCGACGCGCGACGCGGAGCAATCGCGCCGACGCCTGGACGCTTGCAATCAGGCCCTGGCGGCCGCCATCAACGCTCGGGATCAACTCCGTGAAACGGCCGCGGCGGTCCTCCGGGCTCGTGACGAGTGTCAGGCGGAGTTGCGGCGTCTCACCGAAACCGGGCACGAGGAATCTGGGGCCGCAGCCGCGCTCCGGCTCCAGGAACTTCTCGCGGAGGAACACGATCTTCAGGAACAACTGCAGGCGGCGCAGACTCGAGTGGATGATCTGAACCGCTTGCGCGAACAGCTGCTGGGCCGCCTGCGGCCGGACATTTGATTGGCAGGCGCTGGCAATGCGCCCAGTTCCAGGGCCCGACCTGACGAGGACACTCCCCCCCGGGATCGCGGCCTTTAGCCGCTTCGAGATGGGGATCGGAGGAAGCCCCTCGACAGGCTCGGGGCGGGCTGTTGGGTAGTGCCTTGGTCCTCGAGCCGACGGACGATGAAGCGGCGTAAACGCCGCGCACCAAACTGCATTGTTCGGGGGCAGTGCCTAAATACGCCCCCCTGGAACTGGGGGTAGGGGAATTAGTTCCACGCGAAGGAGCGTCTGTATAAAGCCCCGAGGATTTTGTACGTGCCTGATGCGGGTCGAGCTGGTTGAATAGCAGTCGTCATGAAAAGGGAGTTGAGCGAGACCTGCCTGACTGATCGAAAACCCGCTCATCTCCGGCAACTGGGGGTGGCTCATGATTGAAGTCCTGACCGAGGCCATCGCTTTGCCCAACCTGCCGTTCACGGTTTTGTTGGGCGGCGTGGTTGCCTATTGGATCCTGGTCGGGATTGGGTTGTTGCAGTTCGATCACGGCGGGGGCGATCTGCATCACGATTTTTCCCATGACCTTTCGCATGATCTTTCGGCGGATGGCCATCTCGCCGTGGAACACGGCGCCGACGGGCATTTCGATGGGGATGCGCTGTCGGACGGACCTGGCGGCAGCGATGGCGCGCATGCGCATGGGGATGGGGATGGGGATGGGGATGGGGCCGAAGCCGGGGCCAGGGAGCATAGCCATGGCTTGTTCAGTCACGCGTTGCATTTTGTCAATGCGGGCCAGGTGCCGGCGATGATCGTGCTGAGCGTCTGGATGCTGGGCCTATGGTTCCTCTCGATGCTCGCGAATCATTATTTTGGGCACGGCTCGTTGGGTTGGGCGCTGGCGCTGGTGGTGCCCAATCTGTTGATTAGCGCGGTGGCGACCCGTTATCTGACCTGGCCGCTGGCCAAATTCTTCGGCGCACTGAACCGCGAATACGAGGAACATCAGAAATTAATCGGCCGCACTTGCGTGGTGGCGACCAGCGAAGTGAACGAGAACTTCGGCCAGGCGCGCATCGATCGGCGCGGCTCGCCGCTCTTGATTAATGTCCGGGCGTCGGACTCCACGCCGCTGCGCAAGGGCGAGACGGGTCTAGTGGTGCGTGAAGATAAAACCAAGAATGTGTATTACGTCGTCAAAGTTACCCCGGAAACGGAAAGGACCTGATCTATGTTCTTATTCATTGAAAGTCTCGTCTGGCTCGGCAGCGTCTTGCTGCTGCTGATCGTCGTGGGCGGCATCGTCAGCTTCCTTACTTGCTACCGCAAGGTGCAGCAAGGCAAGGCGCTCGTCCGCAATGGCATGGGCGGCACCAAAGTATCCTTCTGTGGCATCGCGGTGTTCCCCGTCGTCCATAAATTCGAAAGCATCGATATCTCCGTCAAACGCGTGGAAATCGATCGCAACGGCAAGAACGGCCTGATCTGCATGGATAACCTGCGCGCCGATATCAAGGTGGCTTTCTTTGTCCGCGTCAATCAAACCCCCGAAGACGTTCTGCGCGTGGCCCAATCCATCGGCTGTGATCGCGCTTCCAGCCAGGCCGCCATGGTCGAATTGTTCGATGCCAAATTCTCCGAAGCCCTCAAAACCGTCGGGCGCCAATTCCATTTCGTCGATCTCTACAATTCCCGGGACAAACTCAAGGAAGGCATCCTCAAGGCGATCGGCACCGATCTCAACGGCTTCGTCCTGGAAGATGTCGCCATCGATTATCTCGAACAGACCCCGGTCAATTTGTTGAACCCCGACAACATCCTCGATTCCGAAGGCATCAAAAAGATCACCGAACTGACCGCCACTCAGAAGGTCCTCGCCAACAAGATCGACAACGACCGCGAAAAAACCATCACCAAACAGAACGTCGAGACTCGTGAAGCGGTTCTCGAAATGCAAAAGCAGCTGGCCGAAGCGGAGGAGAAACAAAAACGCGAAGTGGCCACGATTAAAGCCCGCGAAGAAGCCGAAGCCCGCAAGGTCCAGGAAGAACAACGCCTCAAAGCCGAACAAACTCACATCGCGGTCGAAGAAGAGCTTCAGGTCCTCAACCAAAACAAGGACCGCCAGATCATCGTGGCGCAACGCAATAAGGAACGCACCGACGCCGTGGAAAAGGAACGCGTCGAGAAGGATCGCCTGATGGAAGTCACCGAACGCGAACGCATCGTTTCCCTCGCCCGCATCGCCCGCGATCGGGAGATCGAAACCCAACAAAAGGGTATCCAGAACGTCATCCGCGAACGGCTCGAGGTGGAAAAAACCGTCGTCTCCGAACAACAACGCATCAAGGACACCGAAGCGTTCGCCACCGCGGACCGCGAAAAGAAAGTCATCCTCACCGCCGCCGAACGCGAGGCCGAAGCCGCTTTGGTCAAAAACATTAAAGCGGCCGAGGCCGCCAAACGCGCCGCGGAACTCAAAGCCGAACAGGATCTGATCACGGCGGTCCGTCACGCCGAAGCCGACCGGCAAGCCGCCGAGAAACATGCCCAACAGAAACTCATCACGGCTGAAGCGGAGGAAGTTTCCGCGGTCAAGCTGGCCAGCGCCAAGAAGCAACTGGCCGATGCCACCGCTGCCGAAGCCGCCGCCGCCGGTTTGGGCGAGGTCCGCGTCCTGGAAGCCAGAGCGGCGGCCACAGAGAAACAAGGCACGGCCGAGGCCAAAGTGGCGCAGTTGAAGTTCTCCGCCGAAGCCCAGGGCATCACGGACAAAGCCGAGGCGATGAAGCAATTCCATGAGGCCGGCCGCGAACACGAGGAGTTCAAACTTCAATTAAACAAGGAAAAGGACATTGAATTGGCGGCGATCAAAGCCCGGCAGGACATCGCCTCCAGCCAGGCGCTGGTTTTGTCCGAAGCCGTTCGCCATGCGCGCATCGAGATCATCGGCGGCGAGAGCGAGTTCTTCGATCGCATCACCGGCGCCGTCGTCGGCGGCAAAGCCGTCGATCGCTTGCTCGAAAACAGCGCCGTCCTGCGCGATGTCAAAAACACCTTCTTCAACTCCGATCCGGACCATTTCAAGCATCAGTTGAGGGATTTCATCGATCGCTTCGGCATGAGCAGTGAAGATCTAAAAAACCTCACCATTTCCGCCGTGCTGGCCCGCATGATGTCGGACGCTGATGACGGCACCAAGAGTGTCCTGGGCGCTTTGCTCGGCCAGGCCAAACGCATGGGCTTGGCCGATACTCTGGCTGCCAGTGTAACCGGCAAAGATGGCGCCAAGGTTAGAGGCTAGGGGAAAAGCGGAAAGCGGAAAGCGGCGGGTCCCCCTCTCCCCTCAACGGGGAGAGGGCCGGGGTGGGCAAACCCAACGCGTCCGCTGTTCAACCGGAGTAGCAATTTGAACATTGAGAATGTTGCCAGCCTTAATGGATCGTTATGAGCGCCGTTCTTGATGCTCCTGCGCCCGCGCCTGCTCCGGCACCTCCGCCGGCCCTCGATCAGGGCACTTACGAAATTCTTCGCGCCCGCCTGGCCGCGCACAGCCGCGAGTTGCAGGCGCGTCTGGAGAAACTGAACCGCGCCCGGCAGGAAGTCTTTGGAGCCATTGAAACGGCGCTGGTGGCCACCGAACGGATCACCACCGGGAACAACTGCATCCCGCGGGACATGATTCCCGTGGGCCAAAACCGGTTTTTGTTTGGATATAATGTGCACCTCGGCCTGCGCAGCGAAGTGCAGTTGGCGGACGTGTTCGCGGTTTACCAGCACGAGGCGCATCGCTTCGTTGAGCTGCCGTTGGATCTGATTGCCGATCGCCAGTTCGAAGTCGATTTCAAGAATCTCTACCGCTACTATAAGCATGCTGTTTTCTCCAAATTTTCTCTCAATGGCCCGCACCTGTTCATGGAGTTCCGGGTCGGCAAAGCCGTCACCGACATCAAAACCTTCAAATGGTTGTGCACCGAGCAGGGGCCGAAATATTTGGGGAACCGTTTCGATCACGAATACACGTATCCTCCATGCCACGAATTCGATTGGACCCGGACCCATCGGGAATTGCATCGACACGGGCTGCATCCGCACATCTCCATTCGCGATCGGGTCTTTGTGGAATGCATCGGAGGCGATCTTACGATCAAGGTCGAAGACAACACGGACACCGGCGAAGGCATCTACGCGGAGCCCGTCGAACAACGCGACCAGACCCTGGACGATGCGGAGATCTTTTACGCCACGGTCGGCAGCTTGATCCTGCTGAAAGTCCGGCCTTACCAGGAAAAGGACTTTCGTTACCTCGTTTTCAACGAGAAAATCAAACAGGTGCGCCGGATTGATGCGATTGCCGACGCCTGTGTGCTCCTGCCGGACGGGCAGGGGATTGTATTCCCGCGCGGTTATTATCTGCAGAACGGGGAGTTCAAGCTGTTCGAACTGCCCCTGACCGACATGGTGTTCAACAAACGCGTGCACTCACCCGACGGCGAGAATGTGCTCTTTGTCTTTTATAACCGCGACCGGGGTGATTACGTCCTGCTTTCCTACAACCTGATCTCGCGAGTCATCCAGACGCCCATTTTGTGCGGCGGTTTCTCGTTGTTCGACAATGGAGAAATGGCGGTGTTCCGCCACGAGCCGGAACCGCAGCGGCACCACGTGATTCAGGTCTGGCAGACTCCTTACGTTTCGAGCAGCTGGCAGGCTCCGGTGCGTTCCGATTCGTTCCTCTACAAGGTCGGCAACCCGGCGCTGGTGCGTTGTCTGGCCGAATGCCAGGAGGTGATCGCCCTGGCCGCCAAAGACGACACTTTTGCCGGTCTGTATCATGATCTGATTAAGCGTTCCGGCGACGTCCTTGACAGTTACTTCTGGCTGGATCGCCCGGATGCCTTCCAGTTGCACGCGCCGTTGGCGGAGATTCGCGCCACCGCCGTCGCCGCGTTGGCCGAATTCGACAAAGTGATCCATTTGCGCCGTACGGCGGCGACGCAGGTGCAACGGTTGGCTGGCAAGACGGCCGCCGCTTTGCGCGCGCTGGCCACCGAACGTTTTGATGCCATCGGCCGATTCACGGAGCGCCTGGCGGAGTTGCGTGTGCTCCGAGGGGAACTGATCGCACTTAAAGACCTGCGCTACGCCGATCTGTCGGTCGTGAACAAATGCGAGGCCGAAGTAGCGGCGGAAGCCGATCGGTTGGCCCAACGCACAGCGCAATTCCTCCTGCAAGCCCAGGCTCTGGCTCCCTTCAGTCAGCGTCTGGCCGAATTGCAGCAGCGCATTCCCCGCACCGGCAAGGTGACGGAAGCCCGGGCGCTGGAAGACGAGCTGCGCGGCGTCGGCAAAGAACTTGATCTACTGATCGAGACTGTCACCGCCCTCAAGATCCAGGACGCCACGGAAACCACCCGGATCGTCGAGGCGGTCTCCGGACTCTACGCAGTCTTGAACCAGGCCCGGGCCGCCCTCAAGCAGCGGTTGCTCGAACTGCGCGGCGCGGAAGCCGTGGCGGAATTCGCCTCGCAGAGCCGGCTGCTCGAGCAAGGTCTGGCCAGCCTGCTGGACCTCTGTGGCACGCCCGAACAGTGCGCCGAATCGCTCAACCGGCTGCTGGTTCAGGTGGAAGAATTGGAGGCGCGCTTTGCCGACTTCGACGAATTCGTGGTGCAACTCTCCGAGAAACGGGCCGCTTTCAGCGCGGCCTTTGAAGCGCGCAAACTGGAATTGATCGAAGCCCGCCATCGTAAAGCCGGCGGGCTCCTGGCTGCCGCCGAACGCATCCTGAACGCCATCCGGCATCGCGCTGAACATCTCGGTTCCGCCCAAGAAATCCATGGTTACTTTGCCGGCGACCCCATGGTCGACAAGGTCCGCGGCACCATCACGCAACTGATTGAACTGGGTGATTCGGTGAAAGCCGATGACATCCAGGGACGCCTCAAAGCGGTGCGCGAGGAAGCGCTGCGCCAGTTGAAGGATCGTCAGGATCTCTTCGCCGGCGGCAAAGAGATCATCCAATTAGGCCGCCACCAGTTCCGCGTCAATACCCAGGAACTCGACCTCACCATCGTCCCGCGAGAAGGCCGGATGTGTCTGCATCTGGCCGGCACCAACTTTTTCGAGCCGGTGACCGATGCCGATTTCCTGGCCACCCAGGATGTGTGGGATTTGGAAGTGTCATCCGAATCGCCGCAGCTCTATCGCAGCGAGTACCTGGCCGGACGAATGTTTGGCGCGCTGGAAGAAGCCGGGCGCCTGGAGGAAGCCGCCCACTGGACGGAAACCGAGCGCCTGGATCAACTGCGCGCCTTCACGCACACGCGCTTCACGGAAGGATACGTGAAAGGCGTGCATGACGCGGACGCGGCCCTCATTCTGGGCGCGCTGTTGGAACTGCACCGGACCCTGGGCCTGTTACGCTACGCTGGCCAAGCCCGGGCTTGTGCCGGCGTGTTCTGGCACCTGCTGGGCGACGGCGAGACCAAAGCGCTGCTCACCGCCAGGCTCCGCGGCGGCGGCGCGTTGCAGCAATTGTTTCCCGTGGCCGCCTCCTCCATCGCCTGCCGCCAGGAATTGCGTGAAGCTCTGACCAAGTTTGTCCGCCTGTCCGGCTTGTTCCCGGAAGAATTGGTCGAGGACGCCGCCCGGTTTCTTTACGACCAAATTCGGCAGGGCAGTCCCTGGACTGCCAGCGCCGCGGCCGTGGAGTTGCGTGATGGGTTTAAGCGTCATCTCACGGCGCATCGGTTTACCGACCGCTTCCAATCCGCGTGCCACGCGGCGCAAAACGACGGTGCCGCGCTCTACGGCTTGCTGCGCGACTGGATGCGGGCTTACGCGCTCACCATCGCTCCCGTTCACTCGGCCACTGGCCCGGATTCGGACACGCTGCCGCGCGCGGACGAAGCGGCCTGGTTGCTTCTGCTGGATCCGCAATCGCCGCTGGAGATTGTGACGGCCCAAGCGCAGCGCGAACTCACCGGGTTGCGCGGCAGCCACCCGAAGATTCGTGAGGGCCGGCTTTGCCTGCAGTATGTCGATTTCATGCAACGTTTCCGGCTCCATCAAAGCCGTTGGGCCCCTGCCTTCGCCCGTTGTCGTGAGGTCAAGAAACGTTTGATTGAAGACGGACGGGCCCGTCTGCGGCTGGACGAGTTCAAGCCACGCGTGCTCACCACCTTCGTGCGGAACCGGCTCATCGATTCCGTTTATCTGCCGTTGGTCGGCGACAATCTGGCCAAACAAATCGGCATCGCCGGCGAAACCAAACGGACGGATCGCATGGGCTTGCTCCTGCTCATCTCGCCGCCCGGCTACGGGAAGACCACCCTGATGGAATATCTGGCCAACCGGCTCGGGCTGGTCTTTGTGAAAATCAACGGGCCGGCGATCGGCTCCAAAGTGACTTCCCTCGACCCAGCCGAAGCGTCCAACGCCGCGGCCCGAGAGGAGTTGACCAAACTCAACCTCGCCTTCGCCATGGGCGACAACGTGATGATCTGTCTGGATGACATTCAGCATTTGCATGCAGAATTCCTACAGAAATTCATCCCCTTATGCGACAGCCAGCGCCGGATCGAAGGACTGCACCAAGGCCAGGCCCGCACCTACGACCTGCGCGGACGCAAGGTCGTGATGGTGATGGCCGGCAATCCGTATACGGAAAGCGGCGACAAGTTTCAGTTGCCCGACATGCTGGCCAACCGCGCCGATACCTACAACCTGGGCGACGTGCTGGGCGGCCACCTCGAGGCTTTTAAGCTGAGTTACCTCGAAAACGCCGCCACTTCCAATCCCACCCTCGCCCGGGTCGTCACGCGCAGTCCTCAGGATCTAATCGCCGTCGTGCGCTTGGCCGAGCGGGGTCCCGAGGGGGTTGATTTCGAAGGCACGTATTCGCCTGAGGAACTCGCCGAGTTCGTCGGCGTGATCCGCAAACTCATGCGCGTGCGCGACGTCGTCCTGCGCGTTAATGAGGAATACATCCGATCTGCTGCGCAGGCGGATGCGTATCGTTCCGAGCCCCGCTTTCAGCTCCAGGGTTCGTATCGCAACATGAACCGGCTGGCGGAAAAGATCTCGTCGGTCATGAACGATGCTGAGATCGAAGCTCTCCTCCATGATCATTATCGAAATGAAGCCCAAACCCTCGCTCAAGGGGCTGAGGCCAATCAGCTTAAGTTCAAAGAATTGTTGGGGACCTTGACCTCCACGGAAGCCGCTCGCTGGACGGAGATCAAAAAGATCTTTCGCAAAAACCTCCTCCTGCGCCCGGGGGAAGACCAGGACCCGGTCGGGCAAGTCGTGCAGAAGCTAGCCGCGTTCTATGACGGACTGGATTCCATCAAGGAAGTGCTGGCGGCGGGCCTGCGGCAGCTCGATCAAAAACGCCCGGAACCGCAACCCGGTTCCGTGGCCATTGTCATGCCCACGACGGCCGTTGCCTCCCCTGCGCCGACCCCCGCCCGCACCGAAACCCCGCCAGGTTCCAGCGGAATTGTCCGCGAGTTCAAGGTCACCCCTGAGACTTTGCAGAAAATATGGGAAGTCTTGCGGCAACAGCCCCTAGAGGCGGGCTCTGAACCAACCCCGCCACCCCCGGATTTGACATGATTAACTCGGCAGTAGAACAATTCGCTTGCGATTAGACCCGCGAAAGGCAAACACATTGGCTGCCCAATGCCAAGAGCCGATCGGCGCGTTCATGAACGGCACACCGGAGTTTCTTACCACGCACTGGAGCATGGTGCTGACGGCGCGCAACCAAGGTTCCCCGCAAGCCGCGCAGGAAGCCCTCGCCAGACTCTGCCGCGTCTATTGGTATCCCATTTATGCGTTTGTCCGACGGCGCGGCTATGATCCACACGAAGCGCAGGACTTAACCCAGGATTTCTTTGTGCACGTCCTGGAAGATGAAATCCTAAAGTCTGTGGATCCCGTAAAAGGCAAGTTCCGCTCATTTTTGCTGGTATCAGTCAGGAACTTCCTCGCCAAAGCCTGGAACCGGCAACAGGCGGCTAAGCGGGGAGGACAGTTCACTTTTGTGTCGTGGGATGCAGAGTCCGCTGAGAGTTGCTACCAGCAGGAGCCATCTCATGATTTGACTCCGGAAAAGATTTTCGAGCAGACGTGGGCGGCGGTGTTGCTCGACGAGGTGCGGAAGAAACTCAGCTTGGAATACGCAGCGGAAGGAAGGGGAGGGCTGTTTGAGGCCGTGGAAGGCTGCCTGGCGGGAGAGAAAGCCGGTCCTTATGCGAAAATGGGCGCACGGCTGGGGATGACGGAAGGAGCAATTAAAATGGCCGTTCTGCGCATGCGCAAACGCTATCGCGAACTACTCCGAAGCGAAGTCGCGCATTCGGTCGGCCGTCTTGACGAGGTTGAGGAAGAGCTGCGCGATCTCCTGGCCTGTCTGAGCAGATAGCTGCTGAAGGCAGATGAAGTCCAAGTTGACCGTTACCTTTGTCTCTTTTGCCGGTTGTATCCAGCAGAGCCAGTGGCAAGAACATGCCGCAAACTACCAAATGTAAGAATTGCGGCGCGGCCGTGCGGATGGATGCTCCCTTTGGGCATTGTTCGAAATGCCTGCTCGAACTGGGCTTTGGACCGTTCCCAGAAGAAGCAAGGTCGCCGGCAGCGGCTCCGCAGGACCAGGCTCGATCCTTCGGCGATTACGACATCATCGAGCGGATCGGCCGCGGCGGAATGGGAGTTGTTTTCAAGGCGCGGCAACGTCGTCCTAACCGGCTGGTGGCCTTGAAAATGGTTCTGGCTGGCGAATTGGCGTCGCCCACGCTCGTTCAACGGTTTCGAATTGAGGCCGAGGCGGCCGCCAATTTGGACCATCCCAACATTGTCCCGATTTACGAGGTCGGTGAGTCGGCGCAGCGCCATTATTTCACCATGAAGCTGATCGAAGGGATCAGCCTGGCCCAACTCATCTCAAAATTTGGCTTTCATGATGGAAAAGAACTCAGCACTGGACCGCCCGGCAGAAATGTTCAGAAAAGCATCGCCACCCTCATGGTGAAAGTGGCTCGTGCTGTCCATTACGCTCATCAGCGAGGGGTGCTTCATCGGGACATCAAGCCCAGCAATATTCTGGTGGACGTTCAGGGTGAACCCCACCTGACGGATTTTGGCGTGGCAAAAATGGTCGCGCACACGAGCGAGTTGACCCTCAGCGGGGCGGTCATTGGGACGCCAAGCTATATGGCGCCCGAACAGGCCGCCGGAGACACCAAGCACCTGACCACGGCCGCCGACATTTACAGCCTGGGCGCGGTTCTTTACGAGTTGCTCACGGGGCGTCCGCCGTTTCGTGGGGAAACGCCGGTGGAGACCTTGCGAAAAGTCGTCGAACAGGAACCGGAGCGGCCACAAAGTCTGAACAAAATCGCCGACCCGGACCTGGCTACCATCTGTCTAAAATGCCTGGAGAAAGACCCGCGCCAACGGTATGGCTCCGCTGAGGCGCTGGCCGAAGACCTTGAACGCTGGTTACGCGATGAACCGATCTTGGCCCATCGCGCCAGCCGCGCCGTCCGCTTCAAGCGATGGGCGCGAAGAAATCCTCTGTTGACCGCGACTTCCGCAGGTCTGGTCATGCTCATGGGGGTCGCGCTGATTTTGATGGTGCTGATGTTCGCCGAACGGCGAAGAACGGAAGAGCTGTCCGCCGAATGGCGAAGAACGGAAGAGATGCGCCTGGATTGGAGAGAAAAGAAGGCCCTCGAAATGGACGACATGGCTGCCAATCCTGGCAAATATCCCTCGGTGAAAATTGACTCGCGAGAACGACATTTCATGACGGGCACCCTTGCGCCGAAGGTTATCCCGGGCCAGAAGCCCATTCGTCTTCTTTTCGGCGTTTACCCTCACCTCAAACCGACCGAGATGGTGGAGATGTTTGCCCCGACTTTGGACTATTTGGAGAGAAGCCTGGCCCAACGGCTGTCCAAGCCGGTGCTGATCGATTTCGTGGTCTTCAATTCCTACGCGGCCGGTGAGCTGGCTTTGGAGAAAGGCCAGGTTGATTTGATGCGGGTGGGGCCGGGTTCTTTCGTCCTCGCCCGCAGAAATAACCCAGGCATTCAATTGCTCGTGGCCCAAAGACATAACGACTTTGGTGCGGTCATTTTTGTTTCCACCAACAGTGGAGTTCTGGCGATTGCTGAATTAAGGGGCCGGCCGATCGTCTTTGGAGACTCAAACTCCACCGCTACCATCCTGGCAAAAGCGTTCCTGTTGGAGAGTGGACTTTCGAAAAAGGACTTCTCCAGCGTGACCCACCGCGCGGGTCACTCGTTGGTGGTTGACGCAGTCAAATCCAACCCCAACCATCCGGCGGGTGTGGCCAAGGAGACCGCCGTGGGAAAGGACATGCGAGTGCTTCACCGCTATCCAATCGTTGGCATGCCGTGGGTGGCCAGGAGTGACCTTGACCCTGAGATCGCAAAAGCGCTTAAGCAAATCCTGCTCACCCTCCAGGACGAGAGCATTCTGGACAAATTCAAAGACGGCGTCACCGGATTCAAAGAGGAATCTCTGGAAGCCTATCAGCCGATTGAGCCGGCCATTGAAAAGGCGATACTCTTTGGAGCGATGTAGGGATTACAGAAGGAGCATGTTTTTCTGACCCGCATCCAGCTTGCGTCCCTGAGCGGTGGCTCCCGCCACCACAAGCAGCGGTAAAGAATTGCCAACCCGACCGTGCAGTATTTTTCGGTCACTTCCTTGTCCAGTCGCTGCGCAGCGCATCCGTTGCGCCACGAGTTCACGCCGTGTCGCGTCCGCGCCCAGGCCCTTCCGCCCGTTGGCACTTCACCCAGAATAGCTGTGACCTTTGCGGCCAGTTCAGTTTGTACCCAGTAGCGGTAAAAAAGCCTCGTTGTGTTTGGCAGGGAGCGCTGAGAAGGCGCTGAGCGCGCCAACGACTCTTTGCCGCCGAGTGGCACCACGTTGGCCGCACCAGCAGAAAACGAGGTAACTCAACATCAGCAATCAACATTAACAATCACCAAAATGAAAAAATCCCCAAATAACATCCCTACCAGTTGTATACGCGTGATCAACGTCTCGAAGGTGTTGGCTGGAATGCTGGGAGCAGTCTTTCTGTTCATCGCAATATCGGGCTGGTCGGACGCGCCCCAGTCCCAATCCCCGCAGACGACCATCATCTACTTCCTGCGCCACGCGGAGGACTCGATGGAGCTGGTGGGATTGGATCCCAGCTACACGGTCACACTCAACAACTGCAACGCGGACCGATCGTGTTGCGAGCAGGTTCTCACTCCGCTTGGCCGGGAACGAGCTGCCCGATTGGCCGATTGGTTCAAGGACCGACGCATCACCGACACCCTGACCCACGTCATCGCCAGCCACAAGATCCGCACCCGCCAGACAGTCGAGAAGATCGCATTTCTGGCAGGCTTGGGCGGTGATCTCGATGGTGACGGTGACCTCGACGGCACCGACATTGACCAAGCGCCTGGCGACGGCGTGATCAACGTCCCATCTACCCCGCTGGAGTGCGATCCGGGGTTCACGTCGTCATCCTCGGCCACGCAGCCGCAGATCAATTACCTCAAGACCCTCCCCCTGGGCAGCCGGGCGGTCGTCTGTTCGCACAGCATCCTGTATTCCATAATGCAGGCCTTTGGCATCGACACGAGCGATCCCGTCAAGTTCCCTAAAGACAGCAGGGGAAGGGTGAGTGGATTCAACAACCTGTGGATTGTCCGGTTCGACTTGGTGGATGGCGTGTATCAGGGCCGGCTTCTCGAACACGTTTTTCTCAACTTGAACATCGAGACGTCCGGCATCAACCGCGAGTTCGGCAGAGGGGATGAAAACGACGAGGAGTAGTGATCCTCGGCGTTTGGCCAGTACCGCCGAAGACCCTGTGAATCCTCCCTTTTCCTGGGTGCGTTGCCTGGCCGTCCAAACGGACGGGAAGATTCTGGTGGGGGGCTGGTTCACCACGCTGGGCGGTCAGAGCCGCACTAATATTGGCCGCCTCAATGCCGACGGCACGCTGGACACCAGCTTCAATCCGGGGGCGGGAACAGGTCCAAACTCGTTCGTGTCGGCTATGTAGCGGGCAATTCGGGGGGTTCCGGCTGGTTTGTCGAATCGCTATTGCGCCCGCCACTCACCATTTCCGATCTCCTCTCCTCCGCCACCAATGGCCAGTTCGGATTCAGAGCAACGGGTCCAGCTGGCCAAGTGCTGGTGATTGAGGCCTCGTCGGACCTGAGGACCTGGACCCCGCTATCGACCAACACGCTGATGGGTGCTGCCCCGCTTTCCTTCCGCGATCCCCAGGCGCCCCTCTTTCCCACGCGGTTTTATCGTCTCCGATCGGGGCCGTAGCAGTAGGCCAAAACCTCCGAATGCCGAATGCCGAATGCCGAATGAGCACTCGGAGCACAGGGATTTCCCGGGGCCCAAAGCCGTGATGGCATCCAGATGAAAGTGGACGTTAACGAGTTCAAGACCCATGCTAATCCGGCTCGGCGATTCGAATGGACACTATCTTGGAGCCCACATCATTAGCCGCGTTCCAGGCGACGGATTGCGAGGTGCGCGCTGACGCTGTCACACGCCAACTCTATGCGACGGACGCGTCCATTCATCGAGTTGCTCCCCGCGCCGTGGCGTTCCCCCGCAATGCCGAGCAGGCGCGCGCCGTCATTCTGGCAGCAGGCGACGCGGGGCTGTCCGTTACTCCGCGCGGCGCGGGCACTGGATTGGTAGGAGGCGCTCTTGGTGACGGGTTGATCATCGACTTTGCCCGACATAACCGCGCCATTGGCCGACTGGATCTGGAGAAGCGCACTGTCCATGTCGGGGCGGGCGTGGTGCTCGATTCGTTAAACGCGTTCCTCAAGCCGTACGGCTACTGTTTCGGGCCGGATGTAGCCACCAGTTCACGCGCCACCATCGGGGGCATGATCGCCAACAACTCCTCCGGTTCGCACGTGCCGATCTATGGCACCACCGCCGATCACGTGCGGCACTTGGAAATTGTGCTTGCGGACGGACGGATTGAAACGATTGGCCGCGAACAAACCGGCTTGCTCAAGGAACGCCGGGATCTGACGGCCCTGATTCAACAGCATGGACCCCTGATCACGCAGCGTTTGCCCCGCGACTTGTTGAAACGGTGGCCGGGTTACGGGATCGATCGGCTTTTCAATGAGCCTGACAATTTCAGCCACCTGCTCGCCGGGAGCGAAGGCACCCTGGCCGCCATTATGTCCGCTGAGCTGCAAATCGTGCCCCTGCCACGCACTCGTGGAGTTGGCCTGATCTTCTTCGCCTCCATTGCCGAGGCGATGCAGGCTACAGTCGAATTGCTGGATCTGAAACCGGCCGCCATTGAACACATCGATCGCGTTCTCTGCGATCAAACTCGGGGGCAACTCGCCTTCCAAGCCGCCCGCGATCTGCTCCAACTCGATGCCAAACCTTGTGAAAGCATTTTGATCGTTGAATTCTTCGACGACGCCGTGCCGGAACGGCTCGCGGCCCTGGACGCCAAACGGCTCGGCCAACGCACGCACCTGCTTCAAACCGGCGCAGAGGCTGCGTTGCTTTGGAACATGCGCAAAGCCGGAGTCGCCTTGCTCACCGGCTGCCGCGGCGATGCCAAACCCGTTACTGGCATCGAGGACGCTGCCGTGCGGCCCGAACAACTCCCCGAGTACGTCGCGGCTCTGCAAGGTCTCCTGCGTCCCTTGCAGTTGGAAGCGTGCTTTTACGGACATGCCGCCTCCGGCTTGCTCCATGTGCGGCCGGTCCTTGATCTGCACGCCGCGGCCGATCTGAAAAAGTTCCGGCAGATCATGCAGGATGTCTCCGCGCTCGTGCGGCAATTCAAAGGATCGTTGACCGGCGAACACGGAGTCGGGATCGCGCGCACCGAATTCATCCGCGACCAGCTCGGCGATGAGCTCCACGCCGTCATGCAACAGGTCAAGGATACCTTCGATCCCGGACGGCTCTTTAATCCCGGAAAGATTCTCGGCGACGGCCGTTATCGTTGCGATGCCGATATGCGGCTCGGGGCCGAGCCCTCGCACGAATTGCCTTTCACGCCCGTGCTCGCTTACGCCGCCAAAGACGAATCTTTCGTCCGGCATCTCGAACAATGCAACGGCTGCGGCGGTTGTCGCAAAGAGACACCTACCATGTGCCCGACCTTCCTCGCCACCGGCGAGGAAATCATGTCCACGCGCGGACGCGCCAATGTGATCCGCGCCGTGCTGGACGCCCAGCGACGTGCGGCCGTTAAACAGTGCGTTCATCCCGACGCCGACGGCGGGCCAAGCGCTCCCAGCGAACTCGAACTCAGTTGGGTGGAGGGCGCATCACCGGATGGTAGAGCCGCCTTTGATCCAGGTGCCTTGCTGGAATCCGCCGCGTTGGCCGACGTGCTCGAGCATTGCCTGGGTTGCAAAGCGTGCGCCGCCGAATGTCCCTCCAATGTAAACCTTGCGTTGCTGAAAGCTGAACTGTTGCACGCCAAATATCAGCGCTGCGGTCTGCCCTTGCGCACGCGGCTGGTGGCGTCCGTTGATGCCTTGGGCCGCCTGGGTTGTTTGGCTCCGGAGCTGGCCAATGCCGCCTTGGGCTGGCCCTGGTTGCGCCGGTTGCTTCGCCAGCATCTCGACCTCACCGATCGGCGCCCATTGCCACCTTATGCCCAAGAACGTTTTGATGCCTGGTTTGCCGGCCGGCTCGCCGCCCGCAAAACTTTCGCCCCGCGCGGACGCGTCTGGTTATGGGACGACACCTTCGTCCGTTACCACGAACCGCATATCGGCCAGGCCGCCGTGCGTGTGTTGGAAGCAGCGGGCTTCGAAGTAGCCCTGGTGCAGCAGCGCCGTTGCTGCGGCCGCCCGGCGTTCAGTCAGGGCGATCTCGACCGCGCGGCTCGCCACGGCCTCCATAACCTGACGGTGCTCTCGGCCGGACCGGGCCACGAACCGATCCTATTCCTGGAACCGTCTTGTTATTCGATGTTCGTCGAAGACTATCGGGAGTTGAAACTGCCGGGAGCCGCCGCCATCGCCCAACGGTGCCATCTATTCGAATCTTTCATTGATCAATTACTCGAGCGTGAGCCGTCCGCGCTTGAATTTGTGGAGCAACCCGAACGGCTCCTCATTCACGGCCATTGTCATGCCAAGGCGTTAGTCGAGGTCAGCTTCCTGGCCCGCCTGGGCCGGCGCTTGCCGGGTCGAACCGCCACCTTGCTCGAGACGGGTTGTTGCGGGATGGCCGGCGCCTTCGGCGCCTTGGAATCCAAATATGATCTGTCCGTGCGCATCGCCGCGCCGCTGGTCGCGCTCCTCAACGCCCAGCCCCCTCATGTCACCGTCGTCGCTTCCGGAACCAGCTGCCGCCATCAGATCGAACATCTCACCCCGCGCCGCCCTCGCCATATGGCCGAAGTGCTGGCCGAGGCGCTGCTTGAAGAGCGGGCGAAGGGCGGCTGATTTCCAGACACGTACGATTCCTTTCGGTAGGTCCGTTCATCGGTCCCGAACTGCCACCAGGAAAGAGTTGAACATGTCATAACGCCATGGGCCGAGGTTGAGGAGAAAATCTATCGGCTTGGCGACATAGCGATCGCAACAAGAAACGCTTTCTACGCGACAACCGGAGCGCGTGAGGAAAAATTCCATCTCCAGCGCGTTCGTCGCTACGACCGCATCATCATCAGGAGTGAACGGTTCCTTAACGATCGGCGGCATGCGATCGAACCGGACGGATTGTGGGTGGGAGTGTATCTGCTGCTGCTTTTCGCGCAAACGTCGCCAGTTGCGCCATTTGTTGCCTACTCCGCGCATGCGCGGATGATAATCCCGGAAGCCGAGGACGCGGAAAAAGTTGGGGCTGGAAAGCACAATGCGGCCGCCAATCTCGGCGACGCGGACTAATTCTCGAATGAACGTTTCAGGTTCGTCCACGTGCTCCAGGACATTCAGGGCGCCGACACTGGCGAAGTGCGCGTCGGGGAAAGGCAGGACGCGTCCGTCGTAGAGCTGGCAATGCGGACAGAATTGGCGGGCTCGGGCTATGTTGGGTTCGGAGACATCCACGCCGTGCGCCTCGAAGCCGGCTTCCTGAAGGCGGGCCACGACCTGGCCGACGCCGCAACCGACATCCAATGCGCGCGCGCCGGGCCGGCGCGGCTTCAGGGTATCGGCATATTTCGCGTAGAACCCCGCATCCCATCCGGCGAGAAAGTCTGCGTAAGCTTCATTCTGCCGATAGTAAGAGTCCTGGTGGCTTGGGGTGCTCACGGTGCTTCGGTCGTTGCCTTCGGCGGTGCGACAGCGTCACGGGCTTCCTGGCTGCCGCCGCTCGGTCACCCATAACACCACACAAAGAGCGAGGCCGAACAGAGTAGCCCCGAGGCTGATGAGGAAAACGTTCGACGGTGGTTCATAGCGAAACTCGACCGTGTGCTGTCCGGCGGGGAGCTGCACGCCGCGCATGAGGAAATTACAGCGCAGGATTTGGGCGGAGTGCCCGTCGACCGTGGCTTTCCAATTCGGATCGACTTTGTCATTAAGCAGCAAAATGGACGGCGCGCCGGCGTTGGCTTTCAGCACGACCTTTTTGGATGAGTAATTGGAGAACTCAACGCTACCCGCGGCCGCGTTGGGCGGTTGATTCGTTGCGGCCGGGATTGCGCCGGCGACGATAACTTCCTGGTGTGGATCAAAGGTGGGATTGGCCAACGTGGTTAGAGTGGCTTGGTCATTGGTGCTGACCTGCCAGCGGGTATACAGGCTGGCGCGTGGGAGAGCCCCGGTGAATTCGATTAATGCGAAGGACCCATTGTCATCGATTCGAGCTGCAATGTTGCGGTCTGCGTCTTGAGTCACGCTAAATCGCGTGTGCACTCGGAACCGCCGCTGAGTGGGATCGAGTTGTTGATTGAGCACTTCCACAAAGTTGTTGGCTGTGCCGAGGATAAACCGGGTGTTGGTCAGCTCCCAAAGCCGCACGATGTTGGTGCCCAGAGCGGTGCGATAAGCCACTTTGTCGGCTGGTGGCCGCGGATCCTGCGGTTGGTCCAAAGATTGGATGTTGTAATAAGGAAACTGGTTTTGGAGCCACTCCAAGCCGTAGACAAGCTGATAGAGGATGCTGTAGTTGCGGTCCCATTGGATGGCGGGGGCGGTGACGCGATGTTCGTATGGTTTGTCCGCAAGAAGCTTCAGGACGCCGTTATTGGCATACTTGGTCTTGTAGTCGTAGTACTTGATCCAAGGCGCGTTGGCCCGACCCAGATCGGCTACGAGGATGACGGCCAGGAGCACGCCGGCCCAAACGGCGCGTGGGCCGACGAAAGTGCCGCGCGTGATCAGGAACAGCAGCGCCGCCGAAGCGCACAGGAAAAACACTGACCACCCTACTTCACCGCTGCTGAATTTGGCGATGGCGTTGGCGGCGTCCGATTCGTAGGCCAGGTTTTCGACTAGATGCCGTGACAGGGCAGTTTGCGCGGAGGCATAAACCAGCCAGCTCAAGATGGACACTCCCACGACCACGGTGCCGACGATAAACCAACGCTTCTCGGCCAGGGCTGCCGGGCCTTTGAACTTGCCCACCGTTCCGGCGGCGGGTTCCAGGTAGCGTCGCCAGATGCCTTGAAGCCCGTAGGCAAACAGGATCATCACAGCCATGTGAAACGGATGCATGAACTTCATCGGATTCCGGATCGTCGAGAAGTAAGGCAACGCGTAGATGAATTGATAAAAGGGCGCGTCACGGCCCCACGACAAAAGCAATGCCACCAGCGCCGCGCCGCCCCAGAACCAGATCATGCGCCGTTCTATCGATGTGAAGGAACCGCCTGGGGCTACGAACGAGCGGACCAAGGCCCACAGAGCCACCAACACGACCAACACACCGGCATACTCGCCCGCCCCCGAATGACGCGGGAACGCATTCGGATGCGCTTTGACCCAGGCCGGATCCTTGTGGCCTTCCTCCCAACCCGCCTCTTGTCCTACGCTGCCCCAGTAATCGCCTCCGCCGGGCGTATCGAGCCGGTAACCGTACAGGCCGGGCACAACCACGCGCAAACTCTCCATCTTGGGCAAGCTCCACTGTGTCGCCCAATTCCAACGCTCCGCCTTGCCCATGGCCGCCGGGTTGTCCACCAACGTGCCTTTGACGTCCTTGGTGAGAAACACCGCCACGGTCTGCGCAGCCAGAATCGCCGCGAACAACGCCATCACCGCCACGGTGGCTATACCCTTGATGACTCTGGCTTTGGTGTCTTGAATCAACCACCCAAAGAATGCGTAGGCAGCGATAAACAGACTAAAAATAGCTCCGTTATCGGCGCCTTCGGCGATTGAAAGTCCGATCGCCAATCCGGCCAAGATCACCTTAATACCGGCCCCCAGGATGGATCGGCTAGTGAATGCGCTGTGGACTGCGGTTAGCGCCAGGAAAGCTGCCGCCAGGGCAAGCCCTCTGGTAGCCAATCCCCAGCATGCGTTGGAAAAAAAGTTCGAGTTGAGCGCTGCCGCAATCCCGCCCAAAAGGCATACGACGGGAGTGAACCCGAGCTTGCGAAAGAAAAACCAGGCGCACAATCCCAGGATGAACAGCGTGAAAGGAACATAGAACTTGGCGAATCCTACGGGACCCAACACCCACAGGAGGAGGTAAGTAAAACCGATGGCGCCGTTTCCGCCCGGAGACCCCAGCCAATTTGTATCCATCCACATCCCCCCATAGGCCTTCGGCATTTTGAGTGAATCTGAGGCAAGCACTCCCAGGGGGCCATCGTTGGCAAAGAGTACCTGCGCCGGAGACAGGCTTTTGCTGAAGACAAAGGTCGTGATCAAAAGGAGCACGAACGCTGCCGTTAAGAGTGCCCGATTTGATCGTGCCGGCTGTGAGCTACGCATGGAGTTCATATAGAATCGGTGCTGAGCATGCCCAGCCTATAATTCGGATGGCTTGATCGCCATGCGGGCACTGTAATCCATGCGGCAGAACAGGGGCTGGAGCTTTTGTTTGGCGAAGTATTCATCTGTGGCTTGGCGGGCCCCTTCCCAGTGGCCATAATCGTCAATGATAAGGACACCCTGCGCCGTGAGTCGCGGGTAGAGGTGAACCAGTTCGTGCGCGGTCGAGTCGTACCAATCCGTGTCCAAACGCAGCAAGGCGATCTTCGCTGGCGCATGCTGAGGGATGGTCTGTTCGACTTTACCCTGGATAAAGTGAACTCGCTCCTTCGGATATCCCGTTGAGAGCACGTTTTTCCGCACATCGTCGAGGCTTGCAACACACCAGTTGTGGTCCTGGCCAAAAGTTGCCTTGTCTCGATCAATCAGGGATTTGGCGGCCTGGCCGTCATACATGACGTCCTTCTCGGTCGGTTCAGTCATTCCTTCGAAGGTGTCGAACAGATGGAAGTGCCGAGTGAGGTCTCCCATTTTGATCAGTGCGTGCATGGCGGCCATGATGCTGCCTCCGCGCCAAACACCGCACTCCACCACATCGCCTTCGATCCGGTTGGCCGACACGTACCGGACCGCATCAACGAGTCCCACCAAACGTTCGATGGTGGTCGCCGTGTATTCCTGCACTTGCTGATAAGTTTCCAGCTCCGGGCGACTGAAACCCAACTCTGTGCGCACTATCCTGTAGCCCAAAGAATTGAAAAGTCGCGCGATGCCAGCTTTGATCATCTTCCTGAAAACTTGGCGTGAATCCGTCAGGCAGAGCAATAGGAAAGTAACAATTTACCGAGACGAACCACCGCCTTGGGACCGCCTGCAAAGAGAAAGATGACCAGATCGTAGAGATTGGCCGGCAGGCATCTGCAGGGCGTGCCTCAGCTTGCGCCGCGACCCGACCTGCGACGATTCAACATCCTCCAAGTCACCAGGGCCAGCCCAGCGCAGCTCAAAAGCAGCACCGCCGAAGGCTCGGGGACAGGAACGACATCAAGCTCAAACTCGCTCAAGACAAAGTTGCCGTTCGATGGGTACCGTCCAGGGCCATTAAATGGCAGGGACGCGTCCTCCATGACTTCCAACCGGATTCCGGTGATATGCTCCATGGTTGTTCCAGCGGTGACCGTGTAGACCGAGTTGTTCGGGTTGGCTCCGCTGGCCAGAATGGAGCCGTCGCTAAGCGCGTCCAGCTGGATTCCACCCGTAGCCAGAGCAGTTGACGGAGCAAGTACCGTCCAGGTGGCACTCACGTCTCCACCATTAGCCAAGCCGTCGGCAAAATTATCCCTGCTGTCGGTAGTCACTGACAATCGAAACCGTCCGATCGTGTGTTGAGGGTTATGGTTGACTTGAGAAAGCCGAAAGGTAAACAAGCTGCCCCCAGCAAAGCCGACATCCGCAGACGTCTCGAACACGGCGGTCTCTGCTTGCGCCTGATTGAGAGAGAAATTGTAGACCGCCCAACCCACCTCGGCGTTGATCACTCCGTCGATCACGGTGCCCACATTCCAGCCGCCAGCCTGGGACAACGTGGCTGTGGCATTCTGCAGCGCAACGGTCGCTCCACATGCGCGGGCGGCGAAGAGAAGGGTTATCCAAAGTGCTGACCGTTCAAGGACAAAAAGACTAGGGAGTAAATTAAAGCTCATTGGTTCCTCCACTGTTTGCTCTTACTATGCACTGACAGTCGCATCGGGTTTGAACTTCTCCTCGCGCCGGTCCGCAATGACTCGAGCGCCCGCCGGCGGTTGAGGTGGTGATGGCGCATCTTATCGGTGGGCGGCGACTCCGTGCAACCCTTAGTTTGGTGACAATCTGGAGTCATTCGGCAGTGGTGCCGTGACCCTGCCGCGCCGCGCCGCGCGCTGCCGTTCCATCTTGACTGCCTGTCGCGGCCCATTAGGATGCGTTACC